>CAYJRR010000020.1:31992-42138 GCA_964372275.1 uncultured bacterium
CAACTCCTTCGCCACCCCGACCCCCTGCAGGCGGAAGCGAACCTCCCCGTCCTCGACCCAGCCCCCCGCCTCCACCACCGCGAGCAAGAGCTCCCGCACGCGCTCGTCGAGCATCGAACGCGGCGCGCCGTGGATCCGCACGCGACGGTCGAACGTGTCGTCTCCGGTCTGCAGCTCCGGGCTTCCGAGGGCCTTCCCGAGCCGCGCCGCAATCCCCTCCCCGTGGAAGGCGAGCCCCTTCACCATCGGGCCCGCGGCGAACACCTCGATCCGATCGGCGCGGCCAACGCTCGCGGCGGTGATACGGACGGTCGCCCCTTCGTGCGATCGCCCCTCGACCTTCGACGCCCGGAGGAGTCCGCCCGGCACGAACGTCAGACCCAACGAACGGGCGGCGTTCTCGAGCGCATCCCGGGTTTCGGCCGTCGGACGCCTCGTCTCGCCGGGGATGCCGGCGAGCGCCAGACGCGCCAACACCAGCATCGCTCCGGCAGCGAAGACGAGCTCGACCACCTCCGGCACGTCGAACGCTCCCACCGCCGCGATCGTACACCCTGGCGATGTAGGATCGCGGTCGATGTCGTTCTGGTCGCTCGACCTCGGAAACACCAACACCGGGGTCGCGCGCTGGGATCCGGTGGAGGCGCGGCCGGTTCCGCTCGAGCTCCCGGAGATCTGCCGGAAGGCGGGGGAGCTCGATCCCCTGGAGACGCCACGGCTGGTTCCGTCGGCGACGCTCCTGCTCGAACGGCGGACCCTCTCGAGCCGGTTGGGGGCGCGCCCCTTCTTCGCCCGGCGGTTCTTCCTCGGTCGCCAGGCGCACATCGGGCGCACCGCGCTGGAGATGAGCGAGGTGCGCGCCACGCCGGCGTTCGTTCCGAACTTCAAGATGTCGCTCGAGCGCGAGCCGTTAAAACCGCTCGCCCGCGTGCGGAGCCGCTCCTTCGGCGCGCGCGACGTGGCGCGCGCCTTCCTGCGGGAGCTGTTCGCCGAGGTGAAGCGCGTGACCGGCGAGCGGATCCGCGATCTGGTCGTCACCGCGCCGGTCGAGGCCTACGAGTCGTACCGCGCCGAGCTCGCCGCGATCGGCCGCTACCTCGGGGTCGGACGGCTGCGATTCCTCGACGAGCCGGTGGCGGCCGCGCTCGGCTACGGCCTCGGCATCGATCGCCACCGCCGGGTGCTGGTGATCGACGTCGGCGGCGGCACGATGCACGCGGCCCTGGTGCGCCTCACGCCGAAGGGGCTCGAGAGCGGAAACTGCGAGGTGCTCGGGAAGGAGGGGCGGGCGGTCGGCGGAAACCTCGTCGACCGCTGGATCCTGCGCGAGCTCGCCCGCCGCCTCGACTACCCGCTCTCGGAGGAGGTCCTGGACGACGGCCAGGCCTACTGGTTCCACCAGATGGTGAGCGAGGCGCGCCGGGTGAAGGAGGCGGTCTTCTTCCGCGACCGTGACACCTTCCGCCTCACCCCCCCCGACGACCCGAAGAGCCTGCGCGCTCGCCTTCACGGCGCGCCGCAGAGCCTGGAGGTCACCCGTGCCGACGTGGTGTCGATCCTGGAGTCGAACGGCTTCTACCGCTACCTGCGCGAGAGCCTCGACGGCGTGGTGGAGCAGGCGCGCGCGCGCGGCGATGCGGAGGTCGACGACGTGCTGATGGTCGGCGGCTCCTCGCTCCTCCCCGACGTCTACGGCCTGGTCGAGGAGCGCTTCGGCCGGGACCGGGTCCGCGCCTGGCAGCCGTTCGAGGCGGTCGTCTTCGGCGCCTGCGCCTTTGCCGCCGGCGCCTTCGGACAGACCGACTTCATCGTCCACGAATACGCTTTCGTGACCCACGACCCGAAGACGCACGAGCCGCAGTACACGACGATCGTCCCCCGCGGCACGCGGTTCCCGACCGGCGGCGATCTGTGGCGCAGGCAGCTCGTTCCGACCTGCTCCCTCGGCGTCCCCGAGACGATCTTCAAGCTCATGATCTGCGAGATCGGAGAGAGCGCGAAGGGGGACCGCCGCTTCGCCTGGGACGGCCACGGCAACCTGCACAAGCTCGGCGGGCGGCAGGCCGGCAGCCGCGGCGACGAGCGGCTGATCGTCCCCTTGAACGCCTCGAACCCGACGCTGGGCACGCTTCGACCGCCGCACCCGCCGAACGACCGCGCGCCGCGGCTGGAGATCGCCTTCGAGGTCGACGGTGACCGTTGGCTCTGCGCCACCGTCGACGATCTCAAGACCGGCCGGTCGCTCATGCGAAAGCAGCCGGTCGTTCGACTCCTCTGACGCCCCGCCGATGTCCCGGGCGCGACCGACCGATCGCAAGCGCCGCCGAGGCGCGATTCCTACGCCGGGGACAACCCCGCCCCAGGTGTAGGAAATTCGACACGCCCACGGTTGCCACGTCGCGTCATTCCAGCCGGTTACGTTCGGAATGAAGGTTGCTTCAAGCGGCGCCCACCCCGAACCACGGAGGCCGCCCCCATGAAGCGCATCGTTCTCTCCCTCATCACCTGTCTCGCCTCGGCAAGCGCCGGCGCCACCTCGCTCCACCCCGACACCTTCGCCGCCCCGGCGACCTTCTCCGGCCGCGTGGTCGTCGAGAAGCGGATGTGCGTCACCACTCCCTGCTACAACGGCGTCTACCTCGTTCCGAACGGCAGCGACAACCGCCTGCCGATCGACGGCCCGTTCCGCGCCGACCTCGAGGCGTTCGACGGCCAGCTCGTCACTGCCAAGGGGATGAACCGGATCGGCGGATTCAAGGTCGAGGAGTTCGCCCCCGGAAAGTCGCCGTCGTTCATCACCGGAAAGGTCGTCGACGTGACGAACTGCCCGCCGAACGCGTTCTGCGCCCCGAAGATGGCGATCGAGACCGCCGGCGGCGTGACCTACGACGTGGCCGACGACGCGATGGCGATGAATCTCGCCGGCCTGGTCGGCGCGACCGTCACGCTGCGCGGCGAGTACAAGAACCAACCGCTCGGACCGATGCTCCCGGCCTTCAAGACCGTCTTCCAGCCCAACAAGAAGGCGAACGTGATGGTCCGCGGCAAGCTCTCGCCACTGTTCCACATCATGGCCGGCGGCGTTCAACCGATGATCTATCTCCCCGGCCACGAGTGGCCGCGCTACGGCCTCGACTTCGGAAACGGGACGCTGCCGGTGTACTCCTCGAAGAACTGGTGGAACCGCAACGAGATGACGGTGTGGGTCTCCGGCACGTTCGACGGCGGGAAGTTCCGCTCGAAGAAGGCGAGCCGCGGATTCGCCGAGGAGCTCCCCTGGATGCCGACGCCGCTGGCGACCGAGGGCTCGAACGTCGCCCGGGGCGACGCGACGACGGGGATCCCGCAGAGCGGGGCCGCCTCGGCGGCGACCGGCGGCGGCCAGCGCCGCTGAGTCCCCGCGCCATCGTCGGAGAGAGTCTCGGATGAAACGAGGGAGGCGGGCGGTGACGCCCGCCTCTACTTGTTGATCTTCCCCAGGAACTCCCCGTTCGACTCGGTGTTCTTGAGCTCGGAGAGGAGCTTCTCCATCGCTTCCACCGGGCCGTAGTCGGTGAGCACCTTCCGCAGCAGGTAGACCCGCGATAGCGTCTCCTTCGGGAGGAGCAGCTCCTCCTTGCGGGTCCCCGACTTGGCGATGTCCATCGCCGGGAAGATGCGCTTGTCGATCAGCCTCCGGTCGAGGTTGATCTCCATGTTCCCGGTCCCTTTGAACTCCTCGAAGATCACTTCGTCCATGCGGGAGCCGGTGTCGATCAGCGCCGTCGCCATGATCGTCAGCGACCCGCCCTCCTCGACGTTGCGCGCCGCGCCGAAGAAGCGCTTCGGCTTCTGCAGGGCGTTGGCGTCGACGCCGCCCGACAACAGCTTCCCGGAGCTGGGCACCGTCGCGTTGTAGGCGCGGGCGAGTCGGGTGATCGAGTCGAGGAGGATGATGACGTCCTTCTTGTGCTCGACCAGGCGCTTGGCCTTCTCGATCACCATCTCCGCCACCTGCACGTGCCGCGTCGCCGGCTCGTCGAAGGTCGAGGAGACGACCTCGCCCTTCACCGTGCGCTGCATGTCGGTGACCTCCTCCGGACGCTCGTCGATCAGCAGCACGATCAGGACCATGTCGGGATGGTTCTTCATGATCGCGTGCGCAATGTTCTGCAACAGCACCGTCTTGCCGGTGCGCGGAGGCGCCACGATCAGTCCGCGCTGCCCCATGCCGATCGGGCAGAGCAGGTCCATTACCCGGGTCGTGAAGTCGGCGGCGTTCCACTCGAGGCCGATCTTCCGGTCGGGGTAGAGCGGCGTCAGGTTGTCGAAGAGGATCTTGTTCTGCGCCACCTCCGGCGGCTCGAAGTTGATCGACTCGATCTTGAGAAGGGAGAAGTAGCGCTCCCCTTCCCGCGGCGGGCGCACCTGGCAGGTGACGGTGTCGCCGGTGCGCAGTCCGATCCGCCGCACCACCGACGACGACACGTAGACGTCGTCGGGTCCCGGGAGGTAGCTGTACTCCAGCGAGCGCAGGAATCCGAAACCGTCCGGCAGGATCTCCATCACGCCGTTGCCGTAGATCTGCGCGTTCAGGTCGCTCGCCGCCTGGAGGATGGCGAACGTCAGCTCCTGCCGGCGCATCGACGTCGCGTTCTCGATCTCCAGCTCCTTGCCGAGCTCGACCACCTCGTTCATCGGCTTGGCTTTGAGCTCGGAGATGTCGATCCGCTTGCCGTCGAACTTCGGATTCGGCGCGCGCACCACCCGCGGCGGGCGCCACTCGGTCCCCTCCGCGCGGTTGCCGCGCTCGGGCCGGTCGGGGGCCTCCTCGACCTCCGCCCCCGGCTGCATCGGCGGACGGAACTGGGGATACGGCTGGCGCTCGCCTCCGCCGCCCCGGTGCCGATGTCGGTCGCGGCGTCGGTGTCGGCCGCCGCCGTGCTGGCCGTGTTGTCCATGCTGGCCGTGCTGCCCGTGCTGGCCGTGTTGCCCATGCTGGCCGTGCTGTCCGTGCGGCACGAACGGCGGGCGGTAGGGGTTGTTGGGATCCCGCGGATGGGGGGCTCCGCCGGCGGGTCCGGGGCCGCCGCCGCTGGGCGAGGGGACCGGAGACTGCGGCGGACGCCCGCTCTCGCCTCCGGGAACGGGGCTCGGGCTGGCGCCCGGTGCGCCCGCGGCCGCACCGTGGTGGACGGGGGCCCGGCGAGCCTCGGCCGATGCGGGCTCGACGGCATGGAGTCGAACGGGCGCGGGAGGCGCGGGGCTGGCGACCGCGACCGTTCCGGCCGGCGCCGGCGGCGTGATCGGGGTCGGTCTCGGCGGGAAGGGGGTCGGCGCGGAGACCGGACGGACGATCGTCTCCGATGGGAGCTGCGGAGGCGTCGGACGAGGCGGCCGCGGCTCGTCGCGTGTCGGACCCCCGGTCGAGCGGGAGGTCTCTCCCGTTGCCGCGTCCGATCCCCGCTCCGCGCCCGTCGGGCGGTTCACCTCTCCTTGCTCCGCGGCGACATCGCGTTTCTTTCGCCGCCCCGTCGGCGCCTTTGCGGCCGCCTCCGCCTTGTCCGTCTTGGGGACGCGCGGCTTCTTCGCCTTTCCGCGGGCGGCCTTCGCCTTCTCACCGGGCTTGGCCTCCGAGGCCTCGGCCGACAACGCGCGATCGTTCGGGTGCTCTGGATCCATCGATTGTCCTTGGGGATGACGTCCGGCGAGCGCTCGCCGGGGCCCGAATCCACGGGTCCATCACCGCGTGAATCGGAGGTGTGCGGCGCGAAACGTAGGACGCGCATCCCACCGGGTCAAGTGGAAATCGGGTCGGTTCGCCCGTCGGGCCCGTTCGGGACCTCCCGAACGCCCGGTTTCCGGTCCGGCCGCGAGGTCCTTGAAGGCGCTCGTCCCCCTTCTGTTATAAGACCGCCGTGAGCTCCGCCTACGACAAGAAGCTCGAGGAGCTGGAACGCCGCCACCGCGAAGCGGAGGCGGGGGGTGGCAAGGCCCGCATCGAGAAGCAGCACGAAGCGGGGAAGCTCACCGCCCGTGAGCGCCTGGAGATCCTCCTCGATCCCGGTTCGTTCTCCGAGATCGACAAGTTCGTGACGCACCGCTGCGCCGACTTCGGGATGGCGAATCAGAAGGTGCTCGGGGACGGCGTCGTCACCGGGTGGGGAACGATCGACGGGCGTCTGGTCTGCGTCTTCGCGCAGGACTTCACCGTCTTCGGCGGCTCGCTTTCCGGCGCCTACGGCCGAAAGATCTGCAAGGTGATGGACCACGCGATGAAGGTGGGCGCGCCGGTCATCGGCCTGAACGACTCCGGCGGGGCGCGGATCCAGGAAGGGGTGGAATCGCTGGCGAGCTACGCCGAGATCTTCCTCCGCAACGTCACCGCCTCGGGAGTCGTCCCCCAGATCTCGGCGATCCTCGGTCCCTGCGCCGGCGGGGCCGTCTACAGCCCGGCGATCACCGACTTCATCGTGATGACCGAGAAAACCTCCTACATGTTCGTCACCGGACCGGACGTGATCAAGACGGTCACGCACGAGGAGGTGACCAAGGAGAAGCTCGGCGGCGCCGTCACCCACAACGCCAAGAGCGGCGTCGCACACCTGATGGCGCCGGACGAGACGGCGACGCTGAACCTCGTCCGCGAGCTGGTCTCCTACCTCCCCTCGAACAACCACTCCACGGCGCCGACTCGCGCCACCACCGACGACCCGTTCCGACTGGAGCACAAGCTGCGGCGTCTGGTCCCCGACGAGCCGAACAAGCCTTACGACATGAAGGAGATCGTGCGGCTGGTGGCCGACGACGGAGTCTTCTTCGAGATCCAGGAGCACTTCGCCAAGAACATCCTCTGCGGCTTCGTGCGGCTGAACGGGAAGAGCGTCGGCGTCGTCGCCAACCAGCCGGCGGTGCTGGCCGGGGTCCTCGACATCGACGCGTCGGTGAAGGCGGCGCGATTCGACCGCTTCTGCGACGCCTTCAACCTCCCGCTTCTCACCTTCGTCGACGTGCCCGGCTTCCTTCCCGGCACGGCGCAGGAGTTCGGCGGGATCATCAAGCACGGGGCGAAGCTCCTCTACGCGTTTGCCGAAGCGACCGTCCCCAAGGTCACGATCATCACCCGCAAGGCCTACGGCGGGGCCTACGACGTGATGAGCTCCAAACACATCCGCGGCGACGTGAACTACGCCTATCCGACCGCCGAGGTGGCGGTGATGGGTCCCGACGGCGCGGTGAGCATCATCTTCCGGAAGGAGTTGGAGCAGGCGGCCGACCCGGAGGCGGAGAAGCGGCGGCTGGTCGCCGACTACCGGGAGAAGTTCGCAAACCCCTACCACGCCGCCTCGCTCGGCTACGTCGACGAGGTGATCCGTCCCGAAGAGACCCGGGTCAAGGCGATCCAGGCGTTCGAGATGCTCCAGAACAAGCGCGACACCAACCCCCCGCGCAAGCACGGCAACATCCCCCTGTAGAGGCGGTCTCGTGGCCCACGCCCCCTTCCCGTTCCGGAAAGTGTTGATCGCCAACCGGGGCGAGATCGCGGTGCGGATCGCGCGCGCGGTGCGGGAGCTGGGGGCGACGCCGGTCGCGATCTTCTCCGAGGCCGACCGGAACGCGCTCCACGTACGGGTGGCGGGGGAGGCGTACCCGGTCGGTCCGCCGCCGTCGCGCGAGAGCTACCTCTCGATCGAGCGGGTCCTCGCCGCCGCGAAGCGCGCCAAGGCCGACGCGATCCATCCCGGATACGGGTTCCTGTCCGAGAACGCCGAGTTCGCGCAGGCGGTGGTCGACGCGGGGATCACCTGGGTGGGACCGCCGCCCAAGGCGATCGCGCAGATGGGTTCGAAGACCGGTGCCCGCGACCTCATGCGCGCCGCCGGTGTGCCGATCGTTCCGGGCACCCCGGGACCGGTGACCGGTCTGGACGAGGTCCGCGCGGCGGCCGACGCCGTCGGCTACCCCGTCCTGATCAAGGCGGCCGGCGGGGGCGGGGGCAAGGGGATGCGGCGCGTCGACGCCCCCCCCGACCTGGAGGCGGCGCTCCGGACCGCGCGCTCGGAGGCCAAGAGCGCGTTCGGCAACGACACGGTGTACGTCGAGAAGTACCTGCGCGAGCCCCGCCACATCGAGATCCAGGTGTTGGCCGACCACCAGGGGAACACGCTGCACCTGTTCGAGCGCGAGTGCTCGATCCAGCGCCGGCATCAGAAGGTGATCGAGGAGTCGCCGAGCCCGGCGCTCGACGAGGCGACTCGCGCGCGGATGTGCGAGGTGGCGGTCAAAGCGGCCAAGGCGGTCGGGTACGTCTCGGCCGGGACGTGCGAGTTCCTGTTCGACGCCGAGCGGAACTTCTACTTCCTGGAGATGAACACCCGTCTCCAGGTGGAACATCCGGTGACCGAAGCGGTCACCGGCGTCGATCTGGCCAAGGCGATGCTGCGCATCGCCGCCGGCGATCCGCTGCCGTATGCGCAGGAGCAGATCACGCGGCGCGGGCACGCGATCGAGTGCCGCATCTACGCCGAGGATCCGGAGCGAAACTTCCTTCCCAGCCCGGGCCGGATCACGGCCTATCGCCCTCCCGCCGGTCCGGGCGTCCGCGTCGACGGCGGGGTCTACGCCGGATACGACGTTCCGGTCCACTACGACCCGATGATCGCGAAGCTGGTCACTTTCGGACTGTCGCGTCAGGCGGCGATCCACCGCATGTCGCGGGCGCTGGCGGAGTACACCATCCACGGGATCAAGACGGCGATCCCGCTCTACCTGCGGATCATGAAGGACCCGGCGTTCCTCGCCGGACGGTTCTCGACCCACTACCTGACCCCCGAGCTCCTGCGCGGCCCCTTCGGTGACGGCGACGGCGCCTCGCGGAGCCACGCGCTTCTCGCCGCGGCGGTGGCGGCCTTCGAGCGCGATCGCCATGCGCGCGTCCTTCCCGGCGCCCGGAACACGGCCGGCGTGTCCGCCGACGGGTGGCGCTGGTCGATGCATCCGGCCGGCCGGAGGGGATCATGATCTATCTCCTCGCGCTCACCGGCCGGGAGCATCGCGCCGCTGTCGAAGAGGCCGGACCCGGGCGTTACCGGATCGTGCTCGACGGGGAGGAGCACCTGGTCTCCGCCACGCTCGCGGAGCCGGGAATCTATTCGCTCCTCGTCTCGCCACCGGGATCGGAGACCGACGGCGGGATCTCGTTCGAGGCGGACGTCCTGCCTTCGAACGACCACCTCCGCATCGCGATCCAGGGGGAGTCGTTCGACATCGTCGCCATCGACGAACGGCGGAAGCGCCAGCGCACGGCCGCCGGCGTCACCGAGACCGGCGGCGAGGTCCGATCGCCGATGCCCGGCAAGGTCGTCCGGGTGCTGGCGACCGCGGGAAGCGCCGTCCGCCGCGGTCAAGGGCTGGTGGTGGTCGAGGCGATGAAGATGGAGAACGAGATCGGCGCGCCGAGGGACGGAACCGTCAAGCGCATCGCCGTGACCGAAGGGCAGGCGGTCGAAGGGGGAGCCCTCCTCGTGGAGATCGAGTAGGAACCCGAACGATGAACGAGGGCTCCAAGAGGACATTCGTCACCGGCAGCGGCCTTCCGGTGAACGAGGTCTACGGACCGGCGGACAGCCCGGCGGAACGGTACCTCGAGGAGGCCGGATTTCCGGGGGCGGCGCCGTTCACGCGCGGCGTGCAGCCGACCGGTTACCGCGGCCGGCTATGGACGATGCGGCAGTACGCGGGGTTCGGGACCGCCGACGAAAGCAACAAGCGGTTCCACTACCTCCTGGCGCACGGGCAGACCGGTCTGTCGGTGGCGTTCGACCTGCCGACGCAGATGGGGATCGACGGGGATGCGCCTCGCGCCGCGGGGGAGGTCGGGCGGGTGGGAGTGCCGATCTCGACGATCGACGACATGCGTCGGCTGCTCGCCGACCTGCCGCTCGACCGGATCTCCACCTCGATGACGATCAACTCCACGGCCGCCATCCTTCTCGTCCTCTACCAGGCGGTGGCGATGGAGCGCGGGATCGATCCCCGGAAACTGCGCGGGACGGTCCAGAACGACATCCTGAAGGAGTACGCGGCGCGGGGAACCTACATCTACCCACCCGGGCCCTCGATGCGGATCGTCACCGATCTGTTTTCGTACGCGAAGGAGGCCCTCCC
>CAYJRR010000021.1:0-41944 GCA_964372275.1 uncultured bacterium
ACCGCGGCCGCACCGGCATCTACGAGCTGCTGGTAGTCGACGCCGACATCAAGTCCCTCATCGTCCAGCGGAGCGAGTCGGGCGTCATCGCGCGCAAGGCGGTCGCCCGGGGGATGCACACCCTCCGCGACGACGGCGCGGAAAAGGTGCTGGCCGGCCTCACCACCATCGCCGAGGTCCTCCGGTCGACGCAGCTGGCGATGGTCGGGGCGTGACGCATGGCGGTCTTCGAATACAAGGCGTTCAGCCCCGGCGGAAGGCTCGAGACCGGCATCATCGACGCCGACTCGGCCAAGTCGGCGCGCGCCAAGCTACGCAAGCAGGGGGTCTTTCCGACCGAGCTGGTGGAGGAGCGGGGAGGTCGCGACGACCGACCCGGGAGCGCGCGATCCTCGGCGGCCGCGCGCGCGGCGGGGGGGGAGGCCGCCCCGCGGAAGATCCGCGAGGTCGACCTTCGCAAGCTGTTCGCCCGGCGCCGGGTCTCGACCCAGGACCTGGCGGTGATGACCCGGCAGCTGGCGACGCTCCTGGCGGCGGGGATCTCGATGATCGAGGCGCTCGCCGCGCAGTCGGAGCAGGTCGAGAACGAACGACTGAAGGTCGCGCTCTCCGCGATCAAGGAGAAGGTCAACGAGGGCTCGGGCCTCGCCCAGGCGATGCGGGCCTACCCCGCGATCTTCGGCGATCTCTACTGCAACATGATCGCCGCCGGCGAGGCGTCGGGTTCGCTCGACATCGTGCTCAAGCGCCTGTCCGACTTCCTCGAAGCGCAGGTGCAACTGAACAACCGCCTCCTGTCGGCGATGGTCTACCCGGTGATCATGACCTTCGTGGGACTGGGGGTGGTCGGCTTCCTGATGGGGTTCGTCGTCCCCAAGATCACCTCGATCTTCGCCGACATGAAGATGGCGCTGCCGCTGGTCACCCGGGTGCTGATCGGGATCTCGCGCTTCATCGCCGACTGGTGGTGGTTGCTCGGGATCTTCGCCTGCTTCGCGGCCTTCGCCGTCGGCCGTTGGAAACGGACCGAGTCGGGGCGATCGACCTGGGACCGGTGGAGCCTTCGGCTGCCGGTCTTCGGCAAGCTGCTCCAGTTGGTGGCGGTCGCGCGTTTCTCGCGCACGCTCGCGACGCTGCTCTCTTCCGGCGTGTCGCTCCTCCAGTCGCTAGTGATCGTCAAGGCGATCGTCTCCAACGTCCACATCCAGGCGGCGATCGAGGAGACGCGGATCTCGGTGCAGGAAGGGGAGAGCATCGCCGAGCCGCTCCGGCGCTCGAAGCAGTTCCCGGCGGTGATGGTCCACATGGTGGCGGTCGGCGAGCGCTCCGGCGAGCTGGAGGGGATGCTGGAGAAGGTCGCCGACGCCTACGAGAACGAGGCGAAGACCCGGATCGACATGATGACCTCGTTCCTGGAGCCCGTGATGATCCTGGTCATGGGGCTCGTCGTCGGGTTCATCGCCGTCTCGATCATCCTTCCGATGCTTCAGATGAACAACTTCGCCAGGGGTTAAGGAGAACGCATGAAACCGCTGTCCATCCTCGTCGAACGGCGCCTTCGCAGCGAGAAGGGGCTCACGCTGATCGAGCTGATGATCGTGCTCGCGATCCTCGGGATGCTGATCACCATCGTCGGCGTCAACGTGATCGGCAACCTGAAGGAGGCGCGCAACCAGACGGCGCAGACCCAGATCAAGTCGTTCGAGACGGCGCTCAAGCTCTACAACCGCGATTGCGGGCGCTACCCGAGCACGGCGGCGGGGCTCGGCGACCTGGTGCAGAAGCCGGCGAGCTGCTCGCGCTGGAAGAAGTACCTCGACCGGGAGACGGTGCCCGCCGATCCGTGGGGGAACGCGTACGAGTACTACCATCCCGGCGTGCACGGGCAGGAGATGGAGATCATCTCCAAGGGGGCGGACGGGGAGCTCAACACCGCCGACGACATCGTCTCCTGGAGCACCGAGGCCGGGGGACTGGCCGGCGAGCGGAAGGAGGGGGGATGAGGCGCGGCGTCCGGGGGGCGTTACTCGCCGCGTTCACCGCGGTCGCGATCGCCGTCGAAGGCGCGTCGGCGACCGGAGCCGATTGCCTCTCGGGCGGCGGGCGGGCCGCGTGTGACGCCGTCATCCTGGCGGAACCGGCGGCGGCGTCGCTGGAACGGCTGTCGGCGATCGCCGAGGCGTTGGCGCGCCACCGGTCGGCGACCGGGACCCTTCCGTCGAGCGTATTCGGACTGTCGGCGATCGCCATCGATCCGGCGCTGCTCGTCGACGCGTGGGGAAATCCGATCCGTTACGTTCGCGTCGCCGGCCCGGAGCCGGGGCTGGCGGGGGCATGGTTGATGTCCTGGGGGGCCGACGGCGCTCCGGGGGGCGAAGGGGATGAGGCCGATCTCGTACGTCTCCTCTGATCGGGGCCTGACCCTGATCGAGATCAGCGTCGCGATCCTCCTGGTCGCGGTGCTGATCGCCGTCGCCGTTCCGGCGTTCCGCGCGGCGACCGACGCCGACCTGCACGCGGCGGCGATCCGGATCGCCGCCGGGAACCGCGCCTGCTTCGGCGAGGCCTCGGTCAAGAACGTGACGCTCCGCATGGCCTACGACCTCGGCGCCGGCACCTATTGGGTGGAAGGGGTCCCCGGCACCTTCCAGGTGATCCAGAAGGAGCGCGATCGGGAGGAGGTGCTGGAGGAGGAGAAGAAGAAGGAGGAAGAGGAGCAGCGGAAGAGGGAGCTCGCGGAGCGGTACGGCACCGGGGAGATGGAGGAGTCGATCGGCTCTCCCCAACCGAAGTTCGTCCCGGTGCAGATGGCCTTCCTCGAGCCGCAGCGTCTGCCGAGCGGGGTGAAGTTCGCCGGCGTACGCACGCCGCAGTTCCGGAAAGTGGTCAAGGAGGGGACGGTCTACACGCACTTCTTCCCGAACGGCTGGGCCGAGCGGACGCTGGTCTATCTCGAAGACAGCGGAGGCTCGAAGGTGACGCTGGAGATGGAGCCGCTCACCGGACGGCTCGTGCTCCACGAAGGGGAGCTCGACTACCGCGAAATCGACCAGGAAAGGGAGCGCGGCGGATGAGACCACCGCGAGCCACTTCGCGGCGTCCGGTGTCCCGGTCCTCCCGGGCCTCGGGCTTCTCGCTTCTCGAGGTGCTGATCGCGATGGCGGTCCTCGCCATCTCGCTGCTGATGATCCTGCGCACGCTCGACAACGGGATCCTCGTCTCGCGCTACCAGGAGACCGAGGTGATCGCCGCGACGCTCGCCCGCCACAAGATGGCGGAGCTGGAGCTCCAGTTCGAAAAGGACGGTTTCGGCGACTCGGAGAAGGAGACCTGCGGACACTTTGCCGAGGAGCTGGAGATCGACGTCGACGACTTCGACGGGTACGACTACTGCTGGACGTTGAAGAAGGTGGAGCTCCCGCTCCCGATGGAGATGCTGGGGGGAGGCGACGGCGGGGGCGAGGGGGGCGGGTTGCCGCTGCCGGGGGGGCTCGATCCGAAGGCCGCCGCCGACCAGCTTTCGCGGGCGGTCCGGGTTCTCCGGCTCACCATCCAGTGGAAGCAGGACCAGGTCCCGCAGAAGTTCGACGTCGTCACCCACTTCGTGAACCTGTCGCAGGCGAGTGTGATCCCGTGAGGACCGACGGTTTCACGCTGTTGGAGGTGCTGGTCGCGGTCGCGATCCTGGCGCTGATCTCCGCCATGTTGTGGTACTCGTTCTCCCAGACGTTTGAGTCGATCGACCTGGTGCGCGCCGACGCCGATCTGCTGCGTCAATCGCGCCAGGTGACGAGCCGGATCCCGCGGGAGTTGCAGTCGGCGTTCCTCCCCTTGAGCCTGTCTCCGACGGCGGGAGCGAAGTACGAGTTCGTCGGCGAGGACGAAGGGGACCTGGACAAGATCCGGTTCGACAGCCTTTCGCACACCAAGCTCTACCAGGACGCCAACGAAAGCGACCAGTCGGAGCTCGCCTACTTCGTCGAGGACGACCCGAAGAACGCCGGTCTCTACCGTCTCATGCGCCGGGAAGATCCGGTGATCGACGACCGGCCGGAGGAGGGGGGGACGGCGCTGGTGATCGCCGAGCGGGTGAAGGTCTTCGACCTTACCTACTACGACGCCAACCGGGACGAATGGCTCGACGAGTGGGACAGCACCCGGTCCGACCAGAGCGGCCGGCTCCCCTACTCGGTGCGGATGCGGCTGACGATGGTCGCCGACGACGGCAAGGAGCGGACCTGGATCACCGCGGCCCTCGTTCGACTCGCCAAGACCCAGGAGGCGCGATGAAAAGGCTGCGACGGAAGAGCGATCGCGGCATCGCGCTGATCGTCGTGCTGCTGGCGATCACCCTCATGGCCGCGGTGGTGGCGCAGTTCTCCTACGACGCGCACGTCGACTACTCTCTCGCCGCCAACGAGTCGGACGAGGTTCGCGCCTACTACCTCGCACGGTCGGGGATCAACCTCTACAAGCTGATCCTCACCGCCGACCAGAAGATCCAGGGGAACCAGGCGATCAAGGACTTCCTGGTGGCGCAGGGGTTCGGCGGGTTCGAGCTGTGGCGGATGATCCCGGCGATCGACAGCGCGATGTTGCGCTCGGTCGCATCGCCGGAGATCCCCGAGGAGGCGCGGGACGAGCTCAAGGAGCGGTTCGGCGGCATCGCCTTCGATACCCTGGGGAAGACCGACGGTTTCCTCGATTTCCAGGGGGACCTCCACGCGGAGATCGAAGACGAGGACGGCAAGATCAACGTCAACGCCATCGCCGAGGATCGGATCTCGAGCCCGCTCGACTCGGCCGTCGCGCGCGCCCTGTTCGCGACGATGCTCGACCCGAAGCTCGACCGGCTGTTCGAGGGGGAGAACGCCTACGCCGAGCGGAAGCTCGGGCGGGAAGAGGTGATCGCCAACCTGATCGATTGGATCGACGCCAACCAGCAGGGGATCGTCTCCGGGGCGGCCGAGGACTACCTCTACGCCAACTACGAGGAGCGCTACACCGCGAAGAACGCGAAGTTCGAGACGCTCGCGGAGCTGGCGATGGTCCGCGGGATCGACGACGACCTGCTCGCCGAGATCGGGAACAAGCTCACGGTCTACAGCTCCGGGAAGATCAACGTGAACACGGCGCCGCCGGAGGTGCTGGCGGCGCTGATCCTGGCCTACGCCCAACAGGCGATCCAGCCCGACGTTGCGCTGGAGATCGCCTTGAAGATCGACGCCATGCGTCAGCTGACCCCCTTTTCGAAGCCGGAGGACTTCGTGGCCTTCATGCGCGACATGGCCGGAGTGACGTTGAACGACACCGGACCCGGTGCCGTGCGCAACCGCATCGGGGTCAACAGCAAGGTCTTCACCATCCGTGCCACCGGATTCGCCGGCGAGGCGCGGGTCACCATCACCGCGGTCGCGGACAACACCGGAACGAGCCTTCGCTGGCTCTACTGGCGGGTGGACTAAAAGCCATGCCACAGGTCATCGGTCTGGACGTCGGGGCGAGGTCGATCAAGGCGGCGCTGTTCGAGCGCGGCTTTCGCGGGCTCGAATTTCGGGGGATGAGGCGGGTCGAGTTCGACCCGGCCGATCCCGAGGGGCTCGCCGTGGCGATGCAGCGGCTGGCGTCCGGGATCGAAGGTCTCGGAAGCGCGTCGATCGCCGCCCGCGTTCCCGGCGATCGGCTGTTGCTTCGTTTCGTCGATCTCCCCCTGACCGACGGCCGGAAGCTGGAGCAGGTGATCCCGTTCGAGCTGGAACAGCTCGTCCCGTGCGAGCTGGAGGAGATCGTCCTCGATCACGCCGTGGTGCGGAAGACGGACGGCGGCTCGCGCGTCTTCATCGCCGCGGCGCGGCGGGGGGAGCTGAAGACCCTTCTCGACGGACTGACGGCGAAGGGGCTCGATCCGCGCTACCTGGGCCCGGGGGCGGCCGCGCTGGCGACCCTGGCGACCGCCGTGCCGGAGCTCGCCAAGGGGCGGGTGGCGCTGGTCGACGCCGGCTTCGCCCGCACCGACGTCTGCCTCCTGGACGAGGGCCGGCTCGCCTACGCGCGAACGGTCTCCGGCGGCTGGGCCGACTTCGCCGACGCCTACGTCGCGAGCGGCGGATCGGCGACGGAGCTCGCCGAACTGGAGATCGGAAGTGTCGCCGGTCCTCGCGGACTGGCCTCGAACAAGGCCGCGGAGTTCGTGGCGCGGGAGGTCGCGCGGACGCTCTGCGCGGCGGAGATCGAGGCACGGGTCCAGGCGGACCGAATCGTGCTTTTCGGCGGAATGGCGTCGACGCGCGGCTTCCGGGAGCTGCTCCAACGCACCGCCGACCTTCCGGTCGAACCGTTGAACCTCTCCGAGAACGACTGGTCGCGCGGATTGCTCGGCGGGGCGGAGGCGCTGGAGTCGGGGGCCGCCGTGGCGCTCGCCTTCCGCGCCGTCTCCGACCTCCCGGGGCCGATGGTCAACTTCCGCCGGGACGAGTTCGTCTTCCGGCGCGACGGCCGGGAGCTGTCGGGCGTCGTTGCCCGCTTCGTCGGCTGGGCGACGATCCTCTTCGTCTTCGCCGCGCTCCACTACGCCGTGAAGGAGAGGCTGTTGGCGTCCGAGAAGGCGGGTCTCGAAGCCCAGATCGCCGCCGAGGTCTCCGCGGCGTTCCCCGACGCGCCCAAGGACCGGCTGCGCACGCCGGAGACGGCGCTCTCGATCATGCGCGGGAAGATGGACGAGTCCCGCGAGCGGCTGACCCTGCTGGGCGGCGGCGGCTCGACGGCGCTGGAGGTCCTCCGCCTGGTTTCGGCGGCCGTCCCAGAGGGCCTGAACCTCGACGTGAAGGAGTTTTCGTTCGCCGATGGGAAGGTCAAGATCGTCTGCGTCGTCGACAACTACGACGCCGGCGACAAGCTCACCGAGGCGATCCGGCGCGACACCTCGCTCGAAAACGTCACCTCGCGCGATTCCGGGTCCGAGGCCGGAGGCCGTCGCAAGTTGACGATCGCTTTCGATCTCAAACCGGGCGAAGGAGGAGGGTAGCTCGATGGCGATCCCGAAACGACTGCGCGACGCCCTGACCCGACTCCGCGCCGCGGGTGGACGCGCCATCGGCCCCCTGCGCGCGCGCGTGGAGGCGAAGCTGGGCCCGGTCGTCGCCCGTGTCTCGAGGGCGCGGGAGCGCGGGGCCGACCTCTGGGGCCGGCTGCCGGAGCGCGACCAGCGGATCGTCGTCTCACTGGGGGGCGCTCTCCTCGCCGCGGTCGTGCTCGGCGGCGCGTTCCTGGGGAGCAGTCACCAGCGGAAGCTCGAGAACGCCATCGGGAGCCGGACCAAGCAGCTGGAGGAGGTTCGCACGATGCGGACGGAGTATCGCGCGATGAAGGACCGGTTGGAGTCGATCGACCAGCGACTCAAGGCGTCGTCCGGCCCGCCACGCAGCTTTCTCGAGGAGAAGGCGCGGGAGTCGAGGGTCGACGGCGGCATCACCTCCATGGAGGAGAAGGCGGCGCCGCCAAACGAGATGTTCAAGACGATCGCCATCGACGTGCGGTTGAAGAAGGTGACGCTGGCGAACGTGGCGCGGTACCTCCACCGGATCGAGACGACCGGAGTCGGGATGAGCGTCCGCACGCTCGACTTGAGCCCGAACTTCCAGGACGGCCGTTATCTCGACGCCAAGATCCAGGTCCTGGCGCTCCGACCGAAGGAGGAGTGACCGATGGATCCGGTCGTACGGAGGCGTTGGACGGTGCGCGCGGGATACGGGTTGCTCGCGACCGTCTCCTTCGTCTACTTCCTGTTCCTCGGCTTCCCGTTCGAACGGGTCGTCAAACGCCAGCTGGCCGCCGCGGAGAAGGGATCGGGGTTCCGCGTCGAGACGGGATCGATCCGCGCCGGGTGGGACTTCAGCCTGGTCGCGACCGACGTGCGGATCTTCCCGGCGGCGCGGCGCCGGGGGGGCGAGAGCGACACTCCGGAGGAGCCGGCGCTCCGCATCGAGCGCATTGCGCTCCGTCCGAGCGTCTGGCAGCTGCTTACCCTCAAGCCGGGCGCGCGCGTCCATGCCCGGGTCTACGGTGGCCGGGTCGAAGGGACGGTGGCGCAGAGCGGCGGACGATCGCTCGTCTCGCTCGACGTGAAGGAGGTCGAGCTCGCGAAGTACGCCCCCCTCTCGGAACGGTTCCAGCTCCACGCCTCGGGACGCATCGGCGGAACCGTGGAACTCGACCTCGACGCCGCCGACGCCACCAAATCGACCGGGAAGATCGACCTCGCCGTGCAGGGGGCCCGGATCGACGAGTCGAACCCCTACAACCTGCAGAAGATCCCGAAGACCGAGTTCGAGCGCGGCGGCACCGCGGTGGTGGAGATCGGAAACGGGAAGGCGACGCTGAAGGACGTCGGGTTCCACGGCGAGGAGCTCGACCTCTCCCTCGAAGGGGAGATCCTGCTGCGGAAGTCGTTCGCCAGCAGCCAATGGGCGGCCAAGGCGTCGATCCGCGCCTCCGACGCCTGGAAGGCGCAGGTGGCTCTGCTCGACACCTTTCTCGGTCCGGGGAAGGGGGGCGACGGCACCTATCGCTACAAGCTGGCCGGCCCGGTGAGCCGCCCGCGACCGGTGCCCGACCGCAGCCGGTAGTAGAATTTCGGACGTGTCGGAAGCGACGCGGTTCGGAAAGTACCTCCTCTACGAGCGGATCGCCGCCGGCGGAATGGCGGAGGTCTTCCGCGCCAAGCCGATCAGCTCGGACCGGTGGTTGGCGGTCAAGCGCATCCATCCCCAGCACCTGCAGAACGCCGACTTCGTCGCGATGTTGATCGACGAAGCCAAGATCTCGGTCCAGCTCGACCATCCGAACATCGTCCGCGTCCTCGACCTGGGCAAGGTCGACGACCACTACTTCATCGCGATGGAGTACATCGAAGGGCGCGACCTGCGGCGCGCCTTCGAGAAGGTCGCGCAGACGGGCGGCCGGTTGCCGCTGGCCGAGGGGCTGGCGGTGGTGGCGCAGGTGGTCAAGGGCCTGGCCTACGCGCACGCGCGCACCGATCCTCGGGGGCGCAACCTGGAGATCGTCCACCGCGACGTCTCTCCGCAGAACGTCCTGCTCGGCCTCGACGGCTCGGTGAAGCTGATCGACTTCGGGATCGCCAAGGCGGCGAACCGATTGGTCGAGACGCAGGTCGGGATCCTCAAGGGGAAGTACGCTTACATGTCCCCCGAGCAGGCGGAGGCGACGGGGAACCTCGACTTCCGAAGCGACATCTTCTCCGCCGGAATCCTCCTTTACGAGTGCGTGGCGGGACGCAACCCCTTCCGCGCGCCCCTCGACATCGACACCTTGCGCAACGTGAAGGGGAACGTCCTCGTCCCTCCTCGCGAGATCGTTCCCGATCTCCCCGAGGCGGTGGAGCGGATCGTTCTTCGCGCCCTCTCGCCGGCACCCGCCGATCGGTATCCGACCGCCGGCGAGATGGCGGCGGAGATCGACGAACAACTGCACGAGGTCCACCCCGGCTACTCCCGCTCCGACCTCGCCGATTTCGTTCAGCGGTTGTTCGCCGGCGACGAGCCGGCGATCGGGCCTGCCGATCGGGAGGCGGCGGCCACGCCGGCCGAGCCGAGTCTCCGGCGTGGGCCGACGCGGTTGGATCGGCTGGAGCCGGTCGCCGGCGCGACCACCGCCGGAGTCGAGCCGCAGACGGCTGAAGGGGCCGTGTCCAACGGAATCCGCCTCCCCGATCCGACGGGTCCGGGCGTGCCCGATCTCGCGGATGTCGGCGGCGGCGACGACGGCGAGCCGGAAACGGTCGGAGAGGAGTTCCGCGCCTTCGGTCTCCGACTTCTCGAGGGGCGCCCGACGAAAGAGGACCGTCGCCTGCTCGGCGTCTTCGCACTCGCGATGGCCGGACTGGCGCTGGCGATCCTCTTCTTCGGCCGGCCGAGTCCGCCGGCGGCGACGGGGGCGGAGCTCGTCGTCGAGACCCTTCCGGCGGGGGCGGCGGTGACGATCGCCGGGCGGCAGGTCCGCGGCGTCACGCCGCTGAAGGTCCGGCTCCCGCCCGGAAAGCCGGTGAAGGTCACGCTCTCCAAGCCGGGCTACCGGACCTGGTCGGGAACGGTCGTCCCCGGGGGGAAGATCGTGCGAACGCTCCAGCCGACGCCGACGACGGCGACGCCTCCCGCGCCGGGGCCGACGACCGGTTCGGGCGCAGCGCCGCCGGCGGCGCCGGCGCGGTAGCGCCCCGTCCGGCCGTCCGCCCCGACTCGTTCAGCCTGCGGCGAGCGCGCGGGCGAGGGCGGCGAACGCCTCGACCGGCACGGTCTCGGCACGGCGGTTCGGCTCGATCCCGGCCCGGCGGAGCGCGTCGGCGATCCGCTCCTCGGACGCGTCGAGGTCGCGCGCACCGCGCAGCGAGTTCCAGATCGTCTTCCGGCGTTGGCCGAAGGCGGCGAAGACGACGCGTTCGAACGAGGCGGCGTCCGGGACCTCGGCCTTCGGTGTTCGGCGCATCACCAGCCTCAACACCGCCGATTCGACCCCGGGGCGCGGATGGAAGGCACCGGGCGGAAGCTTCAACGGGACCGACGCGTCGGCCCACAGGCCGACGAGCACCGAGAGCGCGCCGTAGGTTCGCGATCCCGGCGGGGCCGCGACGCGCTCGGCCACCTCTCGTTGCAGGGTGAAGGTGGCGTCGAGCACGTGTTCGCGTTGTTCGACCGCGCGGCGCAGAAGCGGAGACGACGCGTAGTAGGGGAGGTTGCCGGCGAGCTTCAGCCGCCTGCCGGCGCGCGCGTGGATCGGGCCCAGGTCGAGCCCGCGGGCGTCGGCGTGGACCAGCTCCAGCCGCTCACGGGTTCCGAGCTCCTGCGAAAGGACCCGCAGCATCTGCGGATCGAGCTCGACCGCGACGACGTGCGCTCCGGCATCGAGCAGCGCGGCGGTCAGCGCGCCGAGACCGGGCCCGATCTCGACCACCCAATCGCCGGCGGCGATCTGGGCCGCGCGTACGATCCGCTCCGCCGCCCCTCCGGGGACGAGGAAGTTCTGTCCGAGGCCCTTCCTTGCGGCCAGTCCGTACCGGGCGAGGAGCGTCTGCGGATGCGTCGCCACGCGCTTGCGTGTCCCGATCGAAATGGTTTGCCCTTCGGGCTTCCTCGGGGCCTCCCCGAAGGCCCCTACCCGCGCTCCAGGAGATCCTGGATCCCCGCGCGGACCCGGGCGCGCAGGTCGTCCAGCGACCCGATGCGATCCAGGTCGACCGATGCGAGGAGCTTCCGCATCCGGTTCACGTCGAGCTCCTCGTCCTCGAGCAGCCCGTTCACCTCGCACAGCACGTTGCCACGTTCGGCCACGAACTCGACGATCTGAGCCTGCTTCTTGGGGTCGAGATCGACGAAGGCGATCCCCAGACCGGCCGGCCCGTTGACGTTCGCTTCGGTGCGCGAGCGGACCTCCCCCTTCACCAGGATCGGTTCGTCGAAACAGGCCAGCCGGAACCGCAGCAGCACGGCCTGCCCGCGCGGGAGATCGAGCGCCGTCTCGAAGAAGACGCCACCGCCCCCGACGCGCGAGATCGTCCCCGGATGGTTCTCCCCGTTGACGACCAGGGTCCCCTTCTCGCGGATCGCCGCCCGCTCGAACTGGCGCGCCTGTTTGTAGGATCCCCCCACTCGAGAAAAAGCCTACGCCGATCCCGACACCTTGGCCAGCGGAAGCCCCGAATCGGCATTCAATCCCCAGGGATCACGCTCCCCGCGAAGACGCCGTTGGAGGCCCACGTAGCCGATCATCGCGGCATTGTCGGTACATAGCGCCGGGGAGGGGAACCGGACCTCGACCCCGGCTCGGGTCCCGCGCTCTCCGAGGAGCGACCGCAGCCGCGAATTGGCCGCCACCCCTCCGGAGACGACCGCGCGGGAGATCCCGGTCCGCTCGAGGGCCGCCATCAGCTTTTGCGAGAGGACGTCGGCCACTGCCTCCTGCATCGAGGCGGCGAGGTCGGCCTTGCGGCGCTCGGCCTCGGCGCCGAGCTCACGCACCTTCAGCAGCACGGCCGTCTTGAGTCCGCTGAAGGAGAGGTCGAGACCCTTCCCCTCGAGCCCACGCGGGAAACGGAAGGCATCGGCGCGCCCGTCGCGCGCCAGCCGGTCGATCGCCACGCCGCCGGGGTAGGGGAGGCCGAGCACCTTTGCCGCCTTGTCGAACGCCTCCCCGGCGGCGTCGTCGACCGTGCGCCCGAGCAGCTCGTATCGGCCGAAGCCGCGCGCAAGGTAGAGATGGGAGTGACCGCCGCTGACCAGGAGCGCCACGAAGGGATAGGCCGGCGGATCCGGCTCGAGAAAGATCGCGTGCAGGTGCCCGGCGAGGTGGTTGACGCCGACGAACGGAGCCCCTAGCGCCGCCGCGTACCCCTTTGCGAAGTTGAGTCCGACGAGGAGCGCGCCGACCAGCCCCGGCCCGTTCGTCGCGCAAACACCGTCGATCGCCTCTCCGCCGGCCTCGCGCAGCGCCTGCCGCACCACCGGCACGATCGTCTCCACGTGCCGCCGGCTGGCGAGCTCCGGCACGACGCCGCCGTAGAGGTCGTGCAGGTCGATCTGGCTGGCGACGACCGAGGAGAGGACGCGCGCCGGTCCATCCGGCGCGTCCCCCTCGACGACGGCGGCCGACGTTTCGTCGCAACTGGACTCGATGGCGAGAACGCGCACCACCGGGAGCGAAGCACACGGCGGTCCGGATCGGTAGCCGGACGTGCGACCGCGCCGACTCAGCGGAGGACTTGCATGGTCGAGGACGTCCGTGGGACCGGCCGAATCCATGCGACGATCGCGACGCGCTCGAACGAATCGGCACTTGGCGCGATTGATTGACGGAACAATCAATGCATCGCGGCGCGTCATGCCGTTCCGACTACTCACCCTGCTGCTCGTCGTCGTCGTCACCTCGCTCGCGTGCGAGCCTTCTATCCGATTCGGGGAAACGCCGCGGGAACGAATCGAGTTCACGGAGGCGCCGCCCGGAAGCTGGTCGAGCGAGACGATGCATGCCGGGCCCGGATCGGTCGACGGCGTCTCGATCGACGTCGGTACGAACGGCGCGATGGTCGTCGCCTACGCCACGACCACCGGGTCGTGGGAGAACCGCCAGGTGTCGCTCCTGGGGGCCGTGCGCAATGGTCTGGGGAACTGGAATCGCACGCCGTTCGCCACCAGCGGCGGCGTCAACAGTGGTTTCACCCTCGGCGATGTCGCCTTCGATGGATCGGGTGCGGCGTGCCTCGGGTACACGGACTGGATGGGCCTTTCCTACCATTCGAGCGTCTACCGCGCGTGTTTGACCGGCTCGGCGACTCTTCGAGAGACGCTGATCGTATGGACCGATGCCGGATACCAGGTCGACCATGCCTACTCGGCGGATGGGAGGCGCCACGTCGTGGTGCGCGCCGGAAGTTCCGTCGAGTACGTGCTCCCGAGCGGCGCGCGTGAAACGGTTATGGCCGGCAGCTTCAAACGGACCGACTTGGCGATCGACGCGGCCGGGCGACCGCACGTGGTGGTGTCGGGACGACCGGTGATCGGCGGGCTGCCGACGTCGGCGCGCGAGATCTGGCACGGCGTTCGAACAACGTCCGGTTGGAGCCTGACGCCGGTCGAGCAAAACGACCTGTGGACGCCGGAAAACGAGACCGACGACGTTTCGATTGCAATTGCTCCGGACGGATCCCCCTCGATCGCGTATCGGCGGCTCGACGCCGATGAGGTACGAGTTGCGGTGCCGGGATCGGGCGGGACGTGGATCCGAACCACGATCGATCGGGGTACGCCGGGCTACAAGGCCGGGCTCTGGGTCGGAATGCGGATCGGTTCGAGCGGACGCCGTCACGTGGCCTATTCCAAGGGTCGGAAGCTCTACTACGCCGTCGGGACCGCCTCGGAATGGACGATCGAGCGCGCCGAGTACGACTTTCCGCAACCCGGTCCCTATGTCTACGACGTCGTGGCCTCGTTCGCGGGGGGGCTCTTCTCCTTCGACATCGACGAACAGGAGCGTCCGCATCTCGCCTTCGTGCAGCCGTCGCAGGTGATCCGCCTCTCCCGCAATGCGACGCTGGAGCCCCAGCCGACTCCGACTCCCGATACGTCCCTGCTTGCGGTCGGCGACCTCCAACCCGGGGACCTGGTCGTGACCGAATTCATGGGGGAGCCGGGCAGCCACCCCGACGCCGAATGGATCGAGATCTACAACGCCGCCGGGCGGCCGGTAAACCTGAACGGTCTCGGCATCGCCAACTTCTCGGCGGCGACCGAGCCGCCTGCCATCATCCACACGGACGTCGTCGTCGAGGCGGGCGCGTACGCGGTGATCGCCCGCGGTACGCCCGAAGCGTGGACCTCGACCGAAGTGGTACCGGACGCCTTCTGGGGGTACGGCTTGCAACTCTACGACGGGTACGACGAGGTCTACCTACGAGGCGTTCCGTGGACCGTGCTCCTGGACTGGACCGCGCTGGTCTACGTGCTCGGTCACCATTCCGACCAGCTCCGCCTCTCCCGATTGTCCGCTTCGGGAAACGACCTGGTGGCGAACTGGTGCATCGCGGCGGGGCCGTACCTGGACGGCTACGACTACGGTTCGCCGGGCGGTCCGAACGACGGCTGCCCTTGACGAACGGTTCGGGCCGCGCCGTTCCGCCGTGACTAGGGCTTGGCGCCCGGCGCCTTCGCCGCCCGACGCTTGGCGGAGACGCCATGGTCGACCTTCGGCAGGTAGCTCGCGAAGTCGAAGCGGTCGCCGGTCTGCTCCGCCGAGTGGCAACTTCGGCAGAACGCTTCGTCGAAGGCGGACTTGAGCTTCACCTTCTTCGGACTGGCGGCGTGCGCGCGTCCGGGGCCGTGGCACGCCTCGCACTGCACGCCGGTCAGTCCGGCGATGGTGAAGGGGTCGCTCGGTCCGCCCGGCTGGCGGTAGCCGGTGGTGTGGCAGCCGACGCAGTCGAAGTCGAGTGCGTGCCGTTCGTCGACCAGCGTCTTGTAGGCGCGGGCGTGTCCGGTCTCCATCCAGCTCTTCGACTCCGACGTGTGGCAGGCCTGGCAGACGACCGCGCCGACGAACGGACCCTCGCTCGGTCCGGGCGCGCCGTCGGGGGTCGGGACCGAGACCGGGAGCGCGCTCATCTTCTCCAGCGCCTCGGCCACCATCACCGCCACCTTCGGGTGGTCGGGCAGGTCGCGGTTCAAGTCGACCAGCCGGTTCGACAGGCGCGAGGCGTCGTCCCCATCGGCCGGGAGGTTCTTGCGCTCGATCTCGAGCTGCTCCTTGTAGAAGACGAGCTGGTCTTCGAGCATCACCTTGCGGTCCTTGTCGCCCTCCGTCTCGACCCGCTGCGAGATCTCGGTGATCCGATCCTGGTAGGTCTCGATGCGCCCCTTCACCCGCTCGACGTTGGAGAGGTCGACGATCTGCTCAAGCGCCTGCGGCATCGGTCCGCGAAGGTCGATCTCGAGGTGCCCGAGCTGCTTCCCGCGGTGACCCGACTGCACGATCCAGGTCGAGCCGGCGCGCTGCGGATCGAGGAGCTGGCTCATGGAGTGGCCGCCGACGATCAGATGGATGCCGGCAATCTCGTTCGCGAGCCGCAGGTCCTCCTGGAGGCCGAGGTGCGTCAGGGCGATCACGAGCGAAGCGCCTTCCGCCTTGAGCGCCGCGATCTCCCGCCGGGCCGCGTCGAACGGATCGCCGATCTTGTATCGCGGATTCTCGGAGGGAAGGACCGGTGCGCCGTCCGGGCCGGTGGGGGTGAGGACGGCGAAGATCCCGACCGTGAGCCCGCCGAACCTCTTCGTCATGCGGGGCGGGAAGACGGTCTTGCCGTCGTTCCCCGTGAGGTTCGCGCAAAGCATCGGCAGCCCGCGCGCCGCGGCGAGTCCTTGCAGGAACTCGACGCCGAGCTTCAGGTCCTGGTCACCGACGGCCAGCGCGTCGATCCCCATCGCCTTGTTCGCGTCGGCGATCAGCTCCGCCTTGAGGCGGCGCTGGGGGATCTCCTCGTCGACGAGCGGCTCCTCGGGGAAGAAGAGGTCCCCCGCGTCGACGAGCAGGAAGGCGCGCCCGGCCTTGGCCGCCTGGTGCTTCGTCTGTTCCGTGACCTGCGCTTTCCGGGCCAGACCGCCCAGCGGGTTCTTCGGTCACCCGCAGGGCTCGATCTCTCCGTTGGCGTTGTTCTGGTAGAGGACGGTCACTCCTTTGACCGGACCGCCCGCCACCCCCGACGACGCTCCCGGGGCGCCGCCGTTGGGGCGGCAGGCGGGATGACCGACCGAAACGGCGCCGAGGAGGCCGAGGGAGAGCAGCGAATTGGAGAGTCGCATGGGGGCGAGGATATCACGCGCTGTTGAGAAGGCGTCCGGGGTCGCGGTCGCGACCGAGTCCGTTCCTGCGGCCGCGTCCGAGGGATGACCCCGGGAACGGCCGCCATCGCGACCCCGGATGCCGGACCGAATCGCCGTACGAGGGTGCGCCTCAGCCGCCTTCGGTCGCCACGTCGGCGGTGCCGGCGCTTGTCGCCGTCGCCGGCGGGGCCTTCACCGCCGCATCCTTCAGCGCCCTCGCCGCGGCGAGGATGTCGAGCGCGACGAGGTGAACGTTCTTCGACTCCCCGGTTCGCATCCACCGGCCGCCGCCTGCCCCGGGGTTGCCCGTGGCCCCGCTTCCCGTCGCAGACCCGCCCGCCGGCGGGCCGCCGGCCCCCTGCGTCGCGCCGCCGACGACGAGCTCCATGGTCCGGTCGCCGACCTTCCACGTGGCGCGCAAGGCGGGGGCGGAAAGGCCGTAGCGCTTTTCGGCGTGGGAACCCGGTGGCACTTCGGGACCTCGCTCCTTCGAGGTCAGGAGCTTCGCCTGGCGCAGGAAGGCCGATGCTTCGGCGCTGACGACGTTCTCCGGCGCGGCGGTCGTCTTCCATGCGGCGCCCTCTCCGCGGGAGACGGCCACCGTCGAACCATCGACGGTCAGCTCGAGGGAGGTTGCCTCGTCCGCCACGAAGTCGAAGAGGTTCGAATCGCGCCATTCGTCCGCATCGGCCGCGAGGTCCTCCTCCAGCGATGCGTCGGCGACGATTCGCGTGCCGGTCGCGGCGTCGCGGTACTCGACCTCGGTCACGCCGCCCCTGGGCGCGGATTTCGGGCCGACGGCGAGGATCCGCGTCGTCCCGTCGGCGAGCCCCAACGTGATCGTCGCGCGGACGGCCTCCTTCGCGGTGCCGCCGGGCGCCGCCGAGCCGCCCCCGCCCGAGGCCGGCACGGCCTGGTCGAGGAATCGTTTGGCGCTCAACCCTTCGATCCGGGTGAGGAGACCGTTCGCCTTGCCGCGATCGCCGCGCCCGGCGAAGGGAACGGTCGCGATCCACGGCGCGGTGGCGTCGGACCGGGTCATCGAGAGCATCGCGCGGCCCGATCGCTCGATCGCGATCGACCGGACCTCGTCGCGGTCGAAGGCGAACAGGCGTTTCCGCCGCAACTCGTCGAGCCCCTTTCCGAACGCGTCGAGGTTCCACCGGCGGACGGTGAAGACCGCGGGCGTCCCGCGCGCCGAGACGTAGACGGTGTCGTTCTGCGGGAACGCCCCCCCGATCTCGAGCGTCCGTTCCTTCCCCGCCGCCCGGAAGGTGACGACCGTCGCCGGCTCCTTCAGCCCCGCGCGCTCCCGCTCCGCGTCGGTCGGCGCCTCCCATACCTTGTCGCTGGCGTGCAGCGACGACAGGGTGTTCAGCATCGGCGACACCGCGCTCTCCTCGGCCGGCAGCTCGCGCGGCTCCGTGATCGTCCAGCTCTCGCCGGTCTTCTCGAGGACGAACCGTCCCCGCGGATTCTGGATCTGGATCCGGTCGATCGCGTCGCGATCCGCCTGCACCACGGTCCGCTCCGCCTCCTCGCGCTCCTCCTTCGTCTTCGGCTTGGCGATCAGCAGGTACGCGAGCAGTACCGCGAACAACCCCAGGGTGATCCAGGTGGAGAGAAACTTTTTCATCGGCGTCTCTAGCGGCGTCGTCGCCGGATCCAGATCGTCATCCCCACCCCGAAGATCCCCCCCGGCAGCACCAGCCCCGTCGACAACAGCACCCACAGCGCTCCGCGGTCGGTCATCGTCACCGTGGTGAGCCCCGGATCTTTGGGACCGATCCCGATCTTCTCCCTGGCCCCCGCGGCCCAGTTCACGGCGTTCTTGAACAGGTCGACGTTCCCGGCGCCGCCTCCGATCGCCAGCGCCTTGAGGTTCGCGTTGGAGGCGAAGTCCGAATCTCCGATCACCACCGCGCGCGCGGTCTTCCCGCCGACCTTCTTCTCCACCGCGACCCCCAGGGTCACCGGACCGGGTCGATTTTTGGGGGAGGCGGGGTCGGCCTGACCGTCCTTGATGTCGACCACGAGGAGGCTCTCCTCGCTCGTCTCGAACAGCGGCGTGACGGTCGTGTCGCCGGCCGCGCCGGCCGCAGGCCCCTCGGTTGGCGAGGCCGGGACCTTCAACCCCATCGCCCGCGGAAGGACGACGGCCATCCCCTTGAGCTCGAGCGGATCGACGATCTCGTGTCGCTTGAAGGTCGGGATCACGGTGAGCGGCGTCTTCAGCCGCTGGCGGAAGTCGGCGGCGACGCCGGGAAGGGCCTCCACTCCGAGCCGGCCGATCAGTCCCTCGATGCCGGAGGTTCCCAGCGGCTCCGCCAGGACGACCAGCCCCTTCCCGCGCTCGACGTGGCGCAGGATCGCGTCGACCTCCGGCCCGCGGATCAGGCCTCGTGGGCCGGCGACGATCAACACCGAGCAGTCGCCCGGGACCTCCACGGTCCCCTCCGCGCCGGCCGCAGGCCCCGGTGAGCCGGTTGCAGGCCCGTCCAGGGCGAGGCGTTCGCGGGGGGCCGCGTCGGCGGCGGAATCGAGCCGAACCGCCTTCGACTCGAGGTTCTCCGACTTGAGCAGGTCGGCGGCGATCGAATAGCCCTGGTCGGTGGCCGCCTCGATCTCGTACTCCCCGTGGCCGGCGAGGAAACAGGCGACGTTGGTCGTCCCTTCCATCAACCGCAGCAGTGCCGAATCGAACGCCTCTTCGCCGGTGAACGCCGTCCCGCCGTGCTCGTCGTAGTTGAATCCGGTCTCGAAGATCTCCTTCGATTGGACGACGATCTTCCGGTCCCCGGAGGCGAAGACCGCGGCGCCGAGATCGCCTCCGAGCTCTTGCACCCGCAACGCGTCGGCCAGCGGGTTCACCGCTTCGTAGGTGACCTTCCCCTTCGACCGGACCTTGTACTCCTCGAGCAGGTCGCCGACACGGCTGTTCACGAACTGCGCGTCGGCCGACATCGACGGCGGCACGAGGAAGAAGGTGACACGCACCTCCCGGTCGAGGCGACCGAGGATGTCGATCGTCTTGTCGCTGAGCGAGTAGGTCCCGGCCTTGGTCATGTCGATCCGGAACGGCCGGAACCGGTCGACGAGGACGTAGCCGACGACGGCGATCCCCGCCGCTGCGATCGTCGAAACGACGGCGTTCGCGCCGTGGACCCAGAATCGTTTCTTCGCGTGCGCCATGGTCGTCATGCCCACCGCCGCGCCTCGATCGAGCGCAGCGTCAAGAAGAGGAACAGCCCGGTGAAGGCGAGGTAGTAGAAGACGTCGACGGCGTCGACGATCCCTCGCGCGAAGTTCTCCAGGTGGGAGAGGAAGGAGACCGCCTTGACGGCGGAACCCAATCCGCTGGGCAACGCCTCGGAGAAGAAGCGGATCACCCAGAAGCCGAACAGCAGCGCATAGGCGACCACCCCGGCGATCACCTGGCTCTGGGTGATCGACGAGGCGAACAGCCCGACCGACACGAACGCCGACGCGAGGAGCAGCATCCCGAGGTACTGGGCCACGATCGGCCCGGTCTCCGGCTCCGAGACGCGGTAGAGGATCGCCGGGAAGACGAGCGTCACGCCGAACAGCGCCACGAACAGCGTCACCGCCCCGAAGAACTTCCCGAGGACGATCTCGTACTCGCGGACCGGCGAGGTGAGGAGCAGCTCCAGCGTGCCGCGCGCGTTCTCCTCGGCCACCAGGCGCATGGTGAGGATCGGCGTCACCGCCAGCATCAGGAAGGCGAGCAACCCCATCAGCGGCCGCATGCTGGCGTCGCGCGCCTCGTTCAGGTTGACCAGCCAGAACCACAGCGCGCACAAGGCGACGATCAACGCCCCCAGCACGTAGGCACGGGGGCTGGTGAACAGTCCCAGTGACTCCTTCTTCCAGATCGTGACCGTCTTCCTCATGCCGCCATCTCCACACCCTCTTCGCGGGTCGTGAGCTTCATGAAGACCTCTTCCAGGCTCCCGCCGGTCGGCGTCAGCTCGAGCAGGCTCCACCCTCCCGCCACCACCGCGCGAAAGACCGCTTCGCGCAGGTCCTCGCCCGCAGGGGGGACGATCTCGAACGCCGGCCGCTCATCGTCGCCCCCCGCGCGCGCGACCTGCCCTCCGCCCACCGCCAGTCGCAGCGAGGTCTCCACCGCCGCCGCCGGACCCTTCACCACCACCTTGAGCCGGTGGCTCCCGGCCCCTTGCGAGATCAGCGTCTCCTGCGCCCCCTGGGCGACGATCCGTCCGCCGCTGATGATGATCACGCGACCGCAGACGGCCGACACCTCGGGGAGGATGTGCGTCGAGAGGATCACCGTCCGGTCTTTGGCGAGCCCCCGGATCAGATTGCGGATCTCGACGATCTGAACCGGGTCGAGTCCGATCGTCGGTTCGTCGAGGACGAGCACCTTCGGCTCGTGGACCAGCGCCTGGGCGAGGCCGACGCGCTGGCGAAACCCCTTCGAGAGGTGTGCGATCAGCCGGTGCCGGACCTCGCCGAGGCTCAACTGCTCGACGACGCGGTCGACAGCGGCGGTTCGATTTTTCTTCAGAACGTCCTTCAGTTCTGCGACGAACTTCAAGTACTCCTGGACCGTCATCTCCGGATAGACCGGCGGGTTCTCGGGGAGGTAGCCGATCGCCCGCCGCGCGTCGAGCGACTGCTCGAAGACGTCGAATCCGGCGATCGACACCGACCCGGCGGTCGGCGGAAGGAACCCGGTGACCATCCGCATGGTGGTCGTCTTGCCCGCGCCGTTGGGGCCGAGGAAACCGACGATCTCGCGGGCCTCGACGCGGAAGGAGATCCCCTGGACCGCCGCGACCGGTCCATACGACTTGGTCAGGTTCGATACGTCGATCATGTGGTCTGCTCCGTGGGGCTCGAAACCCGTGTCTCGGATCCGTATTCCCGGCCGCGCGGCGCCGTCTCCGCCGCGTCGATCGACGCCGGCGGGACCCCCTGGATCTCCGACAACGCGTGCAGGATCCAGTGGCGGGTCAGCGATTTCATCCGCTCCTGATCGCGCGGGCCGTCGCCCGGCCAGATCGGCTTCCCGATCCGGACGTGGATGCGCGTGCTCGGCGCGAAAAGCCACGACCCCTTCTTGAGGAGGCGCGCCGGGCCGTCGACCGCGATCGGCACGATCGGGCGGCGGCTGTCGGACGCGAGCCGGAAGGCGCCGTCCTTGAAGGTGCGAAGCCGCCCGTCGAGGCTGCGCGTCCCTTCCGGGAAGATCATGATCGACACGCCGCGGGCGAGCCATTCGCGCGACTCCGCCATCGACCGGCGCGCGCTCTCGCGGTCTCCGCGCTTCAGGGCGACGTAGCCGGCGAGCCACATCGCCTGGCCGATCACGGGGACCCAGAAGATCTCGCGCTTGCTGATCCACTTGAACGGGTGGCCGAGGAAGTAGAGGGCGATGATGTCGGCCATGCTCTGGTGGTTGGCCGCCAGGACCACGCCCTCGCCGGCGGCGCGCAGGTGCTCCGCCCCTTCGACGACGATCCGGTTGAACGGGTTCATCCGCAGGAGCGCGCGCGCCCAGACGGTGGCGAAGGCGTGGGCGACGTTTCGCCTCCGGTCGAACGGGAGGGCGAGCGCGCAGGTCGGAAGCATCGCCACGAAGACGACCACGGTGACGACGACCGTCATCCCCCACATCCAGAGAGAACGAGCCAAGGCCATCGCTAGAAGGGCACCCACCGGAGGGCCGAGCGCGGCGAATGGGGCGTCATCGGGAACGCCCTAGGTACTCGACTTTCTTGACATCCGCAACGCTTGGGTGTTGTTTTTCGCGGCGGCGCTCGAAGGAAGGCTCCCAGTAGATCTCCCGATCCGGCGCGCTCGGGAAAACAGCATTCACGGAGGCAACGGTCTATGAAGCGGTTCGCGGTGGCAGCATCGGTGGTTCTCGCACTGGGCACCGTCGCCCTCTCGGCCTGCGGCAACGCCGAGAAGGAGAAGGAGCTGACGGGACAGATCGAGTCCCTGAAGAAGGAAAACGAAACGTTGAGCGCCAAGGTGAAGGAGCTCGAGACGAACCTCGCGACCGTCACCAAGGAGCGGGACGACATGAAGGCCGCCGCCGAGGCGACCCCCGAGCCGACCCCCGAGCCCGCAAAGGGCGGAGCGAAGAAGCCGAAGGCCGCCGCCCCCGCGGCGACCCCCGCCGCCGCCACCGCCGCGCCGGCGGCCACGCCGGAAGAGCGCCGGAAGATCGATCGTCCGGGCCTGAAGCAGCCCGCGAAGGTGAAGTAGGTCTCGATCCGGTTGCACGCGACGGCCGGCCCGACGGGGCCGGCCGCTCGTGTTTCGGCCGGCCTGCGACATCGGGGTCCAGGCGGCGACGGGACGCCCGCCCCCCGCGCCCGCGGCCTCCGGCCCGCCGCGTGCCCGGCTGGACGTCCGATATTTCCATCGGCGACGGGGCCTTTTCCCGCTCGGCCGGCCGGCCGGGCGGCGCGTGGCACCCGGGGTGCATCGGTGGAGGGTCGAGGATCCGGAAGCGCTCACGAGAGGTTGGGAGGCCGCTCATGAGGATTCGCTCGGGCATCGTCCGCCGCATCGTTGCCGCCGTCGTCGGATCGGTCGTGGTCGTGTCGGCGGTCGGGCCGCGGCCGGCGCGCGCCGCCTCCGACGGCCGTCCCTCGTGGGCCGATCCGGAGCTGTTCGATCTGGCGCGAATCGCCATCTCGGCGGAGCGCCGGGCGCAGCGCAGCGAGGGATGGGGCGTACTCGCGCTCGCGGGCGGCGTCTTTTCGCTCGTCGGGATGCTTGCCACGGTGCCCTTGCCTTCGCTCTCCGTGGCGCTCGGGGTGGCGGGATTCGGACTGCTCGGCGTGAGCGCACACTCGTTCGACAACCGGAACGCCCACGTGGCCGAGGCGGCGGCGGCGCAGACCGAGCTCCTCCACGGACTCCGCGCCTTGCTCGGCAACGAAGAGGCGATCCGCGCGTACGGCCGCTACCGCCGTGCCGCGGCGAAGGCGCTCGACGAGGGCTCGAACGTCGGCCGGACCGACGAAACGCGCCCGCCGGTCCCGGCGGCGGCTACGGTCGTTCCTCGCACCTCGGCCGGCGGCGGACACGCGCGCTGACGCGCGCGGAACCCGCGGTCCGGCGGCGCCGCGGGGAGGCCGCCATGGTAGGATCCCCGTCGATGGTGCGACCGTCGTCGGTAGTGGAGCTGGAGCGGCTCCTCGCCGACCGCTCCGCGAAGATCTCCTTCCTGCAGGAGATGACCGGCGCGCTCGCCGCCGCCGACAGCCTGGGCGAGCTCCTCGACCGAACCGCGGAGATCGCGCAGGAGCACCTTCCCTACGAGGTCTGCTCGACGCACCTGGTCGACCCGGAGAGCGGCCGGATCACCGTCGTCCTGGGGAGCGGTCCGCTGTTCGAGACGATCTCGACCACGAGCCTGAAGGTCGGCGAAGGGGTGGTCGGCTGGGTGGTGGAGAACGGCCGGATCGCCAACGTCGCCGACGTCCGCAAGGACTCGCGATACATCGCCTCCTCTTCGCGAATCTTGAGCGAGCTCGCCGTGCCGATCCCGCTTCGCGGGCGCACCGTCGGCGTTTTCAATCTGGAGTCGACGGCGGTCGGCGCCTTCACCGCCTACGACGAGCAGATCTTCTCGATCCTCGCCGCGCAGATCGGCGCCTCGATGGAGCGCGTCGATCTCTACCGCGAGGCCCTGGAACGGGCGCGACGCCTGGCGACGCTGAACCAGATCGCGCGCGCCATCGCCGATCCGACGACGCTCGACCGGATCTTCGACGTCGTCGCCGACGAGCTGGCGCGGCGGATCCCGAACGACCGCACCTCGCTGGCGCTCTACCTTCCGGAGTCCTCCGAGATGCAGATCGTGGGCGTGCGCGGACTGATCGGCGGCCTGGGGCCCGGAACGCGCTTCACCACCAGCCTGCCGCTTTCGAAGATGGAGGGCCCGACCTACTTCGGCCTCGCCGACGCCGACGTCGCCATCCGTCCGCGGCTGGAGGAGGTCGGGATCGCGAACTGGGTCGCCGTGCCGATCCGGCTCGACGGGGAGTTCGTGGCGCAGCTGACGCTCGCCTGGCAGGGTCCGATGCGGCTGAACGAGGGGGGCGAGGAGTTCCTCGGGGCGCTGGCCAGTCACCTCGCCGTGGTGCTGAAGAACGCGCGCCTCCACGACAAGCTCACCCTGTCGGACGAGGCGCTGGTCCGCACCCAGGGTCGGCTGATCCAGTCCTCGAAGCTGGCGGCGGTCGGGGAACTCGCGGCGGGCGTGGCGCACGAGCTGAACAACCCGCTCACCGGGATCCTGGGCTACACGCAGTGGATCCTGCACGAGTGGATCCGGCTGACCCAGGAAGAGCGCACGGCGGAGTCGCTGGAGGCGATGCGCGTCCGATTGCAAAAGATCGAACGGGAGGGTCTCCGCTGCAAGGAGATCGTCCAGAACCTGCTCAACTTCTCGCGTTCGCAGGACCCGACCGCGTCGGAGCCGATCGACCTGAACGCCATCGTCGAGGCGACCCTTTCGGTCACCGAACACCAGCTGCACCTGACGAACGTCCGGGTGGTGAAGGAGCTTCGGCCCGGACTTCCACCGATCGAAGGGAACGCCAATCAGCTGCAGCAGGTCTTCACCAACATCGTCATCAACGCCGCAAAGGCGATGCCGGGCGGCGGTCGCCTCGCGATCGCCACCGATTGTTCGTCGGATCGAAGACGCGTGCACGTCGCGTTCGAGGACACCGGACTCGGCATGCCACGCTCGGTGCAGGAGCGGATCTTCGAGCCGTTCTTCACGACCCGGAAGGTCGGCGAGGGGACCGGCCTCGGGCTGTCGGTCTCCTACGGGATCGTGAAGGCCCACCGCGGCGAGATCACCGTCGCCAGCAAGGAAGGGGAGGGGTCGACCTTCACCGTCACCTTCCCCGCGATCGCCCAGCAGAATCGGGCGTGAGATCCGTCACGTAGGCGGCCGCTCTCCCGGCGCTAGGATGTCTTTGTCACCGCATCGATCCCGGGAGGGGGCGTGCCCGGAGCCCGTCAGTTCGGCCGGTATCTCTTGGTGGAAAAGCTCGCCCAGGGCGGGATGGCGGAGATCTACCGCGCCCAAGCCCAGGGGTTCGGCGGCTTCCAGAAGCCTGTGATCGTCAAGACGATCCTCCCCTGCCTCTCCGCGGACGAGCGGTTCGTCAAGCAGTTCGTCAACGAGGCGAAGCTCTCCTCGATGCTGTCGCACTCGAACATCGTGCAGGTGTTCGACTTCGGCCGGATCGGCGCCGACTACTTCATCGTGATGGAGTACGTCGACGGGACCGACTTGCGCTCGGTCGTCCGCGGCTGCCGCGCGAAGAACGTCTGGATGCCCGTCGACCTCGCCCTCCACGTGGCGATGCGCGTCCTCAAGGGGCTCGGGGCCGTGCACGGGCGCCGGGACGCCGCCTTGCAGCCGCTGGGGCTCGTGCACCGCGACGTCTCGCCGCAGAACGTCCTCGTCTCGCGCGTCGGCGAGGTCAAGCTGACCGATTTCGGGATCGCGCGCGCCCGCGGCGAGCGTGCCGGGGGGGAGGTCCAGGGGAACTACGGCTACATGCCTCCGGAACAGGCGACCGGCGAGCCGCTCGACGCGCGGGCCGACCTCTACGCGCTCGGGATGGTGCTCTACGAGCTGGTGACCCTGCAGAATCCGTTCGCCGACCGGGATCTCCAGGAGGTGCTCCGCCGGATCCGGGAGTCGAAGGTGGCGCCGCCGTCCCGCATCAATCCGGCCGTTCCGGCGGGGCTCGACGCGATCCTCCTCAAGGCGCTGGAGAAGGAGCCGGAATCGAGGTTCGCGACGGCAGAGGAGTTCGGCGAAGCGTTGGGCCGGCATCTTTTCCCGTTCGATGCCGACCGGCTGCAGTCCTCGCTCGCCGCCTTCCTTCCGTCGGTCGTCATCCTGCCGCCGCCGGCGGCAGCGGTCGATCCGGCGGAGCCGCCGAGGAGGATCGTCCGGGACGCGGCGAACATGGCGCGGATCCGCCTCGACGCCGAGCCGCCGGACGTCGAGGTGTTCCTCGACGACAGCCCGATCACCGTCGGCAGTCCGGTGGAGATCCAGACCTCGGCGCGGGTCCAGCACCGCCTCCGTCTCCGGCGGGACGGATTCACCGACTTCAACACCATGTTCGTGCTCGACCCGAGCGAGGTCCGCCAGCTCCGGATCGAACTGGCGCGCGCGCGCCGGTGACCGTGCTACGTTCCGCTTGCGGACGATGGACCTCGGGCGCCTCCTCGAGACGTCGGCGTGGGTGGTCGGCGGCATCGCCGCCTACGAGACGACGCGGTCGGTGATCGTCGGGCGGCTCCGGCAGCGGCTCGGCCGGCGCGCCGAGCGCTTCGCCTCCTCGCGCAACATCCAGCTCGACCGCTACAAGTTCGCCAGCCGCGCCTACGTGAAGAAGGAGGTCCTGAACGACGCCGAGCTTTCGTCGGCGATGGCGGAGGCGGCCGCCGCGGAGGGGCGCCCGGTGGAACGGGTGCGGGACGAGGTCGACGACTGGCTCGACGAGATCATCCCGGCCTTCAACACCCTCGCGTTCTACCGGTTCGGTTACGTCGTCGCCCACCTGCTCCTGAACTTCGTCTTCGAGGTGCTGATCGACCGCCGATCGCTGGAGCGGGCGCGGGCCCGGATCCCGGAGGGGGCGGCGGTCGTCTACGTCTTCAACCATCGTTCCAACGCCGACTTCGTCCTCGCCTCGTATGCGCTCGCGTCGCAGATCGCGCTCTCCTACGCGGTCGGCGAATGGGCGCGCGTCTGGCCTCTGGACAGCCTGTTCCGGAGGTTCGGCGCCTACTTCGTCCGGCGCGGATTCCGGAACCCGCTCTACCACCGGGTGTTGGCGCGCTACGTCCAGCTGATCGTCAAGCGCGGCGTGACCCAGGGGATCTTCCCGGAAGGGGGCCTCACCCGCGATGGCGGGCTGCGCGAGCCGAAGCTCGGGATCCTCGAGTCGATCGCCAGCCTGAAAGGCGATCCGACGTTCCAGCGGGACGTCGTCTTCGTTCCGGTCGGGATCAACTACGACCGGGTGCTGGAGGACCGGTCGCTTGTCGCCGAGGCGAAGGGCGGGGCGGCGCTGGGGAAGGATTCGATCGGAAGTCGGCTCGCGACCGGCTGGATCGTGCTGCGCCGCCTTCCCGGCACGTTGATCGTCAACTCGTTGCGCGCGGCGGCGGGTCGCACCGGCCGCTACGGGTACGCCGCCGTCTCCTTCGGCGCCCCGGTGTCGCTGGGAAGCTTCCTCGCGGCCCTGGGGGAGGACGTCTTCGCGCTCCCCGCCGAGGCGCGCCGCGAACGGATCCGGCGCTTCGCGGGGCTCTTGATGTCGGAGATCGGGCGGTTGGTGCCGGCGACCCCGGCGACGATCGTGGCGACCGTGATCGCGCGCTCCGGCCGTCCCGAGCTCACGTCCGGCGAGCTGCGCGTCTCGGTCGAGGAGGAGATCAAGGCCCACCGCGCCGCCGGCCGGCGGCTCGCCCAGGGCCGCGAGTTCGCCGCGGTGCACGCCGGATGGACCCGGCTGTCGGACGAGACCGACCGCCGGTCGGAGCTCTACGAGGAGGAGCGGGCGATGGTCGCCGCCGAAGAGGCCGAGCTCACGCTCCGGCTCGGGCTGGAGTTCCTCGCGCGTCGCGGCGCCGCCCGTCTCTCCGCGCATTCGCGCACCCCCGGGGGCATCCCCGGACCCCTGGCGCCGGGGGGGGAGGGTTCCGTCGTCTCGCGCGGCGACGCCGAACTCCTTCGTTTCTACGCGCGCAGCCTCGACCGATCGCTGTAGACGCGTCACGTCCGATCCGCGCACTGGTCCCCCGGTTCGCCGTGCTCAACGTCCGGAGCAGGCGAGGGGGAACCATGGTGGACAAGGGCAAAGGCGGCATGACGGTCGAAGAGGCCGGTCGGCTCGGCGGCAAGAAGGTCGTCCAGCAGTATGGCCCCGGACACATGGCTCGCATCGGCCGAAAAGGAGGAGAAGCGAGCCCGACGAAGTTTCGTCCGGGCGAGGCGCGGACCGCGGAGATTGCGAGCAAGGGGGGACACGCCAGCGGCGGAAACTTCGCCAACGATCCGAAGCGGGCTGCGGAGGCGGGACGAAAGGGTGGCGAAGCGCGCAGCCGCGTGCGCCGCATCACCGCGCAGCGTGAACGCGAGGAGGCCGAGGCGGGAGAGGAGCTTCCGCAGAAGGAGCCCGAGCATCCGGTGACCCACTGACGTTCGTGCCGTGTCCTCGCGGTGCTCCGTTTCCCGCGCACGGGTTGCGGACGGCGTGACCGCTCTGTGGGCTCCTTTGGTCTTGCACCGACGGTACGATCTCACTAGCTTTCCCCGGTCGGCGTTCCTTTGGGATCGTGGGAGAGACCATGTCGGAGACGAAGCGGTATCGGGTGCTCGTGGTGGAGGACGATCGCGATCTGGCGGAGGCGGTCGTCGCCTCGCTGGAGGTCCACGGCCATGTTGCGCGCGCCGAGGTGGTGACGGCCCGCACCCGGCTGGAGGAGGTGGTCGCCGTCGCGCGGAGCTGGCGGCCCGACGTGATCCTGCTCGACCACTGGATGCCGATCGACGGTACGGCGCTCCTCGCCGGCTTCCTCGCCGACCCGGCGGTACGCGCCGTCCCCGTGATCCTCTTCACCGGCGCCGACAACGTGCCGGTCGAGGTGCGGCGATGTGTCTTCGCCACCGTTCGCAAGCCGTTCCAGGTCGAGGGGCTGGTCAGCCTGGTCGAGAACGCCGTGGGCCTACGCGAACGATCGGCCGAGTTGTAGTCTTTCCGGCTCCTACTTCCGGCGGCCGTTTCCGGCGCGGGCGAGGTCCTTGGGGCGGAGACCGTACGACTGGAGCACGCTCCGGACGAGCGTTTCGGGGCGGCCGTCGAACATCCGGTCGACCAGATCGCGGACGAACATCTTCGTCGCGCGCGAGCGATCGACCTTCGCCGAATAGAGATAGCCGCGTCCCTTCGGCGCCTCGGCGTGTTTGGCGTACCCCTTCTGCTCCAGGATGCGGAGGATCGTCAGCACCGTGTTGTAGTGGCGTTTCCCGGGAAGCCGGTCGGTGACCAGCGCGACGCTGGCGGAGCCGTTCTCCCAGAGGACCTTCATGATCTCGGTCTCGACGGGGGTGAGCAGGAGCGATCGGGTGCGTGCCATGGGGTCGGGAGCATGCCACCGATCGAGGGAAGATCAACTGGGGTCAATCCCCTAGAGTACTCATTCCTTCGTTCGGGGCGTCCGGGTGTCGGGGGTGGGACTCGAACCCACAAGCCTTTCGGCCCAAGATTTTAAGTCTCGTGCGTTTACCGATTTCGCCACCCCGACGGCAGCGGGGACGATCTTATCACCGGCCACGAGCCCGGATCCGTGGCGCTTTACCGGGACGCCCGCCGGCGCGTATCGTTCCCGGATCGCCATGACCCTCGCCGTGCGCCTTGCGCCCACCGCCGTTCGCGTCGCCTCGGCGCTCGCGCTCGCCGCGTTCGCCTCCGGCTGTGCCGGGGACCGGGGGGATCCGGCGGTCGAGCGGCTGCCTCGGGTCTGGCTCGACCTCGACACCCCGCGCACCATCGACCTCGGACGCCACGTGTCGGGCGGGACGCTCTCGGTGCGCGCCGTGGAATCGGTGGCGGCGTCGGTCGACGGCGAACGGGTGACGCTCACCCCGGCCCCGGGGTTCCTCGGGGAGGCGACGCTCGTGGTGACGGTCGCCCGGGGCGGCTCGCGGGCGAGCGGGCTGTTGCCGGTCCGGGTCAAGGAGGGGATCCGGAGCTGCGAGACGGTGTTCCGCTACCGCGGCGACGCGTCGTCCGTTCACCTCGCCGGCACGTTCAACGATTTCGATCCGACCGCGCTTCCTCTGGATCCCGTGGGCGACGGCCGGTTCGTGCGCTCGCTGGCGCTGCCGGCGGGGGAGGCCGCCTACAAGTTCGTCGTCGACGGCGAATGGATCCTCGATCCGGACAATCCGCTCACCGCCTTCGTCGACGGGATCGAGAACAGTCGCGTCGTCGTCCCCGACTGCGCGAGTCCACGGCTCGACCTCGTGGAACCGGAGGTCGACGGCGCGATCGGATCGTTCCGCGCCGACGTCGTCTTCGTCGCCGGTCGCGTCGGCGGGACTGACGGAGGCCCAGCCAGGGCCGACCAGGCCCCCGCTGGACCGCCGGTGGTCACGCTCGACGGCCAGCCGTGGTCCGCCGGATGGGACGAGTCGGCGCGGGTCCTGTCGATCGACGAGCGCGACCTCGCGCCGGGCCGGCACGAGCTTCTGGTCGAGGCGACCGACCGGTCCGGCCGCGCCGCGCCGCCGGTCCGGCTGTCGTTCTGGGCCGAAGCGAAGCCGTTCGACTGGAGGGACGCCGTCGTCTACTCGGTGCTGGTCGACCGCTTCCGCAACGGCGATCCGTCCAACGACGCGCCGGTCGACGGGGTGTCGGATCCCGCGAACTACCGGGGCGGCGATTGGGCGGGGCTCCGGGCGGCCATCGAGGAGGGCTACTTCGACGAGCTCGGGGTCGACGTCTTGTGGCTGTCGCCACACGTCGACAACGCCGAGGGATCGTTCCTGGGCTCCGACGGGCGCGCCTACGCCGGTTACCATGGCTACTGGCCGGCGAGCCCGAAGGCGGTCGAATCGCGGTTCGGGTCGGCGGCCGAGCTGCGCGCGGCGATCGACGCCGCGCACGCCCGCGGGATGCGGGTCCTGCTCGACCTGGTGGTGAACCACGTGCACGAGCAGCACCCGTGGTTCGACCAGCACCCCGACTGGTTCCACGTGCCGTACGTCTGCGGATGGGAGCAGCCGATCGAGTGTTGGTTCACGCCGTTCCTCCCCGACCTCGACCTGCGCCGATCGCCGGCGCTCGATGCGCAGGTGGAGGAGGCGCTGTGGTGGCAGGCCGCGACCGGCGCCGACGGCTTCCGCGTCGACGCGGTGAAACACATGGAGCGCGTCCTCGGCCGGACGTTGCGCGCCGCGGTCGAGCCGCGCTTCGCCCCCGCCGGCGGGCGCTTCCTGCTCCTCGGGGAGACGTTCGTCGGTCGGTTCGTCGACGGCGGCGCCGACCTCTTGGCCGACCGGATCTCCCCGCGCGACTACGACGGACAGTTCGACTTTCCGCTCTACTGGGAGATCCTCCGGACGATCGGTCGCCGGGAAGGGACGCTCGCCGACCTCGACCTGGCGATCGGCGGCTCGAGGGCGGCCTACGGGCCGACGGCGGCGATGGGGACGTTCGTCGGCAACCACGACGTCCCCCGCTTCGTCTCGCATGCGAGCGGCGAGATCGACGATCTGTACGGCGTGGGCTCGCGCGAACAGGGCTGGACCGATCCGCCGGCGCAGCCCTCGCAACCGGCCCCGTATGCGAGGCTCCGGCAGGCGTTCACGCTGCTGTTCGCGCTACCGGGGATCCCGACGATCTACTACGGCGACGAAGTGGGGCTGGCCGGCGCCGGGGACCCGGACAACCGGCGGCCGATGCCCTGGACCGGACTCACCGCCGAACAACTCGCCACCCGCGCCCACGTCGCCCAGCTCTCCGCGGCGCGGCGCGCGTACCCGGAGCTGACCCGCGGCTCGGTCGACCGGATGTGGCTCGAGGACGACCTGCTCGTCCTGCGCCGCCGGTACGGCCGCCGCAGCGCCTTCGTCGCCGTGAACCGCGGAACGACCCCCCGCACCGTGACGGTGGACGGGACGCTGGCGTCGGGGCTTACGTTCGACGAGCTCTTCACCGATGCGACGACCGCCGCGCAAGGCGGCACCCTCGCCGTGACCGTCGCCGCCGAGGGGGCGGCCGTCTACCTGCAACGGGACTGACGACCGGGTTCGGTTTCGCTTCGGCTACGGCCCCGGGTTGTGCTACATGGGCCGGCTTCATGATCTCCGTCAACGACGTCTCGAAAGCCTACGCCGGCAAGAAGCTGTTCGAGGAGGTGAACACCTCCTTTCCGCCGGGGCGGCGCTACGGGCTGACCGGCCCGAACGGGGCCGGCAAGTCGACGTTCATGAAGATCCTGATCGGCGAGGTCGACCCCGACACCGGCGTCGTCAGCCGGCCGGAGCGGACCGGGTACCTTCGGCAGGACCACACCACGTTCGACGCGTGGCGCGTCGTCGACGTCGTCATCTCGGGGAACAAGCGGCTGTGGGAGGCGATGCAGGAGAAGGAGCGGATCTACGCCAAGCCGAAGATGACCGACGAGGACGGGATGCGGCTCGGAGAGCTGGAGGGGATCGTCGCCGAGGAGGACGGCTACTCCGCAGAGGCCGCCGCCGGCGAGCTCCTGAGCGGGCTCGGCATCTCCGAGAATCACCACGACGGCCTGCTATCGCAGATCCCGACCGGCTACCGGCTACGGGTGCTGCTGGCGCAGGCGCTCTTCGGCAACCCGCAGGCGCTCCTGCTCGACGAGCCGACCAACAACCTCGATCTCGACTCGATCCGCTGGTTGGAAGGGTTCCTGCACGAATACACCGGCACGCTGGTGACGATCTCCCACGACCGCCACTTCCTGAACGCCATCTGCACCCACATCGCCGACATCGACTACGAGACGATCATCACCTACGTCGGCGACTACGACGACATGGTGATCGCCAAGAGCGAGACGCGGTCGCGGATCGAGGCGGAGAACGCGGACAAGAAGAAGAAGATCGCCCAGCTGCAGGAGTTCGTCGCCCGCTTCTCCGCCGGCACGCGGTCGAGCCAGGTCCAATCGCGCAAGAAGGCGATGGAGAAGCTGCAGCTCGCCGACCTTCGCCGCTCGAACATCGCCCGACCGTTCATCAAGTTCGAGCAGAAGCGGCCCAGCGGGAAACAGACGCTGACGGTGGAGGGGTTGACCTTCGGCTACGACAAGCGCGAGCCGATCGTCCGCGATCTGTCGATGCTGATCACCCGCGGCGAGAAGGTGGCGATCATCGGCTCCAACGGCATCGGCAAGACGACGCTGGCCAACCTGTTGGTCGGGACGCAGAAGCCGGACGCCGGGAAGATCGTCTGGGGCCACGAGGCGTCGGTCGGCTACTTCCCGCAGGACCACGACCACCTGATCCCCAAGGACAACACCTGCGTCGGCTACCTGAACGACATCGACCCCAAGGCCGGCAACGAGGTCACGCGCGGGCTCCTCGGCCGGATGCTCTTCTCGGGCGAGGAGGGCTCGAAGCCGACCAAGGCCCTCTCCGGCGGCGAGAAGGTGCGGCTGCTGATGGCGAGGTTCATGCTCGAGCAGAACAACGTCCTCGTCCTGGACGAGCCGACGAACCACCTCGACCTGGAGTCGATCAGCGCGTTGACCGACGGGCTCAAGAGCTATCCGGGCACGGCGTTGTTCATCACCCACGACCGGAACATGATCACCGAGGTGGCGACGCGGATCGTGGCGATGACCCCCGCCGGGATCGTCGACTTCGGCGGAACCTACGAAGAGTACCTCCTCAAGCACGCCCCGCCCGCTCCCGCCGCCGCCAAGCGCCGCGGCTAGAAGACGAACTTCACTGCGGGGACGGCGACGGCGGGGTGGAGGTCTCCGGCGATGGCGCGCGCGACCTGCTCCACGACGGGGCGTGGCAGCTGAGAGACGGCGTCGAGCACCGGCTCGGCCTTGGGGCGGAAGTCGGGGTGGTTCAGGAGCAGGGCGAGGAGCGCGGCGAAGACCGGCGGCTGCGCGGTGCGCGGTCCGACGTCACCGGTCGCCGTCGACTCGGCACGGGTCCGGTAAAGCTCCACCGCGCCGCGAACGTCGTCGCAGGCGGCGAGGGCGTAGAACGCCGACGGGGTGACGACGCCGTCGGCCCCGCGGCCCGTTCCCCAGGCGACGACCTCGCGGCAGGCATCCCCCCCCTTGAGCGCCAGCGCCAGCACGCCGACCTCGCGTGCCGCGGCGGCCTTCTCGGCGAGCAGCGAGCGCGCCGCGACGCGGCCGGCCTCCCCCGCCGCCGCGAGCGCGCCGGGGAGGGCGGCGTCGCGCTGCGGGCCCGCGGCCGATCCGTCGGCGCGGGACGCCTCGACGAGCACCGGGATCGCATCGACATCGCCGGAGCGCGCCAGCGCCTCCGCCGCCGGGACAGCGTCCGGACCGCGGTCCCGCGCGATCTCGCGGAACCGTGGGAGGGCGTCGGCCGGAACGCCGCCGACTGTCGCGAGATAGGCGAGTGCCGTGTCGGCGTCGGCCGCCCTGGCGAGGACCCGCTCCGACGCCGTCGCCGCGGCCGCCGCATTCCCGAGACGCAACAGCGCCGCGAGCGCTTCGATGCGGTCGGCGTCGGACGTGGCGAGCCCGGCCAGCGCCGGCGCGGCGGTGTCGACGCCGCGAGCCGCGATCAACCGCGCGATCGCCTTCCGGAGATCGGGTCCGGCCGTGGGCAGTTCGCCTCCCAGGCCGGCGATCTGTTCGTCGGAGAGCCGCCGCGCCGCCAGCTCGAGCGCCACCACCCGGTCCCGCTCGTCGCCTTTGGCCGTCGCGATTCGGATCAGAGTGGCGCGCGAGCCGGCGGAGACCGACAGCGCGCGGAGCAGTCCGTCGCGCAGCGCACGGTTCTTCTCCTTCGCGAGCAGGCGTTCCAACGCCGGACCCGCGGTGGGGCCCAACTCCGGCGACCACGCCTCGAGCGCCACTCGCTTCTGGTCGTCGGGGAGCCCGGACCACGCTCGCTCGATCGCCGCAGGCGCCGACGGATCGCGATGGACCACCAGGGCCAGCGCCCCTACCCGACGGATCTTCGCGTCGGCCGACTGGGCGAGCGACCGGAGCGGCCCACGCGCGTCCGCGGGCAGCGGCGGGAGGCCGCGCACGTCGGGGAGGTCGAGCAGGATCGCGCGCGCCGCCAGGACGCGCGTCCTCTCCTTCGCCGTCGTCTCCTTCACCACCGCCGCCAGCGTGCTCACCGTCTCGGGAAGCCGCTGAGCCAAGAGGCCGGCGGCGAGTTCGGCCACCGCCGGATCGGCGTCGGACAGCCGCTTGCGCAGGAGGGGCAGGGCGGCGGGGGTCCATCGGTTGCGCGTCAGCACCACCAGCGCCGACGCCCGAACCGGCGGGGCGGGGTCGTTCGTCGCCGCCGCCAGCTCCGCGTCGAAGCCGGTGACCGCCGGGCTCCGCAGCACCGCCACCGCCGCGTTTCGAACCTCCTGGGAGGGGTCTTTCAGCGCCGCCGCGAGCCGGTCGCGGGTCGCCGGCCAGCCCGTCGCGAGGAAGGTCGCGAAGACCGGCCCGTCGAGCGTCCGCGCGGCGACGGCGTCGCGCAACAACGGCGCGGAGGCGGCGGTGTCGGCGGTGAGGCGCTCCCAGAGTTGGTCGGTGTTTCGCCGGGCGCGCGTCGCCGCCAACGCGCCGACCACCTCCGCGAGGGGGGCGCCCTGCGGAGCCGCCGCGATCCGCTCGAGGCGGCGCTTGTCGTCCCAACTCATCCCCGGCGGCGGCGGCGCGGCGTTGAACCGCGCGCGCACCGCACCTGCTCGGTCGATCCGCCACGCCTCGCCGTCGAGGTCGGCGAGCCAGGCGCCGTCGACGGTGAGCGCGAACCCTGCGACGGGCGGGATCGGCGAGCCGTCCCCCAGTCGCTCCAGGCGCGACAAGCGCTTGAGGGTGGCGTCGTATCGCTGGAGGGCGACCGTCTGCCGATCGGGATCTTCCGGCGGTGGCAGCTCGAGCACCCACAGCTCGGTTCCGTCGGGCGAGAATCGCACGGCGGCCGGAACGTTGTCGGGACGTGCGTCGGAGACCGCGGCCGTCTCCGAGATCCGGCGCCCGTTCGCGTCGTAGAGCCAGAGCCGATCGGTTTGCGCCCCGAGGACGGCGAAGCGACCGTCGGTGGCGACGTCGAAGTCGGCGGCCGGACCGGCTCCGCGATCGGCGAGCGGCACGACGCGAGGCGCCCCCACGGGCGGGATCCGCAGCACCTTCGTGCCGTCGAGGGTGATCGTCGCCAGCTCGCCGTCGGGCGCGGCGCGGACCAGCGGGCTCACCGCGCGCGGATCGAACCCAGGGAGGTCGGCGAGGCGGATCGTCGACACCGGATTCGACTCGCCGAGGACGAAAAGCCGCCCGCTTTCCGGCTCGATGCAGACCGGCCGACCGGCGACGTCGACGTCGGCGACCTGCACGAACCGGCCGCCCGGGATCGGGAACGAACGGCCGGGGGCCCCCGTGAGGTCGAGCTCGTGGATCACCGCCGGTTCGCCGGGGGCCGGCGAGACGAAGAGGGCGCCGTCCGGCCCGGCGGCGATCCCCGAGAGCGCCGGCTTCGGCGGAGACGCAATCTCGGTACCCGCTGTCGTGCCCGGGCTACCCGCGAGGACGATCGGAGCGAGGAGGAGGACGAAACGTGGCATCGCTTTTCCCGCGCGCCCCTATACCATCCGGAGGGACGCGAGGAGAAGGAGCGACGAACGACCGCGTCGAAAGGGCCCACGATGGAGATGCTGTCCGAGAACGACCGGGTCGAGGTGAAGAAGATCCTCGACGGCGAGCTGTCCGGCGAGGTCCGGGTGACGCTCTATACCCGCCGCTCCGGGATCGACGCCCCCGGATTCCCCGTCTGCCGGAGTTGTCCCGAGACCGAGCAGCTCCTGACCGAGGTCGCCGCGCTCCACGAGAAGATCCGGCTGACGGTGATCGACGTCTCGGAGGACGCGGAGGCGGCGCGGACGGAGGGGATCGAGGGGAGCTATCCGGTCCTCGTCTTCCAGGGGGCGTCGGTGAAGGGGAGACTGCGCTACCTCGGCCTTCCCGCCGGCTACGAGTTCCGCACGCTCCTCGACGCGCTGATCGCCGTCTCGAGAGGGGAGAGCGGCCTCTCGCCCGCCTCGAGGGACGAGCTCGCGAAGGTGACCTCGCCGACGTTGATCCAGGTCTACGTCACGCCGGGGTGACCCTATTGCCCCGCGTCGGCCGGTCTGGCCTACTCGATGGCGATGGAGAACGAGCGCGTCACCGCCGAGGTGATCGAAGCGACCGAGTTTCCCCAGCGCGCACGCGCGCACGGCGTGCGAGGGGTGCCGAAGACGGTGATCAACGACGGCGCCGCCGAATTCGTCGGCGCGCTTCCCGAACGGGCGCAGATCGAGGCGGTCCTCAAGGCCGCCGGAGCGGACGGAACGTGATACCGGAGGGTGGCCGATGATCCGACTCGTCACGCTGGTGACGGCGCTGCTGTCACTCCCGTTACCGGTCGCCGCCGACGAGCCGGCGCCGCCCTCCACGGCCGCGGCTCCGCGCGGGGGCGGACAGGTCGTCTCGATCAGTCCGATCGCATGGTTGGTGGAGCAGTACGGCCTCGAATACGAACGGAGGATCTCCCCCCGTCTCGCCTGGACGGTGGAGGCGGGATACGCCGGGATTCGCCATGACGAGACGGCCGAGGTGTCGATCACCGGTCGGGTCCTCTTCGCGGCGGTCGGTGTTCGTCGCTTCTTCTTTCGAGAGGCGCCGGGCGGCCTCTACCTCTCGGGCCGGGTCGGCGTGCCGTATGCGGAGATCGAGTCGAGCGACGGGGTGGAGGCCTCCGGAGCGGGGATCGCGCTGATCGCGACGACCGGATGGTCGTGGGCTTTTCGTCACGTGGTACTGCGTCTGGGCTTGGGCGGCAGCGTCGCGCGGGTGACGGCCATCGCCACCGACGACGACGGAAACCGCGTGGAAAGGACCGATCAAACGACCGCCCCGGTGCTCGACGCGACGCTCGGTTGGCGCTTCTAGGTCCTACCGACCGCGTTCCGATCGGGCGAGGCCACGCCGGCGCGGGCGCGCGATCGCGAATCCGGCGAGCGCCAGGGCGATCGTGAGAAGGTCGTGCCGCGCCGCGGCGCCGACGCGGCAACCGCCCTCGTCCTTGTGCCCGCTGGGACCGTCGTCGTCTCCGTCGTCGTCGTCGTCGGCCGCGTCGTCGTCGTCATCGCCCGTTCCGCCACCGGTCCCCTCGCAGACCCCGGCGGTGCACCTGTCGCCGGTCGTCGAGGCGTCGCCGTCATCGCAGGCCAGATCCTCCCGCAGCCGCACGCAGGTTCCGTCGATCTGACAGACCTCGCAGCTCGTCGGGGTGCCGGGGTCGAAGATCTCGCCGCTGGAGAGGTAGGTCGAGGAGCTGGTCGAGCCTTGGCGACCGCCGGCGATCACCGCTCGTCCGTCGTCGAGCAGCGCCATCCCGGCGTCGTAGCGTGCATTCGTCATCGACGCCGTCGTCGTCCAGCTGTTCGCGACCGGGTCGTAGAGCTCGGCGCTCGACAACGCCGCGTCGTTCGACAGTCCGCCGGCAATCAGGACCTTTCCAGTCGGCAGCAGGATCATGCTCGCCGCCGCCCGGCCCGCGTTGAGGCTGTCGGCGGAGGCGACAGAGTTGTTGGCCGGATTGAAGATCTCGCAAGTATCGACAGAGGCCCCGGTGCAGCCCGGGCCGCAGGCTCCGCAATAGAGGATCCGGCCGTCGGGCAGCCGCGCTCCGACGTGGGCAATCCGGGTCATCGCCACCATGTCCGGGCCGTCGGAGAACAGTCCGGTGCCGGGATCGAACCTGTCGATCTTCCGCGGCCCCGGAGGGGCGTCATCGCCGCCGCCGATCTGTATCACCTTGCCGTCGGGGAGCCGTGCCGCCACCTGGCCGACGCGGGGACTCAGCATCGTGTCGGCGACCGGGGTGAAGATGTCGTCGTCCGGATCGTAGATCTCGGCGCTGTTCAAGGTCACCGCATTGGCGGCCTGACCGCCGGCGATCAGCACGCGGCCGTCGGCGAGCCGGGTCGCGCTCGGCGAAAAGCGCGCCGTGTTCAGCGTGCCGGCGGTCGTCCAGGTGCGCGTCGCCGGCCGCCAGCGCTCCGCGCTGGTGAAGGCGGTGTTGGTCGTGGGGCCGGTCTTCTGACCACCGCCGGCGGCCAGGATCCCGCCGTCGGCGAGGGAGACCAGCCCCATCATGCTGCGCGCCGTCCCCATCGAGGTCCCCGCGACGAAGGTCGCGCCGTCGAACAGGTCGAGCTCGGCACGGAGTGCCGGTCCGACGCCGCCGACGATGGCGATCTGACCTCCGGTGACGGCGATCGCGCGCAGCTCGGTGGTGAACAGGCCGCGCGCCGCGCCCAAGGAGCCCGATGCCGCCGTCCATCCCGCCACCGCGTCGTCCCGCCTCGCGACCGGTTCGGCCGTGGGCGGTGCGCACGCGGCGAGGGCGGTCAGGACCAGCCACGATCGTCCGCGCATTCCACGGATTGTACGCCGGGTCCGGGCAACCGATGTCCCGATGCCCCGGACAGTATCCACCGCCGGCCGGCGCTCCGCGCCGGATATTGAATGAGTAGTCAATATCTTTCCGTGCCGGCCCCGTTGGAACGGGGATTGCTCGGCGGGCCGGCCGAATCCAAACACTCTCGTCGAAGGAGCCCACCATGCGCCGCCAAGCCCGCCGTATTCTCTTCTCGATGTTGCCGACGATTGCGCTCTTCGTCGCCGCGGCCGAAGCCGGAGCGACTCCGTCGGAGCCTCGGGCGGTCTACGTCTTCGGCAACGGCGCGCCGGCCGGACCGGGCGCGCGCGGCTGGTCGTTCGGGGACTCGGTCCTGTTGCGCCGCGTCGATCTGACGGCGATGAAACTGACGCCGGGGGAGGAGGCGCGTGTGTTGTCGACCCTGGCGCGGGGCGCATGGGCCCGCGGCCGGTTCGAGAGCGAGATCGTCGGCGGCAAGGCCGTCACCATCCTCCGGGTGCAGGCGATCGACGAGACCGAGCCTCCGTACACGCCGGGCAACGTCTATCGGCCCGGCCAGCCCCTTCCGGTCCCCGCCTTCTACGTGCGGCGGAACGAGGCGTGCCCGTCCTGGGAGGATTGCCCCCCGTGGAGGATGGCCTGGGGCGGCTGGTACCGCGCGCCGGACGTGAGCGGACTCGGACTCTCGCCGAGTGCGGAGCTCGAGCTGCTGCGGCAGCTCGCCGACGGACGCTTCTGGGCGGTCGGCGAACCGATCCCCGCCGCCGACGGCTCGCGCGCGCAGGACTTCCGGATCGATGCCGTCCTGCGTTCGCGGTCGCTCGACACCGTCGCCTACCAGAGCCCCGGGTTCGCCGGCGCCCGCCATGCGCGCACCCAGGCGGCGACCTCGGCACCGGTGTCGTCGCCGGCGGGCGCGGGACAGCGGCGATAGCGCCGTTCAACGGCCGGTCGCCTCTCCGGCCCGTGGCGCCAGCGACGTCACGACCGAGAGCACGAGCAACGTCGCCGCAAGGTCGTAGTAGTTCGCGTGCGCCTGCTTCGCCACCACGAACGCGGAGAGCAGGACGAACGCCATCCCCGCCAGCACCCGCGAGAGGTCGCGTCGCCCGCGATCGACCCATCCGCGAAGGCCGACCGCTGCAAGCGCGGCGAGCGGTGCCGCGGCGGCGACGATCGACGGCAACTCGGCGCCGTGTCGGTCGTGGAGCCAGGAGGCGAACGTCAGCGCGTCGTACCGCGGCGGCCAGCGGACGAGCACGCCGATGACGTCGTCCCAGAGGGCGCCCGCGTCGGCGATGGCGAACGGAACGAGCGTCGCCATCCCGGTGGCGGCGGCGATCGCCAGGTGACGCAGACGGGCGCCCGGAAACAGGACGATCAACGGGGCCACCGCCACCAAGTACTGCTTGGACGTGACGGCGAGACCGAAGATCGCGGCGGCGGCATCGAGGCGCCCCCTCCGCCACACGGCCACGCTCACCGCCAGGAGCGCCATCGCGAACGGCTCGTTGTACGACTGCTCCAACTGGTAGATCCCGGTCGGGCGCAGGGCGAACCAGGCGAGGAGGAGCAGCGCGCAGCGCCACGCGAGGCCCCGGGCGGGGACCGCGAGAACGGCCACCGCGGCCTGGCCCACCAGCAGCGCGGCGAGAAGGGCGTATCGGACGTCGCCGACGAGCCGGCCGGGGAGCGTGAGCAGCAGGGGGAGCGGCGTGTACGGATAGTAGGTCACCGTCTTTCCGGGCGGCCACGCGTCCGGAAGGATTGCCGCGTAGGGGTTTTTCCCGTGAAGCAGCGCTTCGGCCGCCCCCTGCTGCATCGTCCAGACGTCGATGATCGGCGACGGCGAGACGCGGACGACCGAGATCCCCGCGAAGAGGAACGCCGCGCCGAGCACGACCGCCGCGACCGCCATCGCCCGGCGGTCCGTGCGTGCCTCGCGGAGGAGCGTCGCGGCGACCACGGCGCCGGCCCCCGAAAGCAGCAGGGGCGTCAGCTCGGGCAGCAGCGGCCGCGTGAGATAGAGCCCGGCCGGAAAGACCAGCGGCGCCAGGGCGGCGAGGGCGACCGCCAGCGTCATCATCATCGCCAACGCCGGCGGCGGTTCCATCCCGCTCGCCTCCGCCGCCGGGCCGGAACTCGGTTCATCGTGCGCCGCCGGCAGGAGCGCGGCGATCCCCGCCATCGCCGCCGCCGCGACCACGAGCCATACCACCCACTCCCGGCCCTCGACGTAATGGCCGTGGGAGACCTGGAGCGCTGCGCCGATCGTGGCGGCCGCGGCGAAGGCAAGAGGCCCCCGAGCCCGCGCCATCCTCGAGGGCGACTCGGT
>CAYJRR010000022.1:0-41477 GCA_964372275.1 uncultured bacterium
CCGCATTACGGGACGATGGGCGGCGTGCGCTCGATCATCGACACGCTCGCCCACGCCGCCCGGGACGCCGGGCACGAGGTCGCCGCGGTCGTGGACGGCGACGCCGCCCGCGCGCCGGGCCACGGGCGCGCGGTCCGCCTCTACACCCGGGCCGACCACGACCTGCGCCCGGCGCACACGCCGCCGGAGGTCCGGCGGCTCGACCTCGCCGAGATCGTGCTGGCCCTGGCGGCGAACGGGATCGACGCGCGCGCGCTCGACTGGCTGGAGGCGCCGCCGGAGGAGAGTCTCGCCGCGGCCGAGGAGCTGCTCCGGCGCCTCGGCGCCGTCGGCGATACGGGGATCACCGAGCGTGGGCGGCGCATGGCTCGTATTCCGGTGCACCCGCGCCAGGCGCGGTTGGTCCTGGAGGCCGACGCGGCAGGATGCGGCGAGGCCGGCTGTCTCGTCGCGGCGCTGCTCGGCGAGCGCGATCTCCGGGAGCGCCCCCCCGCGCGCGCGACCGAGGCCGGAAGCTCCGACCTGCTCCACCTGCGGGAGCTGTTCGAGGAGGCGGGCGGCGATCCGAATCGCGCGAGGCGCCTGGGGCTCGGGCCCGGCGCGGTGGCGGCGGTGGAGCGGGTGCGCGCGCAGCTCGTGCGGGCGCTGCGCCGCGACGCACGCGGGCCGCGGCGCGGCGCCGGCGCCCGGCCCGACGCGGGACGGGGCGAGGCGGGACGGGACGCCGCCGCCGACGACGACGCGTCCCTTCGCCGCGCGATCCTCGCCGCCTACCCGGATCGCGTGGCCCGCCGCCGTTCGTCGCGTCCCGGCGACCGGACCGGATCGACGGGCGTCGGCGACGACCTCGCGCTGGCGGGGGGCGGTTCGGCGACCTTGAGCCCCTCGAGCGTGGTGCGCCACGGCGAGTGGCTCGTCTGCGTCGACGCGCAACGGCGTGACCGGTCGGTGGTGGTCCGGTCGGCCTCCGCGATCGAGCCGGAGTGGTTGATCGACCTGTTTGCCGACCGCGTCCGCGAGGGGGACGACGTCCGCTGGAACGCGGCGGCCGAGCGCGTGGAGGCGGTGAGCCGCCTCGTCTTCGACGGATTGACGATGGAGGAGAGCCGGTCGCCAGGAGACCCGGCGGCGGTCGCGCGGACGCTGTTCGAGGCGGCGCTGGCGAAGGGGCCGGCGGCCTTCGCACCGGAAGGGGAGCTCGACCGGCTGCTGGCGCGCATCGCCTTCGTCCGCGGCGCCTGCCCCGCGCTCGGGATCCCGCCGATCGGCCTCCCGGAGGTGCACGAAGCGCTGGCGTCGCTGTGCGAAGGGCGCCGCTCGTTCGACGAGCTGCGAACGGCTTCGTTGATCGACGCCGTCCGCGCTCGCCTTTCGCCGAAGGAGAGGGCCGCGCTCGACCGGGCGGCCCCCGAGCGCGTCGTGCTCCCTGGCGGCCGTGCCGCGCGTCTCGAATACGAGCCGGGAAAGCCACCCTGGCTCGCCTCGCGCCTGCAGGACTTCTTCGGGCTTGCCCGCGGGCCGACCGTCGCCTTGGGTACCGTGCCGGTCGTGCTCCACCTCCTCGCCCCCAACCGCCGTGATCTGCAGGTGACGACCGATCTGGCCGGCTTCTGGGAGCGCGTCTATCCCGACGTCCGCAGGCAGCTCTCGCGGCGCTACCCGAAACACCGCTGGCCGGAGGACCCCCGATGCGCCACTGGTTGATGAAGTCCGAGCCGAGCGTCTTCTCGATCGAAGACCTGCGCCGCCGGCCCACGCGCACCGGCCCCTGGGACGGCGTGCGGAACTACCAGGCGCGCAACCACCTGCGGGAGATGAAACGGGGGGACCTCGTCCTCTTCTACCATTCGAGCGAGGATCCGATCGGCGTGGCGGGGACGGCGGAGGTGGTGGGCGAAGCCCGACCCGATCCGACCCAGTTCGACCGGCGCTCGCCGTACTTCGACCCGAAATCGAAGACCGACGCGCCGCGCTGGTCCCTGGTCGACGTGAAATGGCGGTCGACCTTTCGGCGTCTTGTGCCACTGTCCATGCTGCGAGCCGATCCGCGCCTCCGCGGGATGATCCTGCTGCAACCCGGCAGCCGCCTGTCGGTCATGCCCGTGACCCCGGCGGAGTTTCGCGTCGTCCTCGAACTCGCAGCCGCCGCGTGACAACGCGGTCCGCGTTGACTACCCTCTCGCGCCTTGCCAGGAGGTCCACGCCCATGCGTCCGTTCTCGATCCCGGTTCCGATTCTCGCGCTCCTCGCCATCGCCGGCTGCGGCCCCAAGGCGCCGACCGAGCCGAAGACCGACGCCCCGGTGTACGCCGTGCTCGAGCCGAAGAGCGGCAGCGTGACGAAGGGGATGGCCGAGTTCTTCCCCACCTCCGACGGAAAGGTGAAGGTCAAGCTCGAGATCCGCGGCGCCAAGCCCGGGAAGCACGGCGTCCACATCCACGAGAAGGGGGACTGCTCGGCCGCCGACGCCGCCTCCGCCGGGCCCCACTTCAATCCGACCAACAGCGCGCACGGCGGCCCGTCGTCGTCACCGCGACACGCGGGGGACCTGGGGAACGCCATCGTCTCCGACGCCGGCACCGGCAGCTACAGCACCGTCGTCGAGGGGATCACCCTCGACCAGGGGCCGGCGGGGATCGTCGGACGGGCGATCGTCTTCCACGACCAGGAGGACGACCTCACGGGACAGCCGGCGGGGAACGCGGGCGCCCGCGTCGCGTGCGGCGTCCTGAAGGCCAAGTAGATGGCACCGGAGTATCGCTCGGGCGATCCGATGCCCGACCGCTATCGCGAGACGGTCGAGCAACTGATGCTCAGCCAGGCCTACCGGGAGCTGGCCGCGGCGCACATGTTCGGCGCCGCGCTGCAGTACGTTCCGTCGGTGAAGTGGATCAAGTTCATGAGCTGGCACATCCGCGAGGAGGTCGATCACTACGCGGCCGTCGCCAAGATGTACGAGGCCTTCACCGGCGAGGACGTCGAGCCGAAGGTACGGCGGCGGCTCGCCGAAAAACCGGTCCCGTTCGCCGAGTCGTGGTTCGAGCTGGCGATGGCGCAGTTCCTCTACGACCGGGGCGGCTTCTGGCAACTCCAGGAGTACGACGGCTGCAGCTATCTCCCGTACCGCGAGGTGGTCCGGAAGATCGTCGACGAGGAGAAGGGCCACCAGGAGCTGGGGGAGCGGATGGTCGTCGAGCTGTGCCAGAGCGGCCGGTTCGACGAGATGAAGCAGCCGATCTTCGATCGGTGGCTGCGGATGGGGCTCCTGTCGTTCGGCCGGCCCGGGAGCGAAGGGGCCCGCTACGCGATCGAGGTCGGACTGAAGAAGCGCGATCCCGCGCCGGTGATGCAGGACTTCGTGAACGACATCAAGCCGGCGGTGCGCGGGTCGGGATTGCGCTTTCCGGCGCCGGCGGCGCTGAAGATGGAGCTTCCGGCGGACCTGGACTGGAGCCTGTAGCCGGACGCGATCGACGACGCGACTGTTTCCGCGACGCGTCCGCCCCACGGGACACTCCGTCGTGGTTTGCGCGTGCCTCACGTTCGAGCGGCCGGCGCGAAAGATCCTGAATATTCATTCAATACCTTCCTCCTCGCGCCGGCACGGCGCTTGCTGACTGCCGGCCGCCATGAAAACCGCTCCTGGCGCCGCGCTCCTGCTCGCCTCCTCCCTGATCGCCGCCCCTGCGGCCGCGTCCGACGCCGGCTGTCCCGCCGAGACGGACTCTCCGCTGGCCGCCCTGAGCGACCTGTTCGCGGCGGCGTCCCCCGGTTGGCCGGCGTGGCTCGCGGCGTGGAACCCGCATTCGGTGAGCTCGCGCGGTTCGATGCCGGCCGGAGACGTCGACGGCGACGGACACGTCGACCGCCTCGTTGCCGACGATCGCGCCGGTCGGGTCTGGATCCACCGGGGCCGCGCCGATGGCATGAATCGCCGCGGCGCGACGCTGGTCATCGCCGATCGCCCGCGCAGCGGACTCGGCGCGGCGCTCGCCCCCGCCGGGGACGTGAACGGCGACGGATACGGCGACGTGCTCGTCTCCGCGAGCCTGCATCGCACCGAGGGCTCGGACGCCGAGGGACGCGTCTACCTCTTCCTCGGCGGTCCGCGCGGGCTTCGCCGGCCCGCGGCCTGGACCTTCGACGGCACGCGCAAGGCGTCGGGCTTCGGCGACGCGATTGCCTCGGCCGGCGACGTGAACGGCGACGGCTACGGCGACATCCTGATCGGCGAGCCGGCGGGGGAGGCCGACGGGGCGGAACGGTGGTTCAACGACGGTCGCGCCTACCTGTTCCTCGGCGGTCCGCACGGACCAAACGCCTCACCGGCGTGGATCGGTCGGGGGAGGCGGGAGGGCGGCTGGTTCGGATCGTCGGTGGCGTCCGCCGGCGATGTCGACGGCGACGGCTACGGCGACGTGGTGATCGGTGCCGCCGAGGACTCGGACGCCCGCGCCCTGGACCAGGCGGCCGAAGGGCGCGCCTATCTCTTCCGCGGCGGCCCACGCGGTCTCGCCGCACGGCCGTCCTGGACGATGGAAGGGAACGGCTCCAACACCCGCTTCGGTAGCGCGGTCGCCGGCGGCGACTTCGACGGCGACGGCTACTCCGACGTGGCGATCGGCGCGCCCGGCGCCGGCGCGGGCGAAGGGGAGGTGCGGATCTATGCCGGCGGACCGAACGGACCGTCGCGGCGCCCGCTCTGGGTCGGCGGCCGGGACGGTCACCGCTTCGCCGGCGACGCGCTGTTCGCCCCGGGCGACCTCGACGGAGACGGGAAACACGAGCTGCTCGTCGGCTCGCTTGCGGGCGCCGACGGCCGGGCATCGCTGTTCCGCGGCGCGCCCGGCGGCTTGGCGACCGATCCGAGCTGGCGCGATCCGCGAAGCCGCGCCGAGCCCGACGAGGCGCCTCGGGACGACGTCGAAGGCGCCTTCGGCGACGTCGGAACGCCGTACTACGAATTGGTCGAACCGCCGTTCTGGCCGCGGACGACCGGCCCGTCGTTCTGACCGCCCTCGCTCGGCGCCGAGCGGGTCACCGGCGCCGTGGCACGCGGCAGGCGGCCCGCAATCCGTCGCACCAACCCCACCGCGAGCGCGCGCTCCTCGTCGGTGCCGAACCGGAGCACGACGTGGCCGGCGGCGGCGAGCCTCTGGATCGAGTGCGGCCTCGCCTTTCCGCTCGCCACGAGCAGCCGGGCCTCCGCCTTGGCCACCGTCAGGTGAAGCTGGCGCCGGCCGTGGACGTGGGCGATCATCCGGCGGCCGACCGAGAAGGAGTGGTCGTAGATGCCGTGGATCGGCCGCTCCTGTGCGCCGGGGATCGCCAGGATCTCGGCCCGCAATCGGTCGAACGGGGTCATCGACGTCAAAGGACCGGTAGCCGATGAACGACACCGCGACAAGCGACTGGCGGCGAAACCTGATCGGGGACGGTGAGGGGATCGCGCGCCTGCTGCGCGAAACGCGGCGCATTGCGGTGCTCGGGATCAAGCCGGAGTCGCACGCCGACCGTCCCGCGTTCTACGTGCCGGCGGCGGCCGCCGACGCCGGATTCGAGATCGTGCCGGTGCCGGTCTACTACCCTTTGGTGACGGAGATCCTGGGGCGAAAGGTCTACCGCCGGCTGGTCGACGTCCCCGGCGATCTCGACCTGGTCGACGTCTTCCGTCTTCCGAAGGATCTCCCCGGCCACGTCGACGATCTGCTGGCGAAGCGTCCGAAGGCGGTATGGTTCCAGTCGGGGATCCGCCACGACGAGATCGCCGAGCGGCTGGCGAGAACGGGGATGAAGGTCGTGCAGGATCGCTGCCTGATGGTAGAACTACGACGATGCGGCTGACCTTCTGGGGCGTGCGCGGTTCGTATCCGGTCGCCTCGCCGACGACGCTCCGCTACGGCGGCCACACCTCCTGCGTCGAACTCACCGTCCCCGGTCTCGACACCCCGTTCGTCCTCGATGCCGGGACCGGCATCCGAGCGCTGGGCCAAAAACTCCTCCAGGGAACGTTCGGCCGCGGCGAGGGCTGGCTGCGGCTCTTCCTCAGCCACCTTCACTGGGACCACGTGCAGGGCCTCCCCTTCTTCGGTCCGGCGCACGTCGGCGGGAACCGCATCTCCGTCTACGGCCGAGGACGGTTCGGGCAGTCGCTCCTGGAGGCGGTCACCGGCATCACCCAGCGCGAGTTCTTCCCGGTGGGAATGGACCAGTTCCCGGCGATGCTCGAGTTCCACGAGGTCGTGCCCGGCGTGCCGGTCGACGTGGAAGGGGTGCGCGTGCTTCCGCTGGCCTTGAACCATCCCTGGGGGGCGATCGGCTACCGATTCGACCACGAGGGGAAGAGCGTCGCCTACGTCACCGACACCAGCCCCTTCGACACCATCCTCTATCCGGAGCAGTTCGTACGCGCCGCGCCGAAGGCGTTGTCGGAGGAGGATCGCGCCGTGCTCCGCCGCATGCGGAACGATCTGATCGCCGGTCTGAAGGGGACGCACACCGTCGTCTACGACACGCAGTACACCGACGCCGAATACGAACGGTTCCCGCACTGGGGGCATGGCACCGCCAAGCATGCGCTCGACGTCGTACGCGAGGCGCAGGTGAAGCGGCTCGTCCTGTTCCACCACGCGCCGGGACGCTCGGACGAGGACGAGGACAAGCTGCTGCAGGAGACACGCGAGACGGCCGATCGGGACGGGATCGAGGTGCTGGCGTCGGCGGAGGGGATGCAGGTGGAGGTCTGATGCGCGCGCGCGCGCGGCGGGTGGGCGGCTGATGCGCCTTCGCTTCTGGGGGACGCGGGGTAGCTTCGTTTCGCCCGGTCCCGCCTTCCAGCGCTACGGCGGCAACACCATCTGCATGGACGTCTCGACCCGCGAGGCGCAGCTCGTCTTCGATCTGGGGACCGGTTGCATCCCGCTGGGAACCCACCTGATGGGATCGCCGGGGCGGAAGCTCTCCGTGCTGTTGAGCCACACGCACATCGACCACATCCAGGGGCTCCCCTTCTTCCTTCCGGCGCTCGTTCCCGGTTGGAACGTCACGATCATGGGACCGGCCGGGACCGGACAGGACATCTCGGCGATCCTGGACGGCGCGCTCAATCCCAACTATTCGCCGCTCTACGGCCTGGAGAACCTGGCCGCCAAGCTCGAGATGCGCACCCTCGCCGAGGAGGAGTTCGACCTCGACGGGATCCGCGTCCGATCCGCCCTCCTTCCGCACGGGACGACGCAGGCGCTGGGGTTCCGCCTGGAGTGCGACGGCATGTCGGTGGCGTTCCTCACCGACGTCGAATACAACGGAGACCCGCCGCCGGTGGCGATCGACCTGGCGGCCGGCGTCGACGTCCTGATCCACGACGCGATGGACACCGCGCACGACGTGGTGAAGCGGCACGGCTTCAGCCAGACCAGCCCCGACGACGCCGTGCGGGTGGCGCGGGAGGCGGGGGCGAAGCGCCTCCTCCTCTACCATCACGACCCCGACCGTACCGACAGCCAGATGGACCACCTCCTGGATCGAACGCGCCGAGCCGCGCCGGGTCTGGCGATCGACGGAGCACGGGAAGGCGACGTCCTGGAGCTCTAGGGCCGTGAAGCGACGCGACTTCGTTCTGGGCGCCGCCTCTCTCTCGGCGGCGGGGTGTGCCGCCGGTCCCGGCGGCGCCGGCAGTGCCGTGGCGCGCGGGTCCGGCTCCGGTGGCGAGCGCGGACCGGGCCCGTCGGCGGCGCTCGCGGCGGCTCGCGAGCGGTACTTCCTCACCAGCCTCGCGCTGACTCCGGTGACGTCGACCTACCTCGGCGGCGACGGCTACTCGCCTCTGCTCCGCGGGGTCAACGGCCGTCTCAAGGACTATTCGGCCTCGTCGCGACGGGCGGAGCGTCACTTCCTCACGTCGGTGCAGGGCGAGCTGGCGTCGATCGCCGCCGACCGTCTCCGCGCCGCGGAACGCACCGACCACGCGGTGATCGCGGCCCAGGTGGCGTTCCAGCTCCGCCAGCTCGGCGCGGGCGCCGACCTTCGCGCCGTCGACGCCTACGTTGCCGAGCCGTTCCGCGGGGTCGACTGGCAGATCCAGCAGATGACCGAGATCGCCGGCTCCGGTTCGCTCGGCGAGGGAACGACGGGGGGCGCCCCGCCGGCGCTCCTCGGAACCGAGGCGGAGTGGCAGGACCTGGTGGCGCGCGTCGGCGCCGTCCCCGACTACCTGTCGGTCGCGGCCGATCGCCTCACCGAGGGGGTGAAAGAGGGGATCGTCCCCGACCGCCGGATGGTGGAGCGCGACGGTCTCCAAGGGGGCGCCTCCAACGCCGAATTCTTTCGTTCGGGCCTCCTCGACGCCGCGACCCGCCACCTCGGCGGACGGCCGTTCGCCGAGGCCACGCTGGAACAGCTCCGCGTCGTCGGGGCGGCCGCGGCCGAGGCGTTCGAACGGTTCCGCGCGCGCCTGAAGCGGCTCTACCCGATGGACGAGCGCGTCGACCGCTTCGCGGCGGGGGAGGGGGAGTACGCCTGGCGCGTGCGTCACTGCCTCCTCGACGCGCGCTCCCCCGCCGAGCTGTGGGCGTTCGGCGGCGAGCAGGTGGCGGCGTCCGAGGAGAGGGTCTTCGAAGCGGCAGCGCGGGTGGCGCGCGACGCGCGGATGAAGCTCCCGTTCGCCACCGACGCGGATAAGCGACGGTCCACGCGTGAGGTGCTGACCTTCCTGGAGCGCGAGGCCCCGAAGGACGACGAGGAGCTGTTCCGCTGGTACCGACAGGCCGGTGAACGTGCCGTCGCCTACGGCCGCGAGCAGGGCCTGTTCGACGTCCCGGCGAGCTATCGCCTCGACGTCGTGGAGACCCCACCGGTGCTGCGCAGCACCACCGACGCCGCCTACTACCCGGCTCCGCCGTTCAAGCCGTCCGGGTTCGGCCGCTTCTACCTGACCCCGACCGGGAACGACCCGGCCCTGCTGCGCGTCAACTTCCGCGCGTCGATCGCCAACACGGCGGTACACGAAGGGTTCCCCGGCCACGACTGGCACTACAAGTTCATGACGGCGAACCGCGCGGAGATCTCACCGGTCCGCTGGTTCACGCCCGGCTCGGTCGAGGACTCGCTGTCGATGTGGCAGGACTCGATGACCACCGAAGGTTGGGCGCTCTACGCCGAGGAGCTGATGGCCGAGCCGGCGGCCGGTCGCCCGCACGGGTTCTATGACGCCGCGGAGCTCCTCTCGATGCTGCAGTGGCAGCTGGTGCGCGCGGTGAGGGTGCGCGTCGACGTCGGGATCCACACCGGACGGATGACCTTCGACGAGGCGGTCGACTACTTCGCGCAGCACGTCTCGTTCCTTCCCGCCGGCTGCGCGAGCGTCGGCGCGGCCGGTTCCGGCGCCGACGAGGAGAGCGCCCGGGCGGCCTGCGCGTACGCCCAGCAGGCGATCTACCGCTATTCCAAGTGGCCGACGCAGGCGATCACCTACCTGCTCGGTAAGGACGGGATCGTTTCGCTCAAAGAGGAGCTGCGCGCGCGCCACCGCACCGCCTTTTCGGCGCGCGCCTTCCACGAGGCGCTGATGCGGAAGGGGACGATCCCGCTGGGCTACTTCCGCGAACAGCTACTCGCCGAGCTCGCGCCCTAAAGGGTATCGCCGGCGCGTCGGAGGGGGAACGCATGCGGTGGTTCGTGCGGGGGGATGTCGACGGGTTCTTCGGTCTCGCGCTCGACAACCTCGTCCAGCTTCTGCTGATCGACGTGTTGTGCCGGTTCGTCGTCGGGCTGCCGGGGGAGATCGTCTACGGACGGATCCTCCCGGGGGTCGCCGTCTCGATCCTGGTCGGGAATCTGTACTACGCCTGGGCCGCGAAACGGCTCGCCGACGCGACCGGCCGCACCGACGTCTGCGCGCTTCCCTACGGGATCAACACCGTTTCGCTGTTCGGGCACGTCTTCCTGGTGATGTTGCCGGCCAAGTTCCTGGCGGCCTCGGCCGGGGCGCCCGATCCGGCGCGGGTCGCCTGGCAGGCCGGTCTGCTGGCGTGCCTGGGGTCGGGGCTGATCGAGCTGGGCGGGAGCTTCGTCGCGGAGCGCGTGCGCCGCGCGACGCCCCGCGCCGCGCTGCTGTCGACCCTGGCCGGGATCGCGCTCGGGTTCATCTCGCTCGGGTTCCTGTTCCGCACCTTCGCGCGGCCGCTCGTCGGTCTCGCCACGCTCACCATCGTGATGCTCGTCTACTTCGGACGGGTGCGGTTCCGCGGGCGCATCCCGGGGGGGATGATCGCGGTCGCGCTCGGAACGGCGATCGCCTGGGCCACCGGGATCGCGCCGGTCGGCGAGAGCCCCGCCGGCGCGGGGCTTCACCTGCCGGTTCCCGTCCTCGGCGATCTCGCCGCCGCGCTCGGCGGAGGGCACCTCGCCGCCTACCTGTCGGTGATCGTGCCGATGGGACTGTTCAACGTGCTGGGCTCCCTGCAGAACATCGAATCGGCGGAGGCGGCCGGCGATCCCTACCCGACCACCCCGTCGCTCGCGGTGAACGGGATCGGAAGCATCGCCGCCGCGTTGTTCGGTTCGGCCTTCCCCACGACGATCTACATCGGCCATCCCGGATGGAAGGCGCTCGGCAGCCGCGCCGGCTATTCGATCCTGAACGGCGCCTTCGTCACCGTCGTGGCGCTGACCGGGACGCTCGCCCACATCAGTTGGGCGGTGCCGATCGACGCCGGGATGGCGATCGTCCTCTGGATCGGCCTGGTGATCAGCGCCCAGGCGTTCCAGGCGACGCCGCGCGAGCATGCGCCGGCGGTGGTGGTGGGGCTCTTGCCGGGGATCGGCGCCTGGGGGGCGCTGATGGCGAAGAACGGCCTCCGCGCCGCCGGCGTCGGCGACCCGGGTGGTCCGCCCTTCGGACCCGATCTCCTCGCCGCCTTCGCCCGCAGCGATACCTGGATCCACGGCGCCTTCGCGTTGGAACAGGGGTTCATCTTTTCGGCGATGATCCTTTCCGCGATCACCGTCGGAATCCTGCAGCAACGATTCCGCGTCGCCGCGACCTGGGCCGCGATCGGCGCCGCCTTGTGCGTCGCCGGCCTGATGCACGCCTACCGTTTCACTCCCGGCGATACCGCCCTCGATCTTTCCCCCGCGTGGCCCTGGGCCACCGGCTACGCCGTGATGGCCACGATTCTCTGGCTCGCCCCCTGGATCACCGAACCCGGCGACGGACATTAGCGGGACCGGTGGGGTGGGATCCCCCCGAGCCGGCCGTGCCGTTGCACATGTCCCGCGGCCGGCCGGCGCGACTCAACGCTCGCGTCTCCTTCCGATACGCGACCTTCGGGCAGACCGCCGCCGGGCGCGCGCGTTGCACGCCATGTCGTGGAACGAGGGGGCGGTCATGGCGCGACGTTCGCTGGCGATGGGGGTCGTTTCGCTCTTCTGGCCGGCGCTGGGCCTGGCGACGGATCGGTCCGACCTCGAGATCGGAATGGAGCTCGGCGGCACGTACTGGTCGGAGGCGGCGACTTCGGACGAGGGGCGCGGCTACCGCTTCGACGTCGGCGGTCGGGGGATCGGAATCCGGTTGGAGCGGCGGGTGACGGGGGAGCTGTGGCTGGACGTCGGCTACTTCGGGACGTCGAACGATCCGATCCCGTCGGGGTCGCCCTTCCGCGAATCGGTCTATTCGTCGGTCCAGCGCGGCGACCTCGCCCTCAAGTACGCCCTCCGGTTCGGATCGCCCGGCTGGGACGTGGGGATCGTCGGCCTTGCCGGCGTCCACGCGCACGCGCTCGTGGTCCAGCCGCAGAGCACGACCGTCTACTACACCACGATCCACCGTGGCGGCGCGGTCGGGGCCGGATTCGACGCGAACCTCGAGGATCTTCGTCTCTTCGCGGACGTCCGACTCTTCGCGCCGCTCGTGATGGAACAGCGCTACGGCGACGGAACCCCCGGAGGCTTCGGGCAGAGCGGGGAGGTTCTCGGCTCCTCCCTCGGCGCGGGCGCGCGCGTCCGCATCGCGAACGGGAGCTCGATCGGCGTCGCGTGGCGTCGATTCGACTTCCGAACGAGCTTCCGAGGGGCCGGCCTCCTTCGCGACGAGCCGGTGACGGGGATCCGCGCCCGCCACGCCTCGACCTCGGTGGCGCTGACGCTCTCGACGGAGCTTTGACCGCCCTCACCAGTCGGCGGCGAACGCCTCCCACGACGGATTGAAGGCGGCCCCCATCGACCGAGCACGCGCAGCCGGCGTGGTCTCCGGTCGGACCGCAGGCGTACGACGCACCGCCGGCGCCGTGGCGGTACGCCGCTGCGACTCCGGCCGCCATCCGCTCCGCGAGCCGCTCCAACGATTCGCGGAACGCCGCCGGATCGACGCCCGCGGGGCGTCGTGGATGCCAGGCGAATCCGATCCTCGCGTCGGGGACCGAATGCTCGTTCGACCATGCGCGCGCGGCATAGATCTGGGCCGAGACGTGGGCCTTCATCGTCGCCAGCGGGACCGAAGTGTCGCCGTAACCGACGTTCGGCGGATGGCGCCAGGCGGCGTTCAACAACGGAACGTAGGCGACGTCGAAGAACTCCCGCGCCACCGCCGAACCGGGCGGTCCGGCGTCCGCGAGACGCGCCGGATGCTCGGTGTACTCGTTGGTCCGACGGCTTCGCAAGCCGAGCAGGGCGCCCGGAACGCACGATTGCTTCGGATTGGTGTAGACCTCCTGCGCCCACAGCCGCACGCGTGCCGCCATCGCGGACCAGAACGATTCGTCGAGCAGCCAACCCTTCGACTGTTCGAGGTAGGGACCGACGTTCACCGTCCGGTGCCCCATCCCCCAGACGAGGACGGCCCCTTTCACCTTGGGGCTCCCGCTCGGACCGTCGTACAGACCGCGAACGAGCTCTCGCGCGTGCGCCCGGTCGCCTCCGGCCCCGGTGCGAACGCTCGACGGCAGCTCGTTGATGACCCAGAGGTCGCCGCGCTCGACGTCGTACCCCTTTTCCGTCATGCGGCGCCGGAACTCGACGCCCGCCTGGTACCACGTCAGGCCGTTCTGCTCGATCAGTCTCTTCCACGAGGTCCAGTGGAATTCGGCGGCCGCATGGAACCGCGCGCCGAGCGCGTGAATCTCCGCCGGCGCGATCGGTCCTCGAGGACAGGTCTTCCGTCCCGCGCACCGGACGGCCGGGATCGACACGTAGTAGCGCGCGCACGGATCGGAACGCCGTGCGAAGGCCTCCGCCAGGAGCTGCCACTCGGAGGCCGACCAGGTCAGCACCTGCACGGGCCGGACGCAGGTCACCGACGCTCCGGCGTCGACCGCCGGCGCCGCGTCCGCGATGGGGACGGCGCCGGCGACGGTCACGACGACAAGCGCGAAGAACGGGAGCCGTCCGCGATCGACCATGTCGCCTCCACGGGTTGGGCCAGCAATCGCCGTGCCTTCCGGCCTCGAGGAGGCGCCGCCGTTCCGGCCGCGCGCGCCGCCGACGGATGGGCCCCGGCCGGTATCGCGAAATCGAGTACGACGGGATCGAATCGGGACCGGTCCAACCCACCCGCCGCCTCGGGAATTCACGCGAAGTGCGTGACGTTCGCCGGTTCGCCCGGCGGCGCGGCGATTGCTACGGGGTGGAGACGTTCGGGGGGCGAACATGATCGTATCGCGGTACCGGGTCGGAGCGCTGTGTCGGCGATGGGGGGCGTTCGCGGCGGCAGTTCTCCTCCATGGGTCCGGACCGGCATCGGCAGGCCCTCGAATCGAGCGCCACGCCACGCACGACCGACCGCCGCTGAACTCGCGCAACGGCGTGACGCTCCCGGGCGCCCGCACCACGGTGAACGGGCTCCGCCGGAACAGCGATCCGGTCGTCGCCGTCAACCGTGACGGGCGGCTGTACGACAAGCGGAACGGCCGCTTCCTGAACGAGCGCGACGCTGCGGAGGCGCGGCGCCGCGCCGGATACTACGACGACGCACCCGAGGTCGGGCGGCCGGTCGTCGCCTTCGGCCGCGAGGTCTCCTACGGATACTCGCACACTTGGAAAAACGGCGTCGGGTCGCTCACCTTCCGCGCGGGGCACGTCGAAGCGTCGGTCGCGGCCGAGGCGGGACGGTCCGGAGCGGGCGTTGGCTTCGCCGCGCGTGGCGGCGCCGGCGTGACGCTGGTGGGGGTCGACCTCGAGTCGCGGCCGGTCGGATTCGGAGGCGAGGGCCGGCCGGTGCGTGCCGACGGCCGCGCGCGGGCCGGCGCGGCGGCCACTGCCGACGCCGCGCTCGCCGGGTCCGCGGCCGTGGGACTCCGGGGGGTGAGGGGGAACGGCGACGGCGAGATCTTCACGGGTGCGCGGGCGAACGGATCGGTCACCGCGACGATCGAGGTCTGCGGCGTCTCGATTACCGCCACCCAATGGGGGCAGGCGAGCGCGGGCCTAGGTCTCGAAGCCGCCGGCTACTTCCGGGTCGACTTCGCGAGCATGACGGTAAAGCTGGGAGGACGCTACGCCGTGGCGTTTGGCGTGGGCGGCGGCAGTGGCACCGAGGCGGAGATCAAGTTGGGGAAGCTGATCCGCGATCCGGCCGTCCTGGCGCGATGTTCCTGGGAGGCGCTCCGCGGCGTGGCGGGAAAGGTCGACGACCTGGCCAAGTCCGGCGCCGGCGCCCTGTCCCGGGGCTTTTCCAGTCTGGCCGGCGGCCTCGGCGGACTGTTCGGCGGCGGCGGAGACGGCGATCTTCCCGGATTCCTGAAGTTCGTCGACCACCGCCGGCAGCAAACCTCGTCCGGAAGCAACGTTTCGCGAACGGCTCCGACGCGCGCGGTTGACCCGCGCCGTGGCGATCGGAGCCCGTCCGCGGGCGTCGGTGCGGCGGCCGGGATCCGGCGCTGATCCGCTCGTGTCCGACCGGCCGGAGGCCGACGTGCCGGATCGTCACGGCCGCGAGGCGACGCGCGTCCCGCCCGACTTCTCCGACGTCACCATTCCGCCGCCATGCGCGGCCATCGCTGCGCTGAATTCGGAGGCCGGCGCCTCGTGGACGCCGGATTTGTCGCGGTACTGCACGTACTCCTGGCCATCGCGGGTCACCGATCCGGTGACGACGACGTGATGACCGCACTCGCCGGGACCGGCGGCGCAGTTTCCGGTGGCGTTCGACGTGCCGTCATCGACGTCGATCGTGACGATGACGACCTGTCCCCGCTCCGCGGCGCGGATCGCGTCGGCGGCGTCGTTCCCCGTGCTGTGGCGCGCGGACAGCCCGGCTTCGTCGCGGAGGTATCGCCCGATGTTGCCGAGCGACATGATTCCGACGTCCTTCACGCGATCCAAGCCCGTGGTCGCCATCACCTGCTTGTTCGTGTAGCCCTTTCGCTTGGTCTTCGCGACGATCGCGTTTACCGCCTCGCCGGTCGCGAAGGCGATCGCGTTCTGCCCGCAGTCGCGGGCGGCCATGGAGAGGATCAGCCCCCGTTCGACGTCCGGGCTGGCGCCGTCACCGCGGTTTTGGGCGTCGCACCACGTGTTTCCGAGCTTGTCCGATTGGCAGTCCGGCTTCGACTGCGCACCGAACGGACTGCCGGGAGCATACGTGCCGGCAACTCCGCCGATCTCGCCGGACCGGAGGATCCGAGCCACGTCCAGGCCCATATTGGCGACTCCGGTCTCGAACGTTTCGACGAAGGCGTAGCCGGCGGAGACGACGCCGATTCCCACGACCGAGACGATCAACAGCGACTCGGTCGCAGTCGCCCCCCGTTCGGAACGGTTCGTCATCCTCCCCCCACCCCGGGCGCGGAGCCCCGCTCGACGCACCCGACCCGATCCATTGTAGAGCAAGCGCCGTTCCCGGTCCGGCGTCCGCCGACGCCTGCGCTATCGAGCTGAAACGGAAGGCGTTTCCGTCGGAGGATTGCGGCGGTGCGACCGAACGACGGCGGTGCCGGCGACCGGCGAACCCATCCGGTCGTTCGAAACCGGTCAACGGGCGAGCGACCAGTTCGTTGGGTCCCGCCTTCGCGCAAGCTCCATCAGCCGGTCGGCCTCTCCGGGATCGGAGTAGCGGAGGAGCTTCGCCAGCTCGACGTACGCCGGAACGAACCCGGGGTCGCGTTCGTGCAGCCTCCGGTAGAGCGCGACGGCGCCGGCCCGGTTCCCGGCGGCCGCCGTCGCCTCGGCGAGGAACAGGGTCAGCACGAATCGCTCGCCGCGCGTCGACTGGACCTTCTCCAGCATCTGGATCGCGGAGGCGGGGTCGGACCGGATCGCGTTCAGCGCCCCGACGACCAGGCGGATCTCGTCGACCTCCGGTCCGTGCGATTCCAGGAGCGGCGCGAGGAGCTTGGCCGCCTCCAGGCCAGTGGCGCGGGCAATCCCCTCGCGCAGGGCCTCGTGTTGCAGTTCGTAAAACGCCTCGACCGGCTGCTTTCGCTCGAGCAGCGTCTCGCCGAGAAACAGGTGGAAGGCGCCCCCGTCGGGGAAACGGTGCAGCCCTTTACGCGCCATCGCCTCCGCCGCGGCGAGGTCGCCTGCTTCGCGCAGAGCGAGAGCCAGAGCGAGATAGTCTTCCGGAGACCGGGGGCCCGGTGCGGCCTCGGGGCCGCCAGTCGACGGCTTCGCCCTTCCCGCGACGGCGTCCCCGGCCGCCGCTACCCTCGCCGGCCGGACCGTCGTCACTGCGTCGAATTGCGTGCCGGCGAATGCAGACGAGGGATCGATCACAGCGATGCCGACGATCGCCGTCACCGCGTGACGGAGCCACCGAGATGGCGTGCGGCGTGTGGCGGGCCGTCTCACGGTCTTCCCTCGCCCAACGACTCCAGCACCGCATCGATCTCCTCGGCGGCGAGGGTCCCGTTTCCCGGGCGATTGCCGGGATCGATCGCCGACATCCGTCGCAGCAGGGCGACGACCGGTTCCGGGATCTCCGGGACCCGCTCGCGCGGATCGGGCAGGGGCTCGGTCATCGCGCGTCGCAAGACCTCCGTCGGCGTGCCGCGGAAGGCCGATTCGCCGGTGAGCAGCTTGTACCACGTCACCGCCAGGCTGTAGACGTCGCTCTGCGGGTGGACCGGCATCCCCTGGGCCTGCTCCGGAGAGAGGTATCCGATCGTACCGATGGCGATCCCGGCGGCGGTGATCCGGTCGGCATCCGACAGGACGGCGATCCCGAAGTCTGCGACCTTCACCGCTTCGCCGCCGGCGTCGACCAGCAGCACGTTCGCCGGTTTCACGTCGCGGTGGACGATCCCTCGTTCGTGCGCGGCGCCGAGTCCGCGCGCCACCCCGGCGACGATGCGGCTCATCCGCGACCACGGCAGCGGGCGCGGCGATGCGGCGCCCTTGAGCAGGTCGTCGAGCGAGCCGCCCTGGACGAACTCCATGACGATGTAGGGGACCGTCGCGTCGGACCCGATCTCGTGGACCTGGACCACGTTGGGATGGGCAATCCGGGCGATTGCGAGCGCCTCGCGCCGGAAACGGGCGTACGCGTTCGGCTCGCTCGATTCGAGGATCTTGAGCGCCACCTTTCGCTCCAGCGAGGTGTCCTCGGCCAGGAACAGCGCCCCCATTCCGCCGCGCCCGAGCCGACGGGTGACGCGGTAGCGGCCAACCATTACCGGCCGAACCAGGCGCTGTCCGCCGACCAGAAGCTCGATTCCGACCTCCGGTTCCGGCGCCACCCCGGACGGGTCGAGGCGGCGCGTGGTCTCCGGCTCCACGGCCGCTCGCACCGTCATGTCGGCGCGCAGCGCCGCCGCCGGGATCGGAAGCGTCTCCGTGGAGGAGAGCTCTCGCTTGGCGTTTGCGAGCAGCGCGCGCAGCGTCCGGCGTTCGCCCTCCGCGCGGCGCGCGGCAAATGCGGCGAGCAGCGCCCCGTCCCCGAGCACGAGCGCCGCCGGCGCGGCCACCGGGAGGAAGAGGTCGGCGAGAGGTACCAGCGCCGCGCCAGCGGAGACGACGAGGACGAGAGAGAGCGCGGTGGCAAGGATCACCTCGGTCACCGGCCGGGCGGCGATCCTCCCGGCCGCCGCTGCGACGCCTAGCGCGAGTACGATCACCGCGGGAAAGACCGGGACGGTCCGAGGCGTACGTCCCCCGTCCAGGGTACGCACCGCGTAGGCGTTGAGAAGTCCGCCGGGAGTTCCGCTCGAGATCGGCGACGCGAATCGGTCGGCGGTGTAGGCCGAGTCGACGTAGACGATCGCCAGCCGTCCTCCAAGGCGATCGCGAAGCGTCCCGTCCGGTGGCCGTGAGAGGAGCTCGGCCGCGGAGAGCGCGGGCGCTCTCGGTCCGCCGGGCACGAAGTCGAAGTAGGCCTGTCCGCCGTGCAGGCGGAGCCTTCTCCCCGGTCCGAAGCGGAGTTCGCCGTCCTCGAGCCGGACGCTCGCCGGGTCCCAGCTACGGTGGCGCAACAGCGTGCGGAGGGAGAGGTCCGGGATCGACCCCGGCCGACCCGCGACCGCCAGGAGCGGCGTGAACGATCGCATGCGGCCGTCGTCGGCGGGGAAGGTGGCGATGTGACCGAGCCCGGCGGCGGCGTTCGCCACCGGCGGAATCGGCACGATCAGATTCTCCGGCGGGAAGGCGATCGACCACCCCGGCGCGTCGACCGCGGCGCGGCGGAGGGTGTCGGGGTTGGGGGCCAGGCCCCCGTCGCGTGCGATCCCGATGGCCAGCACCGAGTCGGCGACGGCGCCGGCCAACGACACGTCGGGTGCGGTCTCGCTCGGCACGCCGAACAGGAGATCGAGCAACACCGTGCGCGCGCCATGGGCGCGAAGGCGATGAAGCAACTCCGCGATCCGGTCGCGCCGCCAGGGCCAGCGTCCTTCGATTCGCATCGCCGCGTCGTCGATCGGGACCAGGACCAGGTCGGCTGGCCAGCCTCCGTCCACACGCAGGCGCAATCGCAGGTCGAATGCCGCCCGTTCGAGCGGAACGAGGACCGGTTGGACGAGGACGACCGACAGCGCGACCAGCAGAGTCGAAGCGGCGTGGCGCGCCTTCACGAAGGGTTCCGCCGCTTGGGCTCGATCGGGAACTCCCGCACCCCTGCTAGCGTACTCGATCAGGCGTCGGCGACGGGGAGCGTGAAGTGGAAGGTGCTGCCCTTGCCGACCTCGCTCTCGACCCAGATGCGGCCGCCGTGGGCCTCGACCAGGGCCTTGGCGATGAAGAGGCCGAGGCCGACCCCCTTCTGGTCGGCACCGCGGTTCCCTTGCCAATATTGGCGGAAGATCTTGCCCACCTGGTCGCGCGGAATCCCGGAGCCGGTGTCGGCCACCGAAAACCGGACCTCCTTCCCCTCGCGCCGTCCGCGCAACGTGATCGATTCGTCGCGCGGCGTGTGCTTGAAGGCGTTCCCGACGAGATTGGAGAAGACCTGCAGCACGCGCTCCTTGTCGGCCACGACGAAGACGGCGGAAGCGAGCAGCTCCGCCTGCAGGCGGTGCGGCCCCTCCGCCGCCAGGATGCGTTGCGATTCGAACGCGTCGACGAGGAGGCGGTTGGCGTCCCACCGCTGTGGAGCGACCGAAAGCGTGCCGGAGTCGATTGCGCTCACGTCGAGGAGGTCTCGAAGCAGGTGCTTCATCTGCTCCTGGCTTTTCTTGATCGACTCGAGGTTCGTCCGCGCCTTCGAGTTCTCCGACGGCAGGGCGCGCAGCAGCAGGTCGACCCGGAGGAAGGCGTTGTTCAGCGGAGTCCGGAGGTCGTGCGACACCATGTAGAGGAGGTCCTCGCGCGACTTGACCGCCTGCCTCGCCTCGCGAAAACGCCGCGAGATGTCGACCGCGATCGCCGCCCTCTCCGCCACCTTCTCCGCCGTCTCCACGTCGGCAGGGCCGAAGCGCCGGTTCGATTCGGCCATCATCAACAGCGACAGCGTCCCGATCGTCTTCCCCTGGACGATCATCGGCACGACGACGCACGAGCGGAAGCCGAGCGTGAGATTGATCCGCTTGTGCTCCTCGTCGCGGGAGGCCGCGATGAGCAGTTCGTCGGTGATCTCCGGATAGAGCTCCGATCGGCCGGTCTTCAGGACGCTCGGGACGCCGCGCGGGAAGTCCGGGTCGACCGGATAGCGTCGGCGGAGCTCCTCGTAGACCGGGATCTTCGCCGGGTCGACGTGGGCGATCGTCGTCTCGAGCGGGTCGGTCCGGTTGCCGGTCACCAGGTCGACCACGCACAGGTCGGCAATCCGCGGGACGGCGACGGCGGCGACCTTCCGCAGCGTCGTCTCGTAGTCGAGGCTCTCGGTCAGGATCCGGCTCGCTTCCAGGAGGTAGTTCGCCCGCCGCGCGGCGGCTTCGGCCTCGCACCGCGCCGCCCTTTCCCGCTGCAACCGCGCTTCGAGCCGGAGGAGGGCCGCGTCGTCCGACCCGGGCGCCGCCGGCACGCCCTCGCCGGCCGTGCTCACGGTAGACGCGTCGCGCGGGGCGACTGGTCGGTCATTCGGTGTGAGAGGGGGCATCGAAACGAGCCGGACCGAGGAATGGCTCCGGCGGTGTATAGCGTCACCCCATCCCTCCGACAAGCGCACAAACTGCAATCAAGACGAATGATTTAGGTCGATCGTCTCGTTGTGAAATCAAGGTGAATCGATGCGTCCCACGGACCGGTCAGCGGGGCCGCGCGATCTCCTCGCGGAGGCGCTTTTCGGCGACGGCGAGATAGTCGGCGTCCAGGTCGAAGCCGATCGATCGGCAGCCGACGCGCAGGGCGGCGAGCGGCGTCGAGCCCAACCCCACGAACGGATCGAGCGCCAGACTCGTCGGTACGGCGCCGTGGAGTCGCAGGCACATCTCCGCCAGCTTCGCGGGGAAGGTCGCCGGATGCGGCCGGTCGGTGTCGCGCCGTTGGATCGTCTCGTAGGGGACGAACCAGACGTTGCCCCGACAGCGGAGGTCTCGCTTGCCGGTGTGCTCCCACCGCGCGATGTTGCTCTTGTCCTGGTAGGGGACGCCGATCGAGAGTCGATCGAGCGGGACCTCGCCGGTCGGCGTGAGGTGGAAAACGAACTCGTGCGCGTCGTTCAGGAAGCGGCCGCTGTTCACCGGTTTGTAGTGACCGACCGAGAGGTCCTCCCGCAGGCCCGACATCGGACCGGCATCGGCGCGCGCGATCGAGATCGCCTTGATCCAGTGGATCACGTTCTGGAGGTGGAACCGCTCGCGCAGGCGGGAGACGACGTCCCAGGCGATCCACGGATCGACCGGCCGGTTCCCGACGTTGAGGAAGAAGCTGCCGGTCGGTTTCAGCACCCGCGCGATCTCGATCCCGACCGTCTCGATCCATGCCAGGTAGTCGGCGCGCGGCCGATCGTCGCGGTAGGCGCCGTACTTCACCCCGATGTTGTACGGGGGAGAGGTCACCACGACGTCGACCGAGCCGTCGGCGAGCCGGCTCCGCATCCCCGCCAGGCAGTCGCCGTGGTGCAGCTCCGCGCGCGCGACCCCGTGCTCGACGATCACCGGCCCGCTCACGGCGCTTCCCGCACGAACGCGGTTCCCCAGCGGCCCGGCCAGACCGCCTCCTCCACGATGGCGTGCTCGGGGTCGAGACCGACCAGGTGCACCGACTCGATCCCGTCGTCGAGCGCGGCCAGCGCCGCCTCCACCTTCGGAATCATCCCACCGCGGATGCTCCCGTCCGCGATCCGCGCGCGCGCCTCGTCCGGCGAAAGGTGCGGAAGGCGCGTGGTCGGATCGGCCGGGTCGCGGAGCACTCCGGGCACGTTCGATACGAGCAAGAGCTTCGCGGCGCGCGCGGCGGTGGCGATCCGGGTCGCCACGGTGTCGGCGTTGATGTTGTAGACGTTCCCGTCGTCATCCGCGGAGAGCGAGGCGATCACCGGGACGACGTCGGCCGCGGCCAGCCTCTCCAGCAGTCCGACGTTGACGCGCGTGACGTCGCCGACCCATCCCAGATCGACCGGATCCGGGCCGCCGCCGGTGATCCGTTTCGGCGGGCGCCGGACCGCTTCGACGATCCCGGCCGAGACGCCGGTGGTGGCGATCGCCGGCACGCCGGCGAGCCGGAAGGCGGAGGCGATCTCGACCGAGACGACGCCGGCGAGGGTCATCTTCATCACCTCCAGCGTCGCCTCGTCGGTGACGCGCCGGCCGGCGATCACCGTGGGCTCGATCCCCAATCGCGTGGAGAGGTCGGTCGCCTGGGGGCCGGCGCCGTGGACCACCGCCACCTTGATCCCGGCGTCGAGCAGACCGGAGATCGACCGGCCGACCGTCGCCGCCAGCCTCGCGCGGTCTCCGGCCAGCTCGCCGCCGACCTTCAGGACGAACCAGCGGCCGGCGTAGACGCGGAGCGGATGCTCGCTCGCGTCGCGACCGCCGCTCACGGGTCCTCGCTTTCCGCGATGCGTCTCATGGCCACAGCCCGGGCTCGCGCAGGGTGAGCGTCTCGTCGTAGCCCATCATCGCGTTGAAGGCCTGGATCGCCTGGCCGGCGCCCCCTTTGACCAGGTTGTCGATCGCCGAGAAGCAGACGACTCGCCGCGTTCCTCCCGTCGCCGGGCCCAGCGCGAATCCGACTTCGGCGTAGTTGCCACCGGCGACGGCGATCACCTCCGGCGCGCGTCCTTCGGGAAGGCGCACGAACGGCTCGCCCACGAACGCCTCGTGCCACAGCCGGCGCAGATCCGATTCGGTCGTCGAGGCCTCCACCTCGGCGAAGCTGGTGGCGAAGATGCCGCGCGGCAGCGGCGCCGACACCGGCACCATCTCCAGCGAGAGATCGCGCGCGCCGACGAGTCCGAGCGCCTGGACGATCTCCGGGACGTGCTGGTGCTCGAGCGGCTTGTAGGTGCGAAGGTTCGACGCGCGCAGCGGATGGTGGGTGGTGATCGCGGGATTGGCGCCGCTCCCCGACGATCCGGTCGAGGCCACCGTATGGACCGGCCCGCGCAGCCGCCCGGCGCGGGCCAGCGGCGCCAGCCCCAGCGTGATCGCCGTCGCGAAACAGCCCGGCGAGGCGATGCATCGAGCCCCGCGGATGGCCTTGCGGTTGATCTCCGGCAAGCCGTAGACGAACGGCCCGCGGATCAGGAGCTCCGGGGCGGGGTGCTCGGCGCCGTAATAGGCGCGGTAGGCCGCCGGATCGCGAAGGCGGAAGTCACCCGAAAGGTCGACGATCCGGACGCCGGAGGGGAGGATCTCGGTCACCACCGCCGCCGTCACCTTGTGCGGCATCGCCAGGAACGCGACGTCGATCCCGCGGACGGCCTCCGCAGGCGACATCTGCTCGAAGACGAGGTCGGTCGCGCCCGCCAGGTTGAGATGGACGTCGCCCACGCGCCGGCCGATGTTGTCGGCGGCGGTGACGCGCGCCACCTCCACGTCGGGATGGAAGAGCAGCCGGCGGAGGAGTTCCGCGCCGCCGTACCCGGTCCCGCCGATGACGACTGCCTTCTGCCGTGCCATCGAGCGGGAAGATAGCCGAGCGATTCGGCCGACGCGAGCAGGGTTAGTTCGTGGTCGCCGGCCCTGCCGCGCCCCAGAGGGTGAACGGGCCGTTGGCGAACTGCCCGAGCACCGTCGTCGCGGCGGTCGTCTCGTTCACCGCCGCCAGCTTCGGCGGATAGGTGGCGAACAGCGCGTAGAGCTGTCCGTCGCAGCCGTAGTCGAGCCCGTACACCGACGTCGATCCCAGATCGCCGACCAGCTCGACCGTTCCGTCCTGCGTGTCGAAGACGTACATCCGGTCGTTCTGTCCGAAGCCGCCGGTCGCCGATCCGTAGGCCCGCGTCCCGGTCGCGGTGGCGATGTCGCCGGAGAAGCTGCTGCCGCCCGGGAGCGTGCCCCAGCTCGCGGCATCGCCCGTTCCGACGTCGATCGACTTCATCTCGGCGCCGCCGCCCACCAGCAATCGTCCGTCGGGAAGCGAATCGAGCGCGTTCTGCTGGTCGAGCCACGTGCCGGCGGAGATCATCGTCGCGGCGCCGGTCGACGGATCGAGCTCGTAGGTGGAGCTGAAGCCGATGCCGATCATCCGGTTGTCGGCGGTGATGGCGATGTCGGTCAGGCCGTAGACGCCGGTCGGTCCGACGATCGTGGCGGTGATCTGTTCCGGGTCGATCACCCACAGGCTCGAGTCGGAGTCGACACCGTAGAACATGCATTCGACCGGGGTCGAGGTCGGCGTCGGGTTCGGGGTCGGCTCGTCGGTCGGCGTCGGCGTCGGTTCGCCGTCGGCGCCGGTGACGATGTCGTTGTCGTTGCACCCGCCGAGGGTGGTCGCGACCAGCAGTGGAAGCAGCAACGTCCGAGCGTTCATCGTCCCCCCAAAGCGGCCCGCGAGCCTACCACGACCCGCTCCGCCCCGCTTTGCGGAGCATCCTCCGTGCCAGGAGAGAATCGAACAAAATCAAAAACTTAAATGAAATGAATGCGGATTCGCAACTGTCCACCTGGGGCAGCGATGTCCACGCCGCGAACGAACCTACTCGGCCTCGATCGTCACCGGAACCGAGACGCTGTTCGGCGCGGGGCCCGCCTCCGGCACGCGGTACTCGGCGTTGACGGTGACGGTGAGCAGGTAGTCGCCGGGGGGAACGTCGGTGATGTCGATCCACTGGCAGTCGAGCGACGAGTCGTAGATGTCCTCCCACCCTTTGCTGATCCCCTGGTAGTCGCAGTCGTAGTAGCGGGCGGAGTCTCCGTCGTTCTGGTAGTCGTCGATGTCCATCAGGCAGAAGGCCTGCTTGTGCCCCGCCGCGATCTCCCCTTGCTCGTTGGAGAGGCTGTACTTGGCGAAGCCGGCGTGATGGAGATGGTCGTGGCAGGCGCTGTATTCGAACTCTTCGGGGTGTTCGGTCGGATCGCCGATCACCAGGTCGACCTCGCCGACGTTGGCCACTCCGACGTCGAAGCGCATCACACGGCGCGTCTCGCCGCCGACGATGCAGCCCTCGACCACCGCGCAATCGTTCGGGGCGCGGTATTCGTACTCGTTCACCGCGTCGATCGAGGCGGTCAAAAGCGGCACGTCGATGGTGAGGTCCGGCAGGCTCTGGGTCGGACCGTTGTGGTCGGGAGGGGTGAGCCGGCCCGGATTGTCGAACCCCCGCTCGCTCGCGCCGTCCGAGCGGCCCTCGCATCCGGCGGCGGGGAGGAGCAGCAGCGTGGCGAGAAGCACGACCGCGTCGTTCCGGAACATCGGCATCCCCCCGCGTGCAGCACCGACCGTGCCACGCCCTAACGTGCCGATTCTAGACGTACCGAGAGGCGTTCCGCCGCGGAAAGGGGGGCGCCAGAACCGCCATCTCGCGCCGCCTTGTCGCACGCGGCAGGAACCGAGCGGCGGTTCAGCCTGCGGCCGGGGCGTCGCGGCGGGTCGGCGCGGGGATCTCCGTCCGGACCGGGAGCAGCCGCGTCAGCCCGAAGTAGAGGGCGCCGGAGAGCAGGAAGCCGACGAACCAGGCGTAGGTGTAGAGACCGTGCGACCCGGCCCAGAAGAGATCGGCCCACGTCGAGGCCTGCCCCCCGCCGAGCGCCGGCGGGGAGGCGAGCAACGCCTGCCGCGCGTCGAACGCCGCCTTCCAGCCGGGGACCGCCTCGATCAGGAAACCCGGGACGTTGACCGCGATCCCCACCGCCAGCGCGATCAAGGCCAGCGGATTGACTCCACCGCGGTATTCATAGGCGCCGCCGCGCCGGTAGAGGTCGTCGACCGACAGCTCCGCGCGGCGAATCAGGAAGTAGTCGGCGATCAGGATCCCGCCGATCGGACCGAGCAACGCCGAGTAGCCGACCAGCCAGGTGAAGATGTAGCCCTGCGACGTCTCGATCAGCTTCCACGGGAAGATCAGCGCGCCGAGAACGGCGGTGAGGACGCCGCCCGTCTTGTAGGAGATCCGCGCCGGATTCAGGTTGGAGAAGTCGTTGGCCGGAGAGACGACGTTCGCCGCCAGGTTGGTGGAGAGGGTCGCCACCGAGAGCGCCAGCATCGCGAACAGCGTCACCAGGGCGCCCCCCACGCGCCCGGCGAGGGCCACCGGATCCCAGATCGTCTCGCCGAACAGGATCGGCGTCGCCGAGGTGACCGCCACGCCGATGAAGGCGAACAGGATCATCGTCGTCGGCAGCCCGAGCGCCTGCCCCACCACCTGGTCGCGCTGCGAGCGCGCGTAGCGGGTGAAGTCGGGGATGTTGAGCGAGAGGGTGGCCCAGAAGCCGACCATCGCGGTGAGCCCCGGACCGAAGGCCTTCATGAAAGCGCCGGGCTCGGTGAGCTTCGACGGGGCGGAGAGCATCGGGCCGAAGCCGCCCGCCTTGGAGTAGGCCCAGCCGAGGAGGAGGAGCCCGGCGGCGATCAGGAACGGGGCCGCCCAGGTCTCGAGCCACTTGATCGACTCGGTGCCGCGCAGGATGAAGTAGAGGTTGATCGCCCAGAACAGGGCGAAGGCGGCGAGCTGGCCCGGGGTGATCCCCAGCAGCGGCAGCCGCGCGAGCTTCAAGGCATCGTCGGTGGGCATCGCGGTGCCGGTCAGGGCGTAGGCGAGCTGATAGAGGGCGAGTCCACCGAACCAGGTCTGGATCCCGAACCAGCCGCAGGCGACCAGCGCCCGCAGGATCGCCGGCACGTTGGCGCCGACGACGCCGAACGACGCGCGGGCGAAGACGGGGAAGGGGATCCCGTACTTCGTCCCGGCGTGCGCGTTGAGGACCATCGGCACGAGCACCAGCACGTTCCCGAGTCCCACCGTGAACAGCGCCTGCGACCAGCTCATCCCCTGGTCGATCAGGCTCGACGCGAGGGTGTAGGTCGGGATGCAGACCGCCATCCCGATCCAGAGCGCCGCGAAGTGGTAGGTGGTCCAGGTGCGCGCCGACGCCGGCGTCGGCGCCAGGTCTTCGTTGGTCAGCGACATCGTCGATCCTCGCGACCGATCGGCGCGCGCGGCGCCGTCCGGCGAGCGGCTAGTTGGCCGAGAGCTTCTCCGTTTCCTTGTCGATGTTCCCCTGCCAGGTCTCGGCATCCCGGTTGTTCTTGGCGACCTTCGCCGCGAGCTGTCGTTCCACCAGGTCGTGGTGGCTGGTGAAGTAGGGGAGGGCCTTGCCCACGAACTGGCGGATGTCGGTGAAGGCGTGGTCGACCATGAACTTCGCCAGGTCCTCCTTGAGCTCCGAGACGATCTCGTAGCCGCGCATCATTGCGCCGGTACAGACCTGCACCGTGCTGCTGCCTACCAGGAGGAACTGCGCGGCGTCGGCGCCGGTCTCGATCCCGCCCATTCCGGAGACCTCGAGTCCCGGCTTGACGCGGGCGATCTCCATCACCTGCCGCAGCGCGATCGGACGCACCGCCTGCCCCGAGTAGCCGCCGGGGACCGAGTGCCCCTCCACCGTGGGGATCGGCCGGAGCGTCTTGAGGTCGATGCCGGTGACCGAGAGGATGGTGTTGATCGCCGAGATCCCGTCGGCACCGCCGTTGATCGCCGCCCGTGCCGGCAGCGTCGGATCGCCCACGTTCGGCGTCATCTTGGCCCAGACCGGGATCTTCGCCACCTCCTTCACCCACTTCACCACCTCGCAGGTGATGTCCGGGTTCTCCCCCATCGCCATCCCCATCTTCCGCTCGGGGAGGCCGTGCGGGCAGGAGAGGTTCATCTCGAAGCCGTCGACGCCGGTCTCCTGCACCCGCCGCACGATCTCGTGCCACGCCTCGCGCCGGTACTCCTCCATGATCGAGGCGATGACGATCTTCCGCGGGTACTGCTTCTTGAGCTGTTTGAGCTCGTCGATCCAGGTGTCGAACGGTCGGTCGGAGATCAGCTCGATGTTCTGGAACCCGAGCACCTCGTTGCTCTCGCGGCTGCGGAGTTTGGCGTATCGAGGGTTGGTGTTGATCACCTTGGAGGCGTCGAGGCTGATCGTCTTGATGACGCACCCCCCCCAGCCCAGGTCGAAGCTCTTGGCGATCACCCGGGCGTTGGTCCCGGGAGGGCCCGAGGCCAGGACGAACGGGTTCTCGAACTCCATGCCGTTGACGGTCACTTTCAGCGACGGCTGCATCGTCGTTCTCCTACCGTGTTCGTGGGGCGTGCGTCACGCCTCCATGGCGTCGAGCGAATCGCCGAGGATCTTCAAGCCCTCGTCGATCTCGCCGGCGGTGATGTTGAGGGCCGGCGCGATCCGCACCGTGTTGCCGTAGAGGCCGCCCTTGCCGATGAGGAGACCGCGCTTCTTGGTCTCCTCGAACAGGCGAATCGTCGCCTTCGGGTTGGGCGTCCGGTTCCGGATCGTCTCGTCCTCGACCAGCTCCAGGGCCTGCATCAGCCCCATCCCGCGCACGTCGCCGATCGTCCGCGGGTGTCGCGCCTTCAGCTCCTCGAGCCCTGCGCGGAGCCGCGCGCCCTGCGTGGCGGCGTTCTTCGCCAGGTTCTCCTTCTTGATCAGGCCGACGGTGGCGTTGGCGGCGGCGCAGCTGATCGGATTCCCGCCGAAGGTGGAGATCGTCAGGTTCTTGAACGACGACGCGATCGCCGGGGTCACCAGCGTCGCCCCGAGCGGGAAGCCGTTGGCGATCCCCTTGGCCGCCGTCAGGATGTCGGGCTCGACGCCGTACTGCTCGATCCCCCACATCGTCCCGGTGCGGCCGAAGCCGGTCTGCACCTCGTCGGAGATGAAGACGCCGCCGTGCTTGCGCACGATCTCCGCCGCGATCTGGAAATACTCCTCGGGCGGGGTGATGAACCCGCCCACCCCCTGGATCGGCTCGGCCAGCATCCCGGCGATCCGTCCGGTGGTGGTGGTGCGGATCAGCTCCTCGATGTCCTTGGCACAGGCGACGCCGCAGGAGGGGTACTCGAGCTTGAACGGGCAGCGGTAGCAGTAGGCGTTGTGCGCGTGCTTGATCGCCGCGATCTGCGACGGCACCGCGCGGTAAGGCTGGTGGGCGGTGAGGTTCTTCGCCAGCGCCGAGTGCCCGGAGTAGCCGTGGCGCAGCGCCACCAGCTCCAGGTTGCCGGTGGCGACCTGGGCCATCATCACCGCCGTTTCGTCGGCCTCGGTCCCGGAGGCGCTGAAGAACACTTTTCCCAACTTCCCCGGCGCGATCCCCACCAGCGTCTCCGCCAACTCCACGATCGGCAGCGTCGGGTAGAGCGTCGAGACGTGTCCGAGCCGCTGGAGCTGCGCCGTCACGGCCGCGTTGACCGCCTCGTTGGCGTGCCCCACCGAGACGGTGAGGATCCCGCCGAAGAAGTCGAGGTAGCACTTCCCGTCGAGGTCCTCGAGTCGCGTCCCCTTCCCCTTCACCAGGACGATAGGCTCCTCGTAGTAGTTCGAGGCCCCGAACAGGAACTCGTTGTGCTTGGCGCGGACGGTCTTGGTGTCCATCACGCCCTCGGCGTGCGCTTGATGTAGCGGCCGCGGCCGGGTTTCGCCACGAGCTTCTCCTTCTCGATCACCATCTCGCCGCGCGACAGCACCGTCTCCACCACGCTCCTCACCCGCCGACCCTCGTAGGGGTTGTAGTCGACGCGCATGTGGTGGGTCTTGACCGAGATCGTCTGTTCGCGGTTCGGGTCGAGAACGACGATGTCGGCGTCGCTGCCGACGGCGATCGTCCCCTTGCGCGGAAACAGGCCGAAGATCTTCGCCGGCGCGGTGGAGGTGATCTCCACGAAGCGGTTCATCGAGATCCGCCCGGCCGCCACGCCGCCGTCGTACATCAGCACCATCCGGGTCTCGATCCCCGGCGCGCCGTTGGGGATCTTGGAGAAGTCGTCCTTCCCCAGCTCCTTGCCGATCGAGCCGACGCCGGGGCCGAGCGCCCCCTTGGGGTCCTTCATGCAGAACGGGCAGTGGTCGGTGGCGACCGCCTGCAGATCGTTGAACTTGAGGCCCCTCCACAGCTGATCCTGCTTCGACCGGTCGCGCAGCGGCGGGCTCATCACGTACTTGGCGCCCTCGAAGCCCGGCTCCTCGTAGTTGTCGTAGGAGAGGAAGAGGTACTGCGGGCAGGTCTCGGCGTGCGCCGGCAGGCCGCGGTCGCGCGCGGCGGTCACCTGCTCCAGCGCCTCCGCCGCCGAGAGGTGGACGATGTACACCGGAACGTCCGCCACCTCGGCCAGACAGATCGCGCGGTAGGTCGCCTCCGCCTCCAAACGCGGCGGGCGGGTCCGCGCGTGGTACTTCGGCGCGGTGTGCCCCTTGCGTAGCGCCTGCTCGACGAGCACGTCGATCACCGGGCCGTTCTCGGCGTGCATGCAGATCGTGGCGCCGATCTCCCCCGACCGCTGCATGGTGCGGAAGATGTCGGCATCGCTCATGTAGAAGATGCCGGGGTAGGCCATGAACAGCTTGAAGCTGGTCACCCCCTCCTTGACCAGGTCCCCCATCTCGGCGCGGAGCGAATCGTTCGACTCGCGCATGATCATGTGGAATCCGTAGTCGATCGCCGCCTTCCCCTCGGCCTTCCCCATCCAGGTCTCCCACGCCTGTCGGAGCGAATGCCCGCGCTCCTGGATGGCGAAGTCGACGATCGAGGTGGTGCCGCCGTAGGCCGCGGCGATCGTTCCGGTCTCGAAGTCGTCGACGGAGGAGGCCCCCATGAACGGCATGTCGAGGTGGGTGTGTACGTCGATTCCGCCCGGAATGACGAACTTCCCCGTGGCGTCGATCGTGCGATCGACCGCGATCGCCGAGAGATCGGCGCCGATCTGGGAGATCCTCTCCCCCTCGATCAGGAGGTCGGCCTTGTAGGTGTCGGTGGCGGTGACGACGTTTCCGTTCTTGACCAGCGTCTTCATCGAATCTCCGTTACTGGGAATGTTCCTCGCTCGGCGACGCGAGCGTCGAGAGCCGGTGCAGCTTGACCTGCCGACGGCCGCGAAGCGTCATCAGCACGACCAGGCCGATCACCCCCAACCCGAATCCCAGCAGCGCGCCGAAAAGCCGAGGCTTTCCCTTCGAGCGCGCCATCTCCGACCCCGCCCAGGCGAAGACGAAATGGGCGAGGACGGTCGCGAGGATCGAAAGCTCGGAAATTCCGACGCGCATCGCGATCCCGTTAGGGGAGCTGCTTGACCATGTCGCCGTATGTTTCGGGGCGCCGGTCGCGGAAGAACTGCCATACCCGGCGGACCTCTTCGATGAGGTCGAGGTTCATCTCCGCGACCACCAGCTCGTCCTTGTCCTCGGATCCGACCTTGAGGAAGTTGCCGCGCGGATCGCAGAAGTAGGACGACCCGTAAAACTGGCCGATGTTCCACGGCGCCTCGGTGCCGACGCGGTTCGACGCCGCGATGAAGTAGCCGTTGGCCACGGCGTGCGCCGGCTGCTCCAGCTTCCAGAGGTACTTCGACAGACCCGCGACCGTCGCCGACGGGTTGAAGACGATCTCCGCCCCGTTCAGGGCCAGCAGCCGCGCCCCTTCCGGGAAGTGCCGGTCGTAGCAGATGTAGACACCGATCTTGGCGTACTTGGTCTGGAAGGTCGGATAGCCCAGGTTTCCCGGCTTGAAGAACATCTTTTCGTAGAACCCCGGGCCGGTGTCGGGGATGTGGTTCTTGCGGTACTTGCCGAGGTACGTCCCGTCGGCGTCGACCACCGCCGCGGTGTTGTAGTAGACGCCGGCCATCTCCCGTTCGTAGACCGGGATCACCATCGCCATCTTGTACTTGGCGGCGTACTTGGAGAGCCTCTCCACCGTCGGTCCGGGCACCGACTCCGCGTTGTCGGCCCAGCGGGAGAGGTCCTTCGACGGGCAGAAGTAGGGGCCGTTGAAGATCTCCTGCAGGCAGAGGATCTGCACCCCCTGCTTGCCCGCCTCGTCGATGAACGAGAGGTGCTTCTCGAACATCGCGTTGCGGATCGTCTCCACCGACGCGTTCGAGTCGTTGACGGGATTCGAACACTGGATCAAGCCGCCGATGACGTTGCGTGCCATGTGCCTACCTCGTGAAGATGGATCGGATCTCGTCGACTCCACTCATCGAAACTGCCACCGGAAGGTTTCGCCCCAGTGGCCGCGCCGGTCGTCCTGCGGGAGGACGAGGGAAAGCGTCAGGTCGCCGGTTCCTCGGGGGGTCGCGGCGCAAACCCGGGCTGCGCGCTCCACCACCCGGAAGATCTTCTCCTCCGGCTGCGCGATCCGTAGAGCCGCGAAGGCGCTCGCCCCTACGGCGTCGGCCACCAGCAGATCGCGCTCACCGGTATAGGGCCAGTCGCGAACGGTGACGGTTTCCGCCTCGGGCCAGACCTGTTTCGCGTTCAGTTCCAAGCGCCAATCGCCGAGCGGGGAGTCGAGGCCGGCGGCGGTTCGGACGACGATACGCAGGCATACCTTGCCGTCGTCGAGCGATTCGATCCACGCTTCATCGGCGATGGCGGCGCGGGAGATCGAGCCCGGCGTCTGCTCCGACGGCATCCCGGGCCGGAGCGGCGCGCTGAGGAAGTTGGTCAGCATCGACCCGTCTCGGTCGGGGAGCGCCGCGCCGGAAACGACGCGGGTGCGCGCACGGTAGCAACCGGCGATGCCGGCTGCGGCCAAGGCAACCAGCATCAAGCGCCGCATCAGAACCACCTCGTGATGACGACCTTGCGGTCGGTGTAGAAGTCGATCGCCGCCGGGCCGTGCGCCTTCACGTCGCCGAAGAACGACGCCTTGGCGCCGCCGAAGGGGAAGAAGGCCATCGGCGCGGCGACGCCGACGTTCACCCCCAGCATCGCCGGGTGCGCGCGGTAGGCGTACTCGCGCGCGCTCTTTCCGCTGGCGGTGTAGATGGAAGAGGCGTTGGCGAACTCGGTGGCGTTCACCTGGGCAATCGCCTCGTCCAGGTCGGCCGCCTTCATGAGGCAGACGACCGGCCCGAAGATCTCCTCCTTCATGATCTTCATCGCGGGCTTCACCCCTTCGAAGATCGTCGGTCCGAGGAAGTTGCCGTTCGCGTCGGCCGCGGCCGGATGCTGGCGGCCGTCGAGCAGGAGCGTCGCCCCTTCGTCGACCCCGGCCTGGATGTAGCCCAGGACCTTGTCCTTGTGGCGGCGGCTGATCACTGGCCCCATCGTCACGTTGGGATCGGCGCCGTTTCCGACGACGATCGACTTGGCGGCGGCGAGCAGCCCCGCCCGGACCTTTTCGTAGGCGTCGCCGACGCCGATCACGATCGAGCCGGCCAGGCACCGCTGACCGGCGCAGCCGTAGATCGAGTCGCACACGTTCTGGATGGCCTTGTCCATCACCGCGTCGGGCATCACCACAAGGTAGTTCTTGGCCCCGCCGAGCGACTGGACCCGTTTCCCGTGCTTGGCGGCGAGCTCGTAGACGTGGCGCGCCACCGGGGTCGATCCGACGAACGACACCCCCTTGATCTCGGGGTGGGTGCAGAATCGATCGACCACCTCCTTGCCGCCGTTGACGAGATTGACGACCCCCTTGGGGAGACCGACCTCGGCGAGGAGCTCGAAGATGCGCCGCTGCGAAAGCGGGACCTGCTCGCTCGGCTTGAGCACGAAGGTGTTGCCGCAGGCTACGGCGTAGGGGAGGAACCAGAGCGGCACCATCGGCGGGAAGTTGAAGGGGGCGATCGCCGCGAAGACGCCGAGCGGTTGGCGCGTCGCCGCGCAGTCGATGCCGCTCGCCACGTCCTCCAGGTTCTGACCCATCATCAGCGCCGGGATCCCGCAGGCGTGCTCCACGTTCTCGATCCCGCGGCCGACATCGTTGGTCGACTCCGCCAGCGTCTTGCCGTGTTCGGCGTTGCAGAGGCGGGCGATCTCCTCGCGGTGGGCGTCGAGCAATGCCTTGAACTTGAAGAGGTACCGAGCCCGCTGCACCGGCGGCGTCGCGCGCCAGGCGGGGAAGGCGGCGGACGCGGCGCGCACCGCGCGGTCGACGTCGGCCGAGGTCGAGAGTGGGACGTTGGCGAGCCGTTCGCCGGTCGCCGGATTCGTCACCTCGAGGAGCGTGCTTCCGGTGGAGTCGACCCAGGCCCCGTCGACGTAGTTCTGGAGCGTGTTCGCGGGCATTTCGGAACCTCCGAAAAAAACCCGCCAAGACTACGCGCCGACCCCGGGGCCGTCAAAATGAAAACCGCGCGGTGAACCCATCGACTCGCGGGTCCGAAGCCACGCGTTGTGGGCCGGCGTCCACGGCGACCGATTCCGTTTCGTCGACCCGTTACCGGATTTCGCCGCAGTTCCCGACCTTTCCTCGACGGGACCGCCACGTCTCCTTCGGGATCGGGAGCAGCGTGAACCATTTCCTGGTCGAAGGGGTGGCCAAGGCGGGGCTGGGGGAGCCGTTCGTGGTGACCCACCCCTCACAGGCGCTCGCGGTGGCGAACCGGTTTCGCGGGTACATCCGCAGTCCGGTGCTGACCGACATCCGGATCCGCTTTCCCGGCTTCGACGCCTACGACGTGGAACCGGCGGCGTTCCCCGACGTGCTCGCCGACCGTCCGCTCGTCGTCCACGGCAAGTGGCGCGGGAAGGCGACGGGGACGATCGAGGTCAGCGGCATCTCCGGCGAGGGGCGCTACGCACGGTCGTTCGCCGTCGGCGAGTCGAAACCGTCGCCCGACCATCGCGCGCTGCGCTATCTCTGGGTGCGCACCCGCGTCTCGAACCTCTGGGCCTTCGCGCCGGGACGGCTCACCGACGATCAGCGAAGCGAGGTCGTCAGGCTCGGCCTGACCTACGAGGTATTGACCGCCTTCACCTCCTTCGTCGCGGTTCACGACGTCGTGCGGAACGCCGGCGGCGACGGACGCGAGGTGGCGCAACCGCTCCCGCTGCCCGAGGGGGTAAGCGAGCGGGCGGTGGGGGGGATGGACGTGGGTGACGAACCGGAGCTGATCGCGCTTCTGCTGGCGCTCGGGGCTATTGCCATCGTCCAGCACCTCCGTCGCCCGGCCTCCGAGGCGAGGAGGCTCTAGGTGATCGGGTCGCCCGCGCGGCGTCGGGATCACGCCGCTCCCTGGCTCTTCGCCGGGGCCGCGCTGTCGATCGCCTACGCGGTCAAGCGGTTCTACTCCAGCGCGTCGGTCGATGCGCTGCAGTGGCTCCTCGCGCCGGTGGCTGCGACCGGTGGTTGGGTGACCGGACGGCCGTTCGATCTCGAGCCCGGGGTCGGGTACGTCAACACGACACTCCTCTTCGCGATCGTTCCCGCCTGCGCGGGGCTCAATTTCGGAATCGTCGCCTTCCTGTCGATCGCGTGGATCTGGCTTCGGCGGATCGACTCGCTCGCCGCGGCGGCGGCGCGGCTCGCCGTGGCGACCATCCTCGCCTACGTCGTGACCCTCACCGCCAACACGGTGCGCATCGTCCTCGCGATCGGCCTCCACGCGTACGACGTCCGCTGGGGACCGCTAACGCCGAAGGTACTCCGTCGCGCCGTCGGCGTCGGGATCTACGTCACGACGTTGCTCCTCGTCGTCGAAGGGCTGCGCGCCGGGGTCTCGGTCGCGGTGCCGCTGGCGATCTACGGGGCCGTCTCCCTCGGGGTGCCGCTCCTGAATCACGCCGCAGTACAAGGGGAATTCGTGGCGCACGCCATGGCGACAGTCGCCGTCTCCTCCGCGGTCGCGGTCGGTTGGGCGGCTGCGCGTCGTGGATTCGGAGTGTCGCGATCGCGCCGGCCCGTTCTCCGCCTTCCGTAGGCGCCGGTGTACAATCGCCCCGTGGTCCCGCCCACGACGAGCGCCCAGCGCTTGGGTCGCTACCACCTCGTCCGGCTCGTCGGGACGGGAGGGATGGCCGAGATCTGGAAGGCCAAGGCGCAGGGGCCCGCCGGATTCGAGAAGGTCGTCGCCATCAAGAAGGTCCTCTCCCAGCTGGTCCAGGAGGGGGAGTTCACGGAGATGTTCGTCGAGGAGGCGAAGCTCGTCGCCACCCTCGCGCACCCGAACATCGTGCAGGTGTTCGACTTCGGACAGGTCGGTCGCGCCGACTACTTCATCGCGATGGAGTACGTCCCCGGCGGCAACCTGGCGCAGCTGCTCCACCGCTTGAAGGAGGCAGGCAGCCGCCTGCCGCGCGAGGTCGGTCTCTACATCGGCGTCGAGGCCTGCAAGGGTCTCGGGTTTGCGCACACCAAGACCGACGCCACCGGGAAGCCGCTCAACATCGTGCATCGCGATGTCTCCCCGCAGAACGTGCTGATGTCGTTCGGCGGCGAAGTGAAGGTCTCCGACTTCGGGATCGCCAAGGTGGCGAGCGCGCTCTCGCGCACGCAGACCGGTCACGTGCGCGGGAAGCTCGCCTACATGAGCCCCGAGCAGGTCTCGATGCAGCCGCTCGACAACCGCAGCGACCTGTTCGCGCTCGGGGCCGTGATCTACGAGATGTTGGTCGGGGATCGACTGTTCTGGGCCACCGGCGCCCACGAGCTCTACCAGAAGCTGTCCACGTTTCGTGGTCCGGACGAGCGGGCGTTGGAGAAGGTGGGCGAGGACGTCGCCCGGATCCTGCGGACCGTCCTCCAGCCACGCGCCGCCGACCGCTTCGCCGATGCCGTGCAGCTCGAGGCGGCGCTGACCGCCGCGTTGGGGGTCGACGGGATCGTGCAGGCGCGGCGCGCGCTGGCGAGCATGATGCAGCGCCTCTTCGCGGAGGAGCTCAAGCACGAGTCGGAGCCCGATCCGGTCCTCCCCGAACGGCCGGACGAAGCGACCACCCTTCCGGCGGAACCGCCGACGGCGACGGTCGACGAGCTGAGTCTGAAGAGGAACATTCGCCGGATGGAGGCGACGACGGCGACCGGCCCCGGGGCGTCGACGCCCGGGCCGACCGACGCGAGGGCGTTGGCGGCGGCCCGGGCGAGAGGGGGAGCGGCCGGGACGGCGTCGCGGGGGAGTGCGGCGACCGGGGAGGGCCTCGAAACGGCCGTCGACCGGCGCCCACCGGCGCGCGGCGCCGAGGACGGCGTCGCCGGGCCGACGATGGTCTCGAAGCACCAGCCGGTTCCGGCGGTGGCGGTGAAGGTCGATCCGCGCGGGGAACGCACCTCGGTCGCGCAGATCCGACCGTGGTGGGGCCCGGCCGTCGTCGCCGGGATCGTCGTGCTCGCGCTCGCCGCCTTCGGGATCTATACCAGGCCGACGACGCGCGTCGCTTCGACCGCGCCGCCGGCGGCCGGTGGAACTGCGTCGGTCCCGGTGATCGCGACGGCCCCCGCCGCGCCGAAGTCCGTCCCGGTGGCCGCCCCCGCCGCCCTTCCGGCGGCCGCGCCCGCTTCCCTCGCCGCCCCGCCGATCGCGGGCGCCGCACCGTCGACGACCCCGATCCGCGCCCCGGTCGAGGCGCTCCCGGGCGCGAGCCGGAAGGCGCCGGCCAAGGTCGAGACCGGCGCTCTGACCGTGACCGCGCGACCATGGGTGGAGATCTGGGTCGACGGCAAGAAGGTCGCAGGAGAGTCGGTTCGCGGCCACCGGCTTCCTGCCGGACGCCATTCGCTCCGTCTGATCAACGCCACCGCCGGCTTCGACCGGTCGATGTCGATCGAGGTCCCCGCCGACGGCGAGCTGCGCTTCGCGGTCGACGTGAAGGCCGGCACCGTCCGGGCCGTCTCTCCCTAGAACCGCCAGCCCGCGGTGAGGCCGAGGGCGTGGAACGATTCGTCGATCGTGGCGTCGACGATCTCGGGGTCGGTGGGGATGGTGGAGACTCCGTCGAACCGGACCTGCCGGAGTTCCCCCTCGTAGTAGAGGCCGAACGTCCACCGTGCTCCGGCGTCGGCCGAAACGCCCACGCTCCAGCCGACCGCCGGGCCGGGGTCGGGATCGTCGCCGCTGCTGCCCTCCGGAGACTCGGTCCACGAGAGGCCCGGCGCCACGGCGAGGGCGCCACGGAACGAATACGCCGTCCCCCCGATCCCGAACGGCACCGCCGTCGAGAGCCGCAGCTCCGCCGATCTTCGCCGGTACGAGGTGAGCAGTCCGAGCGTGCCGCTGTCGTCCGGTCCGGCCTCCGGGTCCTCGAAGTCGTTCGACCGGTGCGTCTCGGCGATCGTGCCCACCGACGCCGCGAGCGACGGGCCGTTCGCCCCTTTCGGTCTCCATCGGCCACCGACCGAGGCCCGCACGCGGTGACTCGACCCGCCGTCGGTCGTCCCCGGCTCGCCGTTCGGCAGATCGACTTCGAGCGAGGAGAAGGAGTACGAGAGCAGCATCGCGTCGGCTTCGAGGAACAGCGCCCTCCAGCCCGCCGCGACGCGCGCCCGAGGACCGGCGCCGTTGAAGGAGCTGTCGAAGGGGCCCCAGTCCCGGCCGCGCAGCGATCGGGTGCGCAGCACGAAAAGCCCGCCTCCTTCGGCGTCGACGTCGACCGCTCCCCGGGCACGTGCTTTGGCCGATTCGCGCGGAGGGACGGGACCGCGGCCACCCGGCGAACGGTCCGAAATGGCGCGGCCGTCGCCGCCACGTCCTTCGCTCCCCGCTCCGCGCGGTTCGGCGCCCGGGGCCCGAACCTCGATGCCGACCCGGAGCTTCTGTTCGGTCCACGCGGCGAGCGCGCCGCCCGCGGCCTCCGCCGCCGTGAACTTGTTCGCCGTGGCCCGCGCCGATCCGTCGAGCGCGACGATCGCCGCGCGGACCTCCGGCATCTCGCCCCGGGTCCCCACCAGTACGAGCCAATCGACGCCTCGGGAGGCGAAAGCGGCGAGCAGGACGGCGTCGTCGGGTCCGGGGGCGCCTCGCCACAAGAGCGCGTCGAACGCCACCTCCACCGGCGGATCGATCGCGCTCGGAAGCGCCATCACCAGCGCCATCGGTTCGCCCGTCCGCGCATCCCCGGAGGACTCCGCGGGCCCCGGTGGGCTCGGCACCTGGAAGGTCCGCGTTACCTCCCGGCGTCCCGGCGCGGCGACGGCCAACGTGTGCCTTCCCGCCGTGGCGTGGAAGGTCGGCCCGACGGTGCGTCCGTCGAGCTTCACCCACGATCGCGGGGGCAGGCCGTCGACGGCGATCGGGGTGAACCGGTGTTTCCGGCGGATCCGGTCGATCGCCTCCTTGAGCGACGGTCGGAACTCCTGCAGGTCGACGACGAGCTTCGGATCGAGGCTGAGCGCGGCGAGCGCCTCCGACTCCGCCTGGGCCTGGTCGTTCAGCGCGAGGAAGACGGCCGTCCTCCACAGCAGGAGGCGGATCCGTTCGGCGAGCGGGAAGGAGCCGCTCTTTTCCAGGATCAGCGCGATGGCCGACAGCCGGTCGAGGGCCACCGCCGACCGATCTTCGTAGTAGGCATCGCTCGCCTGCTGGAACAGGGTGGTGACCTCACGCAGGGTGGCCGGATCGACCGGCGGGTCATCGCCCCGAGCGCCGGCGAGGTCGACCAGCGTCAACCGCCGGCCCGCGACCAGCCGCGTCTCGACCGTCCGCTGCAGCTCCCCCGCGGTCGCCGCGGGCCCGAGCCCGATCACCGCGACGCGATTCCTCTCCGCGGCGTCGGCCGTCGTGGACGCGATCGTCGCGAGGACGAAGGTCAGCAGGACCCGAAGCGAACGCATCCGATCCGGATCATACGACCATCCGCCGCGTCACGCGCCCGAGACCGACACCCCGTCGAACAGGAGAGACGGGATGCGCACCGAGGAGTAGGTCCAGACGTCCGACCCCAGCTCGGCCAGCCTCTCCCAGAAGTCGCGGTGGTTGCCGGAGAGGTTCATCTCGGCGATCGCCTCCTGGCGCCGACCGTTCTCCACCCGGTATCCCTGGATACCGACCGAGAAGTCGCCGGTCAGGCTGTTGGAGTTCCCGCCGAGGAACGAGGTGACGACGATCCCGCGTTTCATCGACCCCTGGAGCGCGGCGAAGTCACGGGTTCCGGAGGAGATCACCAGGTTCGACATCCCGCCGGTGGTCGGCTCCATCTTCAGCTTCTTGCCGTAGTAGGTGTCGACGAAGTAGTTGCGGAGTACCCCCTTCTCCACGATCGGCAGCCGCCGGGAGGAGATCCCTTCGCCGTCGAAGAGACGCGATCCGAGGGCGCCGGGGATCAGCGGGTCGTCGACGACGGTGAGCTTTTCCGAAACGACCTTCTGTCCTCGCTTTCCGTCGAGGAAGGAGCGCTTCTGCTGCAATGCGGAGGCGCTCGTCGCCGCCAGGAAGAAGCCGAGCAGCCGCCCCGCCGACCGGTTCTCCACCAGCACCGGTAGCGTTCCCCCCGCGACCTTGCGCGCGCCGATCCTCGCCCGGGCTCGATCGACCGCGGCGCGTCCAATCGCCGCCGGATCCCGGATCTCGTCGAAGCGCCGCGCGACGACGTACCAATAGTCTTCGGGCCGCTTGTCGCCGTCCTTCACCGTCGCTTCGGCGTAGGCCGAGAACGAGGTCGAGTCCTGCGTTCCGCGGAAGCCGTTGGAGGTGACGCGGATCGACTCCCCCCAGCCGTCGCTGAAGGAGGTGGTCACCGATTGGATCTCTCCCGGCTCGCCGGCCGCGAGGGCCGCGTCCTCGATCTCCCGCGCTTTGGCCTTGCGCGAGGCGGTCTCGACCTTCCCGTACGCAGGATCGGCCGATCCGAGGTCGACCGACGGGCGGTTCTCGTACAGCGTCGGGTCGGGGAGCGTGCGGAACGGGTCGGGTTCGAGCAGCCGGGTCATCGCCAGCGCGTTCTCGAGGAAGGGGGCCACCGACTCCCAGCGCAGGTCGTTCGTCGAGTGGCCGGAGAAGCGCCCGTCGGCGTAGACCGCCACCGACATCGACGCGGAGGCCGACTCCTGGAGCTTCTCGACCTTCCGCTCCCGGATCTCGCACTCCACCGAGCGGCCGCGGCCGACGACGACCGCGACCTCCTTGGCCCCCTTTTTCAGGAGGTGCTCGATCGACCGGTCGGCCAGCGCCGTCAACGCCTCGGAAGAGAGGGCGCTCATGCCCGGCCTCCGACCGTCATCGCCGAGACCTTCACCGTCGGCATCCCCTGCGACACCGGGACGCTCTGGCCGTTCTTGCCGCAGGTCCAGCCCCCTTCGTCGATCTGCAGGTCGTCGGCGACCATGGTGATCTTGGCCAGGACCTCCGGACCGTTGCCGATGAGATTGGTGTCCTTGATCGGCCGGGTGAGCTTCCCGTCCTCGATCAGGAAGCCGGTCTTGACGAAGAAGGTGAAGTCGCCGGCGCCGATGTTCACCTGGCCGTTCGAGAACGACTCGCAGTAGATCCCCTTCTTCACCGAGCGGACGATCTCCTCCGCCTTGTGCGGCCCCGGGAGCATGTAGGTGGCGCGCATGCGCGGCATCGGGACGTGGCGGAACGATTCGCGCCGCCCGGAACCGGTCGGCTTCACGCCGTAGTGCTTGGCGCTGATCCGGTCGTGCAGGTAGGAGGCGAGCACGCCGTCCTGCACCAGATGGGTCTTCTCGGTGGCGTTCCCCTCGTCGTCGACGTTGATCGCGCCGCGCGCGTTCTCCACCGTGCCGTCGTCGACCACGTTGACGAACGACTCGGCGATCGGCTTCCCCATGCGCGTGGCGTAGGTCGAGGTCCCCTTGCGGTTGAAGTCGGCCTCCATCCCGTGGCCGAT
>CAYJRR010000023.1:0-41211 GCA_964372275.1 uncultured bacterium
GAGAACGTGAAGCAGCTCGACGGCATTCCGCTCGCGAGCGAGCTGGCTGCGGCGCGCATGGGGGTCCTCTCGCCGCAGAAGCTGTTGGAGCGGCTTCCCCGCCGATTCGATCTCCTCGGAGGCGCCCGCCGGGACGTCACCGCCCGGCAGGCGACGCTGCGCGGCGCGATCGACTGGTCGTGGAACCTCCTGCAGCCGTTCGAGCAGGACGCGTTGGCCCAGTGCTCCGTCTTCCACGGGGGTTTCAGCCTCGAGGCGGCGGAGGAGGTGATCGATCTTTCCGCGCACGACGGAGCGCCTTGGCCGCTCGACGTCGTCCAATCGCTCCGCGACAAGTCGCTGCTCCGTGCGTGGGAGCCGGCGGAGTTCCCCGACGAGCTTCGGTTCGGGATGTACTCCAACATCCGGGAGTACGCCGCCGAGAAGCTGCGGAGCTCGGGCAAGGAGTCCGCCGCGCTCGACCGCCACGGCGCCTACTACCTTCGCGTCGCCGGGGAGTGGGCGGAGGGGGTCGACGCCCACGGCGGCGTGGAGCGCCTTCGCCGGCTGGCGACCGAGCTGGAGAACCTCTTCGCGATCTTCCAACGCGAGACGGGGGCGGGGGGGGCGATCGAGCGGGCGCTGCGGGCGATCCTGGTCCTCGACCCGGTCCTCTCCACCCGCGGTCCGTTCGAGCTGCACCTGAAGATCCTCGACACGGCGCTCGCCCGGACCGAGGGGGCGGAGGTCGATCCGCTGCTGCTCGCGCGCGTGCTGGAGGCGCGCGGCCGCGCCCGCCGCATCCGTGGGCGGGCCACCGAGGCGCGGGCCGATTTCGACCGCGGGATCCTCCTCGCGCGGGCCGGTCGCGAAGTCGGACTGGAGGCCCAGTTCCATGCGCAGATCGCCTTCTCCAGCTACCAGCAAGGGAGGTTCGACGAGGCGCGAGGGGAGCTGTCGCGGTCGTTGGACCTCGCCCGTGCGGCGGGGGATCGGCGCGTGGAGGCGCTGGCGTGTGGGTATCTCGGGGCGGTCGAAGCGAGCGCGGGCGGCGAGGCGCGGAAACACTACGAACGCGCGTTGGCGATCCACCGCGAACGCGGGAACCTCCGCTTCGAAGGGGTCGCGCTCAACAACCTGGGAATCCTCCACCGCCAGCAGGCGCGCTTCGAAGAGGCCCGTGCCTGCTACGAGCGCGCGCGGGAGATCTACCGGGAGATCGGCGATCGCGCCTTCGAGGGCTCGGTCGTCGGCAGCCTCGGGGGGATCCTGCTCGAAGAGGGGCGCTACGCCGAGGCGCGCCAGCACTCGGAGGAGGCGATCCGGATCCTGCTGGACGTCGGCAACCTGCGATCGAGCGGATTCTTTCGGGCGAACATCGGGCTGATCGACCACCTGGAAGGGCGCCCGTCGGAGGCGTGCGACGCATACGAGAAGGCGGTCGCGGTGTTCCGGGGCGTCGGCGATCCGAGGTTCGAAGGCCTGTATCTCGGTTTCCTCGGCGCCGCCAAGGCGGCTTGCGGCTACGTCGACGACGCGGCCCGTGACCTTACGTCGGCGCGCGCCCGCCTCGATCCGCAGCGAGACAAGGCCGAGCTCACGGCGCTGGAGGTCCTCGAAGGGTTGATCTTCCTCGCCCGGTCCAAGGAGGGACCGGATGCCGAGGGCCTGCGTGCGCGCGCGAGTTGCCTACTCGGAAGCGATTCCGACGCACGCCGCATCGCGGAGATCTCCCGCCAATCCGACGACGTCCGGATCGCGCTGCGACTCCTGGAGAACACGCTTCGATCGGCCTGACGGCGCCTCCGAAACGCGTGCGCCGTGACGGAATTTTTCTACATCGCCCGTGGCTTGCGAAGTCGATGGCCGCGCCGAGATCGATCGGCGTTACAATCGGCGAGGGGCACCGATCGGGGGAGAGATGGTTCGGGTTCCTTCGTGGGGGGTGACGGTCGCGGCGCTCGCCCTCTCCGCGTGCACCGCCGGCCAGCCCGGAGCCGACCCGGTCGTCGGCGCCGATCCCGGAGAGTCGTTGGCCGGGAGCGCCTCGGATACCGTCGATCAGGCGGACGGCGGGACGGCCGCGAGCTTCGCCTTCGCCTCCGGCGGAAGCTGCGTCACGCGTTCGCCGATGCCGACCGGGACGCCGCTTCCCGATGTCGACGGCGATGGATTTCGCGATGTGTTGATCACCATCACCTTGATCGACTGCGAGCCGAGACGCGGCACCGGTACCGTCTCGGGCGTCGTGACGGTGCTCGACGCCGCGCTCGGCGATCCGTCTCTCAACGTCCGGCGCACCTTCGCCATGCGGGACGCGGATGGCGATCCGGGGATCGTGATCTCCCGAGAGGGGATCAGCACTCGCGCGGCCATCACCGGAACGGGGATGCTGGCCGTGATCTCGAGCGGAAGCTACAGCTTCAGCCGCATCGGCGACGTCGAGGGGACGATGGTCGAAGGGACGGTCGAGGACCTCGACACCGACGCCGCGATCGACTTCGCCGAATCGATCGAATGGGACGCGACCTACGAGCCGACGGACGGCGCCTGGACCAGCCCGAAGGACGGACTGGAGGACGGCACGATCGAGATCGACGGCTCGTGGGAGGTCGACCTCGAAGTCGACGGGGAGATCCGCCACGGCGAGGGGACCGTCGCGACGGCGGCCTTGCTCGAGATCTCCACCGCCTGCGAATCGCGGATCGTGGGGGGCGCGATCGAATCGGTGCTGGTCTTCGAGGACGAGACGTTGTCGACGACCGTCACGTGGACCGACTGCGGCGAATACACCACCGTGACCGAAGTCGTCGAATCGGACGACGAATCGTAGCGGAAGGATCCGGAGACGAATTCGTCCGCCCAAGGGCACAGGGCGGGGGTACGGGAAAGGGGAGACGAACGAACGCAGCGGGCGAAGCACCTGGGATCTGACTCGGAACCGCGGAGGATCGTATGGACCGGAAGAAGGCCCTGGTAGCGATGATGGCGTGTCTGGCGTGGACGGTGGCTGCCTGTGACGACGACGAGGGGGAGTCGGCCACTCCCGCCATCAACGAGGAGACGAGCGAACTCGCAGCCGACATGTTCGTCGGCACCATCGACGAAAGTTTCAGCAATTTCGAGCCCGTCGTGGCCGGCGGGATGATGTTTCAGCCCGAGCACGACGGGGAGGATTGCTATACCGAATCCGGCGATGCTTCCGATACCGACGCCGACCAGATCCCGACCGATTGGACGATCACCTACGACTGCTCGTACAGCGAGGAGGGGTTCACCTACTCGATGAACGGCTTTCAGCACGTGCAGGACGACGATCCCCAGGCGGCGGCGTTTGCGTTCACGATGGACGCGGACATGGAATTGGCCTTCTCGGGCGAAGGGGCAGATCTCTCGGCCTCCTGGGTCGGCTCGCTCGTGGCGTCGGAACCCGACGGCGCCTTCTCGGTCGATGCCGACATGACGGCGGTCGGTGACATGGTCGGCGAGGACGGCGAGGTCCACTACAGCCAGGACATGGACATGGTGACGGTCTACGACCCCGACGGGGCGTGGGCGATGGGGGACGAGTTGATCGCCGGCACCTATACCGTCGACGGCTCGTGGGCGGTCGACTTCCGCTCGCCGGAGGAGTCGGGGGCGGCGGCCTTCACCGTCGACACGGTGGTTCCGATGACGGTCGACCCGCTCTGCTTCTCGCTGATCACCGCAGGGGAGGTCGACCTCTCCTTCGTGCACCAGGGACGCACGCGGAACGTCAAGGTCACCTGGACCGGCTGCGACACCTACACCGCGACCTTCTCGGAGTCGGCCGCGGGCTCCTGAGTCGGTAACGCTTCCGACGGGCGTCGCCGAGCGATTCGGCGGCGCCCGTCGTGCGTTCTCGCGCCGGCGACCGGCCGTCCGCTGCTACGAAGGATCGCGGACCAGCCAGGCGCGGCGCTCGGTCATCTCCTCGATGGCGTAGCGGACCCCTTCGCGCCCGAGGCCGGAGCCCTTGACCCCGCCGTATGGCGAGGCGTCGACCCGGAAGGTCGGAATCTCGTTGGTCACCACCGACCCCACCTCCAGCCGGCGGAAGGCGCGGCGCGCGCGGTCGAGGTCGCGGGTGAAGACGCCGGCCTGGAGACCCCACTCCCCGGAATCGATCCTCGCCAGCGCCTCGTCCCATTCGCGGAAGGCTCCGAGCGTCGCCACCGGTCCGAACACCTCCTCGCACACGACCTTGTCGTCCTCGCGGCAGCCGGTGAGGACGGTCGGCTGGACGACCGTTCCGCGACGAGTCCCTCCGCACAACAGACGCGCTCCGCGATCGACCGCTTCGCGCGTCCACCGTTCGACCCGGACGGCGGCGGCCTCGTCGATCATCGGACCCACGACCGTCGCCGGGTCGGAGGGATCGCCGACGCGGAGCGTCTCCACCTCGCGCAGGAACGCCTTTGTGAACCGCTCGATCGCCGACGCGTGCACCAGGATGCGCTGCACCTTGATGCAGACCTGACCCGCTTGCGCGAAGGCGCCGGCGGCGCAGCGCGCAGCGGCGAGATCGAGGTCGGCCCCTTCGTCGACCGCCACGCCGGCGTTCCCGCCGAGCTCGAGGGCGACCTTCTTGCGGCCGGCCTGCGCGCGCAACGTCCAGCCGACGCGCGCGCTTCCGGTGAACGAGAGCATGCGGATCCGCGGGTCGGTGACGAGGAGCGATGCGGTTTCGGGCGGGCAGGGGAGGACCGAGAGCGCGCCCGCGGGCGCCCCGGCGGAGTCCACGATCTCCGCCAGGATCAGCGCCGCCCCCGGCGCCTGGGGGGCCGGCTTCACCACGATCGGACAGCCGGCGGCGAAGGCGGGTGCGACCTTGTGCGCCACCAGGTTGATCGGGAAGTTGAACGGCGTGATCCCGGCGATCGGTCCGACCGGGACGCGCTCCACCGTCGCCCGCCAGCCGCGGGCGCGCGGCTCCACGTCGAGCGCGAGCGACTCCCCCGCGATCCGCGTCGCCTCCTCGGCGCCGAGCTGGAAGGTGACGACCGCCCGGTCGACCTCGGCCCTGGCGGCGGAGACCGGCTTTCCGCTTTCGGCGACGATCGCGCGGACGAAGTCCTCGCGGCGGGCCCCGATCCCGTCGGCGATCCGGCGGAGGAGGTCGCGACGCTCCCAACCCCCGAGGGCCGCCATCGCCGACGCGGCCTGGACGGCTCCGGCGATCGCCCGCTCGACGTCGTCGGGACCCGCGATCGGAACGGATGCCGCTTCCCGGCCGTCCCAGGGACTGCGGAGCATCTCGTGGCGGGACGGCTCGACCCATCGACCGGCGACGAAGAGGCGCGTCGGCGTCATCGTCGGGCCCCCCAGGCGAAGAGCGCCCAGCCGACGATCAGACTCACGCCGCCGAACGGCGTGACGGCGCCGTACGCCCGGACGCCGGTCAGCGCCAGCAGGAACAGGCTGCCCGAGAAGACGGCCGAGCCGCCGAGGAAGGCCCAGCCGGCGGCATCGAGCGTCCGCGCCGCCGGCGCGCTCCCGTCGGCGGCCGTTGCGCGGACCACGCCCAGGGCGATCAGCGCCAGGGCGTGGTACATCAGGTAGCGGGCCCCCGTTTCGAAGACGGCGAGCGCGTCGGCCGGCAGTCGCGCACGCAGCGCATGGGCGCCGAACGCTCCGGCGACCACCGCCAGCCCGCCGAACGCCGCCCCCGCCACGATCCACGACCGAGTCATGCGAGGGCTTCTAGCCTACCGCGCGCGCGATCGGAAGGGGTCCGGAGTCGACGTCACGGTAGCAGCGGCGGCGGGGCTTCGAGGAACTCGCGGTGAAGGGTGCGGACGGCGTCGTCGACGCGCTCGCGGGGGAGGAGCCAGGTAATCCGGAAGGAGGAGGTGGCGATCCCGCGCGGGACGATGCCGGCGGCGGCGAGCGCCGCGCCACCTCGGCGCACGTTCCTCCAGGCGGCGTTGATCCCGGCTCCGATCACGCTCACCGCACCGGCGCCGTCGTCGAGGGCGACGCGCCCCTCGAACCGCTCCGCGAGCAGCTGGCGCAGCTTTGGTTCGTCGTGCAGGTTCTCGCGAGAGATCACCATCGAGAGCAGTCCGCCGCCGCCGCGGGTCACGTGGAGCTGTTTTCCGGGGGTGGAGCGGGCGTCGAGCAGCTCCAGCAGGCCGTCCGCGACCTCCGCCCCCGCCGCGCTCAAGCTCAGGATCTCCTTTTCGCTCGCCACGCCGACCACCGTCCCGGGCATGCGGGGCGCGTCCTTGCGCACGACCGTTCCGTCGGCCGAGGGATCGGCGCCGGGAAGCGGGCCGGCGGTGGCCCGGGCGTAGATCGCGATCCCCTTCTCCTTGGCGAACTCCACCGCCTGCGCGTTGAGCACCCTGGCGCCGGCCTCGGCCATCTCCTGGGTCTCCTCGTAGGAAAGGGTCCCGATGCGGCGCGCCGCGGGCACCACCCGTGGGTCGGCGGTGTAGACGCCGTCGACGTCGGAGCAGATCTCGCACCAGGCGGCGCCCAGCGCCGCCGCCATCGCCACCGCCGTGGTGTCGCTGCCGCCGCGCCCCAGGGTGGTGACCTCCTTCCGGTAGGAGACCCCTTGGTAGCCGGCGATCACCACGATCCGTCCGCGCGCCAACTCGTCCTGCACGCGGAAGGGTCGGACTTCGAGGATCCGGGCGTCGGCGTGGCGGTCGTTGGTGATGATCCCCGACTGGCTCCCGGTGAAGCTGATCGCGTCGCCGCCGAGCTCGCGGATCGCCATCGACAGCAGGGCCATCGAGATCCGCTCCCCCGCCGACAGGAGCATGTCGAGCTCGCGCCGCTCCGGGTTCGGCGTGACGCGCTTCGCCAGCGCGAGCAGATCGTCGGTCGTGTCCCCCATCGCCGAGACGACGACCACCACGTCGTGCCCGTCGCGCCGGGTGCGCATCACCCGCTCGGCGACCTTCCGGATCTTCTCCGGGTCGGCGACGCTGGAACCGCCGTATTTCTGGACGACGATCGCCATCAGCGGAACGTGGGCCCCGGAAAGGGCTCCCCCTGCTCGGTCAACCCCGGACTGCACCGGCGGCTTCCCGAAGGCTGGCCGGGTGGGGTGAAGGTGTACGGCTCGTGCGCATGAAAACCGTCCAGGCCGGGGACGTTCCGGGTCAGGGACTGGTCGTCCTCGGCCGAGAAACCCGTCCATTCGACGCTGTCCAGCTCCAGCCCGTCGAGGGTGACGGTGATCCGGTCCTCCGAGTTGTTCAGGCCGAGGCCTCCGGAGAACGCGACGTGCGCGCCTCCGTAGAAGGCGGGGTTCGACGTGCCGGCCGTCGTCGCGCCGAGCACGACGAACGCTTCGTCGGGCTCGAGGATGGGCGGGGCTTGGAAGATGAACTTCACGCCGACGATGTCGGAGATCGTGACGCCGTGAAGGTCGAGACGCTTGGCGCTCGGGTTGTAGATCTCGACGAACTCGTCACGACTGTTGCTGAACGCGCCGTCGCCGTCGGCATCGCACGACGGAGAACCGCCCCCGGCGTCGAACAGGACTTCGTGGATGAGCAGGTCCCCCAGGGTGGGCGTCACGGGGGGCCGCGTGTTCGACGAATCGTCGTCGTCCCCGCTCTCATGGTCGTCGTCGTCCGCGCTGTCGTCGTCTTCGGCTTCGGTCGGGCCTCCGATCAAGCCGCCGCGGCCGCAGGCGAGCGCCGCCGCCAGGGCGGCGATCGAGAGCCAGGCGCGGGGGCGACGGAGCACGACCCCACATTGTACGCCGGACGGTGGCGCGCGGTCGCCCGCCGCGTCGGGGCGGCGGATCGAGGGGTTACAATCGCGACGTGGCGGTTCTGCTGGCGCTGTTCGGTCCGAAGCGGGGGGTGCGCCTCGAGCTCGAGGAGGCCCTCACGGTGGGGCGATCCTCCGCCTGCGGCCTGCAGCTGCTCGACGAGAAGGTGTCGCGCGAGCACTGCCGGTTCCGGGTGGCGAACGGTCCGGTGACCGTCGAGGACCTCGGCTCCCAGAACGGGACGTTCGTCAACGGGGAACGCCTCTCCGAGGCGCGGACGCTCGGCCCCGGGGACGAGATCGCGGTCGGCGATTCGCTGTTCGTGCTCGACGGCGAGATCGACGTCGCCGCGGCGCGGTTCGGCGAGGCGACGTTGGTGGTCGCCCCGTCCCCCGCGCCGTCCCTGGCCTCCGTCGATTCCGCCGGCGCCGTACCGGACGGCTCGGTCGAGGCGATTCGGTCACTCACCGAATCGTTGGCGGCGGCCGCCGACCTCGAGACCGCCGCCCGCGCGATGCTCCAGGCGGTCGACCTCGCGTTGCGGCCCGACCGGGCCTTCGTCCTCCGCTGGGACGCGGCGAGGCGGTCGGCGACGCCGCTGGTGGGCAAGAGCGACGGCGCGGCGGTCTCGGTCTCCCGCACCGTCCTGGAACGGGCGGCGGCCGAGCGGCGCGCGCTGGCGGTCGAGGACGCGGTCGAGGATCGCAGCCTCAAGGAGGCCAAGAGCGTCGTTCGCCACAAGCTCCGATCGGTAATCGTCGCCCCAATCGTGGCCCGCGGCGCGAAGGGTTCCGGTGATGCGGTGGAGGGGTTCCTCCACGCCGACCGGCAACAGCCCCGATACGGCGCCGCGGAGGCGGCGTTGCTCGGCGCGTTCGCCGCCGTGGCGGCCCTGCGCGGCCTCGAGCCGGGCGAGGCCGGTCGGGGGCCGGCGCGGATCCGTCCGGCGGCGGGCGCGCGTCCGGTCGGCGAGAGCGCCGCGATGCGCGAGATCCTTCGCGCCGCTGCCGCCGCCGCCGCCGTCCCCTCCACCGTTCTCGTCACCGGGGAGAGCGGCACCGGGAAGGAGGAGATCGCGCGCTTCGTCCACGAGAGCGGCGCGCGCGCCGGGCGCCCCGTCGTCGCGGTCAACTGCGGCGCGCTGCCCGAGTCGCTCGCCCACAGCGAGCTGTTCGGCCACGAGCGTGGCGCCTTCACCGGCGCGAACGGCCCGCGCGAGGGGCTGGTGGAGGCGTCCGACGGCGGGACGTTGTTCCTCGACGAGGTGGGCGAGCTGTCGGCCTCGGCGCAGGTCAAGCTGCTGCGCGTGCTGCAGGAACGGGCCTTCTACCGCGTCGGTTCGGCGGTGCCCCGGCGCGTCGACCTGCGGGTCATCGCCGCGACCCACCGCGATCTGGAGAAGGCGATCGCGGGCGGGACGTTCCGCGAGGATCTCTACTACCGGATCAACGTGCTGCGCCTCCACCTGCCCCCGCTGCGCGATCGGTTGGAGGACCTGCCGGTCCTGGCCCGGGCGTTGCTTGAGAGGATCTGCGTGACGCTCGGACGCCGTGAGCCGGGTCTGTCCGACGGGGCGCTGTCGCTCCTCGCCTGCCAATCGTGGCCCGGGAATGCGCGCGAGCTGTCGAACGTCCTGGAGAGGGTGATGGTCCATCGCGCCGCCACCGACACCAGCCCCGTCGACGAGCGCGAGGTCGCGGCGGCGTTGTCGCGCGGCCCCACCCGTCCGCCGGTCGTCCCCGGTTCGGCCACCCGCACCGAGACGACGGCGCTCGCCGACAAGGTCTCGCGCCTGGAGAAGGAGGAGATCGTCGCGGCGCTGAAGCGCGCGCGCGGGATCAAGTCGCGTGCCGCCGAAGCGCTGGGGATCAGCCGGCCGACGCTCGACAAGAAGATCGCCGACTTCGGGATCGACCTCTGGCGGGAGGAGCGATGAGCTTCCTCTGTCCGGCCTGCCGCACGCCGATCCCGGCGGGGGCCGCGTCGGTCGTCACCTGCTCCGCCTGCTCCGCCGAGGTCGATCTCTCGCGCGCGGGGACCGCCGCCGGCCGGCCGCGGTTCGTGCCAGAGGCCGACCGCACCGGCTCGGTGGTCGGCGGGTTCACGCTCGATCGCCGCGTCGGCGCCGGCGGGATGGGCACGGTCTACCGCGCGCGCGCGGCCGACGGTTCGCCGGCGGCGGTGAAGTTCCTGAGCCCGGCGCTGGCGGGCGAGCCCGACGTCGTCGCCCGCTTTCACCGGGAGGTGAAGCTGCTCCGGTCGCTCGACCATCCGGCGATCGTGCGCGTGCTGGATTCGGGGGAGGAGGACGGCGTCCCGTGGTTCGCGATGGAGTTCGTCGACGGCCGCGATCTGCGCGCACGCCTCGCCGAGGGGCGTCCGGGGGCCGAGGAGGTGGAGCGCCTCTTCGGCCGGCTCCTGGAGGCGCTGCAGGCGGTGCACGCGCACGGCGTCGTGCACCGCGACCTGAAGCCGGCGAACGTGCTCCTGTCGAACGACGGTGCGAAGCTCGCCGACTTCGGGATCGCCCGCCCCGATCCTTCCGCCGGATCGAACGCGACGCGGCTCACCGAGACGGCGGCGATCGTCGGCACCTTCCCCTACATGTCCCCCGAACAGCGCGCGGGCGAGCCGACCGACAGCCGCTCCGACCTCTTCTCGGTCGGGGTGATGCTCTACGAAGCGCTCACCGGCCGGCTGCCGCACGGCGCGTTCGCGCCGCCGTCGGCGGTCGACCGGCGATGGGCCAAAGCGCTCGACGCCGTCGTCTCGCGCCTGTTGCAGCCGGATCCGGCGGCGCGATATCCGTCCGCCGCCGACGCGGCGCGCGCGCTGCGGACGGCGTTGCGCCCGTCGGCGTCGCCGCGAACCGTGCTGCTCGGGGGCGCCGCCGCCGCGGCGCTGCTCGCGGTCGTCTTCGTCGGATCGCGCGGCCTGTTGCCGGACGGATCGACGGGACGGGCGCCGAGCCGGGCGGCCGCACCGCCCCCGGGCGCCGCGGCGGACACGGAACGATCACCGAACGAATTCGACGCGCAGACGGTCGCCGCCGCGCAGAACGTCGCCGCGGCGTCGATCGCGCGACCCGACGAACCGAACGCGCCGCCGGACCAGACGCGCGAGGCGAACGTCGTGGCGCAGCTCGAGTCGAAGGCGAAGGTCGGGGCGGACGAGACGCCGATGCGGACCTCGTGCGACCCGACGCCGGTCCATCGGGAGCCGTCCGACGAGAGCCCCGTGGTCGCGTCCCTCCCGCCGGGAACGGCCGTCTTGCGATTGAAGACCTACCGCCGGTTCGCCGAATGGCTCCGGTTCGGCCTCGGCACGGCGGCGGGGGCGCCGGAGACCCGCCCCGCGCAGAAGGTCTTGGCCCCCTCGAGGTCGAAGGGCCTCGGCAGCTCGGTCGGCGCGAAGTCGACCCCCAGCCGCGCGTGGTATCTCGTCCGCTTCGACAAGAAGGGCAGCGGTTGGATCGACGAGCGCTGCGCCTCCCCTGCATCGGCCTCCAAGGTGGCCCTGTAAAGCCCCTTTACGGACCGCCGTCGGGCCGGGGCGCGGTGGCCGGAACCGCCGGCGCTTTTCGTTGTCGGTGGCGGGTACGCCCCGTGCTCCGGGAGCGGGTAGCGCCTCGACGGCGCGAAGGAGGTCCCCATGGCCGATCGCTCGATTCGCCGTTTCGTGGTCGTCGGATGCGCCGCGCTCGTCTTCGGTTCGCTCGCCGTCACGGAGAAGGCGTTCGCCTGCGCCGCGTTGGAGCCGGCGCTCGTCCCGACGCGGATGCTGGTCCAGGCTCGCCGTGATCTCCTCGCCGGACGGACCGCGGTCGCGCGCGAGAAGGCGCGGTCGATCCTGCGGGACGATCCGCAGCAGGTCGGCGCGAAGGTGATCCTGGCGATCGCGCTCTGGCGCGAATCGGAACGGGAGTCGGCGATCGAGGAGGTCCGCGGGGCGTACCGGATCGACGCCAAGGCGACCGACGCCGAGCTCGATCGCGTCGACGCCGTGACCGGCGCCCGCGACCTCCGCAAGGCGGTCGAGGTCTAGCGTCCGTGCGATACGCGTTCGCCCTGCTGCTCGGCGTCGCCGCCGTCGGGGGTTCTGGCAAGCCGGCCGCCGACGACGACGCGTTGCGGGCGCGCGGGGCGGCGCTGTTCGACGCCTTCGAGTGCGGGCACTGCCACACCGCGGTGGGGCGTGCGCCGCACGCGGATCGCGGACGCTCCTGTTCCGGCTGCCACGCCTGGATCGCCGCGAGCCGCTACGACGGCTTCGAGCGCGCGCGTGGACGCGAGACCTTTCGCGATTGGGACGCCGCAGTGCGGAACGTGGAGAGCTACCTCGCCGTCCCCGACCTCGCCGCCGCCGGGGCGAGGCTCGATCGCCGTTGGATCGCCCGTTACCTGCGCGACCCCTACCAGATTCGACCGGGTCTGAAGGAGTCGATGATCCGCGCCCCACTCGGGGACGGGGACGCGGAGGCGCTCGCGGCGTTCCTCGGATCGTCGCGCCCGGCGCGGACCGGAAAGGCGGCCGCGGCGGCGGCGATTCCGGTCTCCACGGCGGCGTCCGACCTCGCCGAAGGGGAACGCCTCTACGCCGCCGCCGGCTGTGCGAGCTGCCACGCCTTCGGCCGGCGCGCGCCGTCCCCGGGGGTGCCGGCCGCCCCCGATCTCGCCCATGCCCGCAATCGGATGCGCCCCGCCGACATCGCCGCGTTCATCGCCGATCCGGCGGCCTTCGGCGGGCGCGTGACGATGCCCGACCACGACCTCTCTCCGCGCGATGCGGCGCGGCTGCGCGACTTCCTCGTCGGAGCGCCGCTCGACCCCCCCGCACCCGCCGAATTCGCCGCCCGTCCGTCCGACGCGCGTCCCGCGGTGGACGGCCCGCGCTTTGCGCTCCCTGGGGGGCTCCCCCCGGCCCCCCTGCCGCTGCTCGCGCGACCGGTCGGGTGGGACGAGGTGTCGGCGCGCGTCTTCTCCAGGACCTGCGTCCACTGCCACCTCTCGCCGGAACGGAACGCCGGCGACGGCGGGGCCGGGAACACCGGCGGACTCGGCTTCCGCGGTGTCGGCCTGGAGCTCGACACCTGGGAGGGTGCGCGGCGGGGCGCGATCGGCGCGGACGGACGACGGCGCTCGATCCTCGACCCCGATCCGGTCACCGGCGAACCGCCGCTGCGAACCCGCCTGCGCGCGCGGGCGCACGAGTGGACCCGCGAGCGGTCCCCCACCCGGTCGGATCCCCCGAGCGCGGCCCCTCTCGGAATGCCGCTCGGGCTCGCGCCGCTTTCGCCCGAGGAGATGCAGCTGGTCGAAACCTGGCTGGCGCAAGGGGCGCCGCGCGGCGGAGCGGTCCGGTGATCCCCGCGCGACGTCGCCTTCTTCGTGCGGCGCTCGGGATCGTCGCCATCGCCCGGGGAGTCGCGGCCGCGCTCGTCGGCCCGCCGGCGCGGCGGGCGTTCGCCGCGCCCACGGCGGATCGCCTCGCGGCCGCGCGCGGGCGGATCGTGGCGGCGTCCGCGGCGCGCACGCGAGCGTTTCCCCTCGCCGCTCCACGGGTCGTCGTGCGGAAGGCGGAGCGCGCGCTGATCCTCTACGACGGCGAGGCCGAGATCGCGCGCTACCCGATCGCGCTCGGGCTGTCTCCCGTGGGTCACAAGCAGCGGCAAGGTGACAACCGCACCCCGGAAGGGTCGTACGCCGTCTGTTACCGGAACCCGGCCTCGGCGTTCCATCTCTTCCTCGGGCTCAACTACCCGAACGGCGCGGATGCCCGGGCCGGGCGCGGCGACGGCCGGATCGACGCCCGGACCGCGCGCCGCATCGAAGAGGCGATCGCGGCGAAGCGCCGCCCGCCGTGGGAGACGCCGCTCGGAGGGGCCGTCGGACTGCACGGCGGAGGGATCGGCTCCGACTGGACCTGGGGCTGCGTCGCCCTCGAGAACGGCGCGATCGAGGAGCTCTGGCACGCCTGCCCGCTCGGGACTCCGGTGGAGATCGTGCCCGGCTGAGCTAACCGACGGGCAGCTCGTCGCGGCGCGGGAGCTTCACCGGGCGGGCCGGGGGGGCCTCGCCTCCGGGCTCGCGCGGGACGAGCTTGATCGGGACGACGTCGAATCCGTCGAGGCGAAGGCGCAGCTCGCGCTCACGGCGGTCGAGGTCCTCGAGTCGGGCGTCGTCGCGGAGCAGGCGGCGCGCCGATTCGAGCCGGAACAGCGCTCCGTCCAGGGCGATGCGCGCGTCGTCTCGTCGCGCCGCGGCGATCTCGACCTCGGTTCGGCGAAGCAGCGCGTCGGCTTCGGTCACCGCCTGCGCGGCCTGCAGCCGTTGCAGCGGAATCGCCAGGCGCTCGGGGATCGTGCCGAGCGTGGGGGACGGCCGAGGGGCGCGGCGGCGCTCCGGGAGCGGGCGGACGAGCTCCGGCGCGCGCACCGGTCCATGGGCTGAAGCGACCGCCGTCGACACGGGGGCCGCCAGCAGCTTCAGATCGGCGGCCGACGCCAAGGTAGCCGCCGCGACGAACGTCTCGATCACCATCCTAACACCCACCCTACGAGGGGCGATCCACCTTCGCGCGGAGCCCCTCGATCGTTTCCCGGGTCACCCCGCGATCGTGGTCGATCGTCGACGAGGCTTCCCAGAAGGAGAGCCTTCTACCAAGAGAAAAGGCGTTTTGGAAGCTTTCGAACGCCTCCCGTCCACCCTGGTTGTCGGCCCAGGCGTCGAACAGCTTGACCGCCGCCGCGAAGGCGCCGATCTCGTCGTCGCGGGTCGGGCGCCGCCCGTCGCGCGCCGCCTCGAACAGCACCATCTCGCGCAGAAGGCTGCCGGTGAGGGCGGTGTCGGAAAGGTGGCTGTAGGCGGCATTGACCCGCACCTTCACCACCTCGCGCCGGCCGTAGGGGCCGTCCTCCCGCACCCGTTCCAGCCGCGCCACCGGGCCGCCGGGGTCGGCGGGGGCCCAGCCGTCGGCGACGAACCGGTCGGCGATCCGTTCGAACGCCTCGCTGTAGGCCAGGATCCCGTTTGCCGCGCCGACGGCGTAGCCGATCTTCTCGCCGGAGAGGAGTCCGACCGGCGCGACGGGCGCGCGCGCGGCGACCGCGTGCGTCGAGGGCGGCTCGACCCGGCCGCAGTCGATGCCGGTGTCGTAGAGGTCGGGAACGCCGTCGCGATCGGCGTCGACGTGGAGCAGCTTCCGCCGGTCGTCGGGCACCAGGTAGTTGTCCGGCTGCAGCTCGGTGACACGGTCGAGGCCGCGCCGGATCTGCGTCCAGGTCGCGCGGTTGGCGAGCTCCGCCAGCAACCGCTTCACCGCCCGCGGCGTGTCGGACATGTACTGCCCTTCGCGCGTGTAGATCCCGCCCAGTCGCGGATAGGCCGCTTCGATGCGCCCGGCGTTCACGTGGGACCGGCAGTTGGCGAGCAGGTAGACCTTGCGCGCATCGCGGTTCTCGGCGGCGCGGCGGATCGAGCGCGACAGCGAGCTGCCGTACTGCGAATGGAAGTTGAACACCTCCACCGCCGGCTCCTCCTTGTCCATGTCGCGGAAGATGTCGAAGTTGGCGGTCGAGCCGGCGTGCTCGTCGCGGACGCGGATCCGGAAGGTCACCGGCAGGAGGCGGCGCGCGGGGTCGTCCGGGGTGACGACGTGGTCGATCACCAGATCGCGCCCGTCCCGGCGGATGGGGGAGCCGTGGAAGGCGTCGCGATAGAAGTCGAAGCGCCCCTCCCGGTCGGCGGAATGCACCACCACGTCGACGACCGTGCGGCGGCCGTCGGCGCCGAAGAGGGAGGCGTAGTGAGGGGAGGACGGGAACTGCTCCTCGATCAGCCGCGCGGCGCGGGCCCGCTGGTCGGGGCGCATCGCGGAGGTGAGCCGGTCCAGGTTGAGCGCCCACTGCCGTCTCGCCGCCGGGTCCTCCTCCGCTTCGGCGGCGGCGAGCAGGCAGTCGAGGAAGTAGGCGAGATCGGCCGCGGCGCCCGGACGGGCCGAGGACCCCCGCTCGGCGGCCGCGGCGGTCGCGATCTCGCTCAGCACCATCGCCGCGTTGTAGCGGACTCGCGCGCGGTCGCAATCGCCGAGGAGGGACGGATCGCGCGCAACGGTGAGCAGCTTCGCGGCGAGCGCGCGGCGCGCGTCGAGGCCGAGCGCGGCCACGTGCGCGCGCACGGCGGCGGGATCGAGCGGCTCGGCCATCGGCGGCCGATCGGCATCGCCGCTTCCGATCGCGGCCTCCAGGTCGCGCACGAAACCGGCCAGGTCGCCGACCTCGGCGGCGCATCCCGGCGGGAGCGTCGCCTCCGTCGCACGGGCGTCCGGTTCGCCGGAGAGTCGCAGCGACGCGACGAGGATCGCCGCCGTCGTCGTCGCTCGCCGGTGGAACCGTCGCCCGCGGACCATCTCGAACCTCCGTGGAAGGCCCTGATGCCCAAGCAACGCCGATGCCACGGACGCGCCGCACCGGCGTCATCGAAGGGGTCGGAACAAAAGGCGTTTTCGGCCCGGAGTGGACGTTGGGGGCGGGATGGGGGGCCGGGGTGGAAGACGGCGCCCCGCACTTGGGGCGCCGATGTCGCCCGCGCTATAAGAACGGCGCATGTCGGACGATCGACGCGCGCGAGACGCGCACGAGCTCGGCGAGCGGGTGGTCGCCGAGGGGGCCTTCTTCCGCGAGCTGGTCGACGAGATCGGGCGCGTCGTGGTCGGCCAGGAAGGGTTGATCCGGCGCCTGCTGATCGGCCTGTTGGCCGACGGCCACGTCCTGCTCGAAGGGGTTCCGGGGCTGGCCAAGACGCTCGTCGTCTCGACCCTGGCGCAGACCCTTTCGATCACCTTCCGCCGGATCCAGTTCACCCCCGACCTGCTTCCGTCGGACGTGACCGGCACCCCGGTCTACAACCCGAAGACCGGCGAGTTCACCGTCAAGCCCGGGCCGATCTTCGCCAACGTGGTGCTCGCGGACGAGATCAACCGCGCCCCGGCAAAGGTGCAGAGCGCGCTGCTGGAGGCGATGCAGGAGCGCCAGGTGACGCTCGGCGATGCGACCTTCGGCCTGGAGACGCCGTTCCTGGTGCTGGCGACGCAGAACCCGATCGAGCAGGAGGGCACCTATCCGCTTCCGGAAGCCCAGCTCGACCGCTTCCTGCTGAAGGTGCAAGTCGGCTATCCGACGCGCGACGACGAGCGGCAGGTGGTCGACCGGATGGCGCGCACCGGTTCGAAGCCGGCCGCCCGCGCCGTGGCGACGAAGGAGCGGTTGATCGGCGCGCGGCGGCTCGTCGACGAGGTGAACTTCGATCCGCGGCTCCGCGACTACGCCGTCGACCTGGTGCGGGCCACGCGCGATCCGGGGGCGCACGGGCTCGCCGACCTGCGACCGCTGATCGCCACCGGCGCCTCGCCGCGGGCGAGCATCGCGCTGGCGCTGGCCGCGCGCGCGCACGCACTGGTGTCGGGTCGTCCCTTCGTCGTCCCCCAGGACGTGAAGTCGATCGCGCCGGACGTGCTGCGCCATCGCGTCAATTTGAGCTACGAGGCCGAGGCGCAACAGGTCGACGCCGACGCCGTGGTGAAGCGGCTGCTCGACGCGGTCCCCGTTCCGTAGGGCCTTTCACGATGCCGTCGAAGAGCCTCCCACCCGAGATCCAGCGGAAGATCCGGCGCATCCAGGTCGTCGCCGGCCGGCGCGTCGACGAGGCGTTCGCGGGACAGTTCCGTTCGGTCTTCCGCGGATCGGGGATCGAGTTCGACGAGGTCCGGGAGTACGTCGCCGGCGACGACGTCCGCGCGATCGACTGGAACGTCACGGCGCGCGCCGGCGAGCCGTTCGTGAAGCGCTACACCGAGGAGCGCGAGCGAAGACTGGTGCTCGCGGTCGACCTGTCGGGCAGTCAGCGCTTCGGCACGGCGGCGGAGCACAAGGTCGAGCTGGCGGCCGAGGTCGCGGCGGTGCTCGCGGCGACGGCGATCCGCAGCCACGACAAGGTGGGGCTGCTCGCCTTCACCGACCGCGTCGAGCTGTTCGTGCGGCCGCGCAAGGGGGCGAAGCACGCCTTCCGCGTGGTGCGGGAGGTGCTGGGATTCAAGCCGGTCGGGCGGGGCACCGACCTGGCGGGGGCGCTCGACACGCTCAACCGCGTCGTGCGCCGCGGCGCGATCGTGGTGCTGATCAGCGACTGGTGGGCCGACGGGCACGAGCGCGCGTTGGCGCGTGCCGCGCGCCGGCACGACCTGATCGCCGTCTGGCCGGTCGATCCCCGCGAGGAGGAGTTGCCCCCGGTCGGCCTGATCGCGGCGCGCGACCTGGAGAGCGGGGAGGAGATCGAGGTCGACACCTCCAGCCGCCGGACGGCCGAAGCCTACCGGGCGGCGGCGGCCGGTCGCCGCGCGAGGATCGAGGCGCAGATGCGCCGTGCCGGCTGCGACTTGGTGGAGGTCCGGACGGGCGAAGACTACGTCGCGCGCCTGCGTCAACTGTTCGACCGCCGCGCCCGCCGCGCGCGAAGGGGCGCCGGTGGGGTGATCGCCGGATCGGCGGGGGGGCGGAAATGACCCCGGGTCTCGCCGCGGCGCTCTTCGCGCTCACCGCCACCGCGAGCGTGCGCACCACGTCGGTCGAGGTTGGCGAGCCGGTCGCCGTCACGGTCGCGGTGCACGCGCGTCCCGGGGCGATCGTCACCCTTCGCCTGCCCGACCCGAACCTGCCGGCGCTCTCCGTCGACGATCGCGGCGCGCGCATGGCGCAGGCGGGGGACGACGGCGAGGCGCGCTTCTCGTTCGAGGTGGTGCCGTGGGTCGACCGCGAGGTCACGATCCCGCCGGCCACGGTCGAAGTCGGGGGAATCGGCTCGGTGCGGACCAACGCGGTGACGCTCCGGCCGTTCAATCCCGCGGGGACGAACGCCGCGTCGGCCCCCGTCCACGACATCCGAGACATCCGCCCGTTCCCGGTGCGCCCGTCGTTCCTCCCGTGGATCGTCGGCGGCGCCCTGCTCGGTCTCGCCTGGATCCTGCTGCGCCCGAAGAGGGCGCCGGCGCCGGTGGCCGGCCTGCCGCAACCGGAGCCGGTCGTCGCCGATCCGGGGGTTCCGCTCGCGGCGTGGGTGGAACGGGTGCGCCGCATCGCCGACGATCCGCCGCGCGAGCCCGGTCCGCTGCGCGAGGCGCACTTCGTCATCGCCGAGGCGGTCCGCCGCTTTGTCGAGGAGCGATGGGAGATCCCGGCGACGCGGCAGACGACCGAGGAGTTCTTGCGGGACGTGGCAGAGAAGACCGCCTGGGGCTCGCGCGGGCTGTCTGCGCCGCGCGGCATCGCGATGCTCCCGGCGGTGCTGGAGGCCTGCGACAGCGTGAAGTGGGGGAGCGCCCGGGTCGACGCGTCGGACGCGGTGACGCTCGCCCGGCGCGCGCTCGAACTGTTCGCCGCCAGCCGGAACGCCCTGTCGCCGCCGGCCGACGGAGTCCCGCCCGGTGGCGCGGCGCCCGCACCGGGTCCCCCCGCGGGAGGGGCGACGTGACGTTCCGCGATCCGGTCCTGTTCGCGTGGATCGCGGTGCCGCTGCTCGCGGGCGCGCTCGCGTCGTGGCGCGGCCGGCGCTGGCACGTCTCGGTCCCGTCGGCGGCTCCGTTCCGCGGAGGGCCGGGGGTGCGGCGGATCGCCCGCGGCGCGCTGCCGGCGGCGCGACTGGTGGGCGTGGCGCTGCTGGTCGCGGCCGCGGCGCGCCCGATCGGCGACCGCGTCCGCCTTCCGGTCGAGGGGGAGGGGATCGACATCGCGCTGGTGGTCGACGTTTCGGGGAGCATGAAGGCGGAGGACCTCGCGCCGGGGAGGACGCGCCTCGACGTGGTGAAGCAGGTGGTGAAGGAGTTCGTGCGCGGGCGCGTCGGCGATCGGATGGGGCTGGTCGCATTCGCGCGCTACCCGGTGATGGCCTGCCCCTTCACCCTCGACGCCGAGACGGTGGCGGCCTTCGTCGACCGTCTGGAGATCGTCTCCCTCCGCGACGAGGACGGAACCGCGATCGGCGCCGGGCTCGCCCAGGCCGTCCGGCGCCTGAAGCGGAGCGATGCCGCCTCCAAGGTCGTCGTCCTCCTCACCGACGGCGTGAACAACGTCGACGACGTCACGCCGGAGGAAGCGACGCGGTTGGCGGCGGCGCTCGGGATCCGGGTCTACACCATCATGGCCGGCCACGACCGCGGGCTGCGCTCGATCTTCCGCGGCACCGAAGAGGCCGACATGAGGGCGCTGGTCGACATTGCGCGCGCCACCGGCGGCCGCTTCTATCGCGCGCAGGACGCCGCGGCGCTCGCCGGGATCTACCGCGACATCGACCAGCTCGAGACCTCGACCTTCGAAGAGGCCCGCTTCGAGTCATTCGAGGACCGTTTCCGTCCGTTCGCGCTCGGCGGTCTGACGCTGCTGATCCTGGCGTCGATCGCCGACCACAGCGTGCTGCGGAGGCTGCCGTGACGCCGCGGGAGCTGTTCGAGGATCCGCGCTGGCTCTGGCTTGCCGCCGGGATCGCGCCGCTGGTCGCGTTCCACGTCCTGGCGTTGAAGGCCCGCGCCCGGGCGCTGCGGCGGCTGCTTGGGAGCGCCCCGGAGCGCCTCGCCGTGCGCGCCGGGGGGCGGCGTCGGGCGCTGGAGGTGGCCGCCGCGGCGCTCACCCTCGCGCTCACCGCCACCGCGCTCGCCGGACCCCGCTGGGGAACGGATCGCGAGGCGATCCCCCGCAAGGGGATCGACCTCGCGCTCGTGCTCGACGTCTCGCGCAGCATGCTGGCCGAAGACGTGGGCCCGTCCCGGCTGGAGCGGGCGCGAAGGGAGATCCGCGGACTCCTCGAATCGGCGGCCGGTAGCCGCATCGCGCTCGTCACCTTCGCCGGACGGGCGCGGCTGGTCTGTCCGTTGACCACCGACCACGACACCGTCTCGCTCTTCGTCGCCGAGGCCGATCCGTCGATCGCGCATCACGGCGGCTCCGATCTGGGCGGGGCGCTCCGCACGGTGGCCGAGGCGCTCGACGTCGCGACCGGGGCCGGGCGCGCGGTCGTCGTCCTCTCCGACGGCGAGGACCTCTCCGGAAGCGACGGGGCGTTGGCGGTGGCCGAGGCCGGGCGGCTGCGCGCCCGCGGCGTGGCGGTGCACGCCATCGGATTGGGGACCGCCGACGGCGCGCGCATCCCGGTGGTCGACGAGGAGGGACGGAAGTCGTCGTTCTTCCGGGACGCCGACGGGCAGGAGGTGCTGACCCGGATGAATCCGCGCGTCCTCCGCGCCATCGCGGAGGCCGGCGGCGGGCGCTACCTGGAGGCGGCGGCGACCGCCTTCCCGATGGAGGAGCTCTGGCGCAGCCGGCTCTCCGGGCTCACGGCGGCGACGACGGGTGTCGATTCGCTCGAATCGAAACGGGCCCGCTTCCAGTGGTTCCTGCTGGCGGCCGTCGCCGCCGCCGCCGTGTGGTGGCTCGCGCCGGCGTGGCCCTCGCGCGCGCGCGTGGAGATCGCGGCGGTGACGTTGGCCGTGGCGCTCCTGGGGCCGGCGCGAACCGCGCGGGCGGAGGACGCGGTGGAGGTCGGCGCGCGAGGAGACGCGAAGTACCGCAAGGGGGACTTCGCGGGAGCGGCCGATTCGTACGAGGAGGCGTCGCGCGGAACGGCGACCGAGCACGCGCCGTTCAATCTCGGGAACGCCCGATACCGGCAGGGGAGGTATCGCGAGGCGGCGAAGGCGTGGTCGGACGCGGAGAGGAGGGCGGCGGCGGCGGGCGATCGGAGGGATGCGTCGTTCAATCGGGGGGTGGCGTTGTTGAAGGAGGGGGAGGGGGAGGGTAGGGAGGGGAAGGGCAGGGAGGAGGCGCTGAAGGGGGCGATTGCGGCGTTCGAGGAGGCGCTGCGGCAGGATCCGACGGATCGGGAGGCGCGGCACAACCGGGGGGTTGCGATTGCGCGGTGGGTGGAGGAGGTGGAGAGGAAGAGGAGAGGGAAGGGGGAGGAGAAGGAAGAGGAGAAGGAGAAGGAGAAGGATCAAGGAGAAGGAGGAGGAGAAGGGGAAGGAGGAGGAGAAGGAAAGGAAAGGGACGGGAAGGGAGAGGGGGAGGGGGAGGGGGAGGGAGTCGGAGAGGGAAGGGAACGGGAACGGAAGTCGGAGGCGGGTTCGCGTTCGGGTTCGGAAACGGATACGGCTACGGACTCGGCTGCGGACTCGGACACGGCTGCCGATTCGGCCACGGCCTCGGAGCCGTATCGCGACGAGCCCGGCGCGGTCTCGGCGACCGACGTCGATCGGATCGAGCGGACGCTCGAGGGGCTCGAGCGGCGGCAGCGGGAGTTGGAGAGGGCGAAGGCGAGGATGTATCGGCGGTCGGGGGAGAAGGATTGGTGACGGGGGTCGCGCTTCTGGTGGCGGCGCTTTCGGCGACGGCGTCGGTGGAGCCGCGGTCGGCGGAGGTCGGGGAGGAGGTGGTCGTCACCGTCACGGCGGTCGGGTCGGGGTTGAGTCGGGCTTCGATCGAGGCGCCGCCGGCGCCGGCGGGGGTCGAGATCGGGCCGGCGCAGGGGCCGTCGCTGCAGCGCCGGTTCGAATCGATCAACGGACGGCAGTCGCGCAGCGAGCAGTTGGTCTGGCAGTTCGAGACGCGCGCCACGCGCGCGGGTCGCTACGTCCTTCCGCCGTTCACCGTCGCCAACGGCTCGGAGACGGCCGCAACCTCTCCGGTCGTCTTCCATGCGGTGGGGGAGTTCGACCCGGACGACTACGTCTTCGTGGAGACGCGGCTCGACGCGCGGCCGCGCTTCGCGGGGGAGCCGATCGCGGTCGAGCTGGTGGTGGGGATCGCCGATCCCTGGATCGACCGGTTGGTCGACGGCGAGACGTCGATCGACGCGCCGTGGATCGTCGACGGATTGGGCGCCTCGGCGCCGGCGGCGGCCGGGCCGCTCCCCAGGGCGGGGACGCCGGGGGCGATGGAGATCCGGCTGGCCTCGGGCGGGAAGCTGGCGATGACCCGCGCGACCGAAGATCGCGACGGCACCGAATTCCACGTCTTCCGTGCCCGCCAGCGGCTCGTTCCCGGCCGCTCCGGCCGGCTGACGATCCCCGCGGCGCGGCTGCGCGCGGTGATCGCCACGCAGGTGACCCGCGGCGGCTGGTTCGACGACCGCCTCGTCGCGGCGCGGACCAGGCTCGCGCTCGTCGCGACCCAGCCGGTCGAGATCGACGTCCGTCCGCTTCCGGCGGATGGGGAGCCGGCCGACTTCACGGGGCTCGTCGGCCGGCTGGAGCTCGCGGCGTCGGCGGCGCCGGCGCGGCTGCGCGTCGGCGACAGTCTCAAGCTACGCGTGCGCCTCTCGGGCGAGGGGAACCTCTTCGGCACGCCGCTGCCCCGGTGGGACCTGCCGGGATTCAAGCGGTTCGGCGTCGTCGAGGAGGTCGACGGCGACGCCGAGCTCCCCGCACGGACCCTCGTCTACGATCTCTCGCCGGCGTCGACCGAGGTGGGGGAGATCCCCGCTCTGCGATTGCCGGTGTTCGACACGACCGTCGCGGCCTATCGGGTGCTCACCACCGAGCCGATCCCGCTCGTCGTCGAACCGGCGGCGACGGCGTCGGACGGAGCGGCGGCGCCGGGCGGCACGGAGGCGGCGGGCGCAACGGCGGCGCCGGACGGCGGCGCGCGCGATCGCGCCAGCCGGGTGGCGACCTGGGCGGTCGAGGCCGGATCGCGGATTCCGCCGTCGGCGATCGCCGCGGCATTCGCGACGCCGCTGGCCCTGGCGCTCGGATGGCGCGCCGCGACCCGGCGCCGGTCGGCGGCACGGGCGCGCCCGCGCCGCGCCCGCCACGAGTTCGCGCGCGCGCTACGCCGCCTCGCCGCCGCCGACTCGCCGGCGTTCGCCTCGCTCGGGTCGGCCCTGACCACCTACCTCGCCGACCTCGCCGACGTTCCGCCCGCGACCTTCGTCGGCATCGACCTGGAGGCGGGGCTATCGCCGTGGATCGCCGACGCCGCCCTGCGCGCGCGCGTCGTCCGGCTGTTCGCCGCGGCGGAGGGGGCCGCGTTCGGCGGGACGCTCGTCGGATGGGACGATCTGCTGCGCCAGGCCGCCGAGCTGGCCCGCCCGGTGGAGCGCGCGATGCGCCGCGCGACGGTGGCTGCCGACCGTCAGCCGTTCCCGCCCTGAAGCTTCGATTTGATGTAGTCGACCGTCTCGCGGGTGACGCTGCGGTCGTGGTCGATCTTCCGCAACACCGTTTTCATGTCGAGCGACCTCTCCTCGAACCCGAACTTCGCCTGGTAGGCGTCGTAGGAGTCGTCGGCGTCCCAGTTGTCGAGGACGCTCGCCCCCAACGCGTAGGCGGCGATCCGGTCGTCGAGCGAGGGGGTGCCTCCGTTCCCGTCGGCCAAGCCCTTCAAGGTGAATTCGCGCACCATCGCCGCCACCAGCGCGTCGTCGTTCAGGTGGCTGTAGGCGGGGTTGGTCTTCACGAAGTTCACCGCCTTCCCGCGCGGATCCTTCCCGCGCTCGAAGGTGAAGATCGGACCGTCCTTGTCGAAGCTCCCCCACCCCGCGGCGATGAACGTGTCGGCGACGTGCCCGGCGTAGCTCGAGTAGCCGATGATTCCGTTGGCCACCGGGACGGCGTAGCTCAGCCGGTCCCCGGAGAGATCGCAACCCGCCCTTCCCACGTTCCTCCGCGGGGAGAAGCCGCCGGCGTCGACGGAAGAGGGATCCCGCATCCGGACGTTTAGCACCGTGTCCCAGCGGTCCGGGATCCCGTCGGCGTCGGTGTCGCGGTACTCGAGATGCCGGCGGTCGTTGGGGAAGAGGTAGTTGTCGTCCTGGGACAGCCCCGCTTCCCATCCGTTGAGGCGGCGCGCGATCTGGTCCCACGTCTCGCGGTTCGCGTACCCCTTCATCATCGCCATCTGCGAGCGGCTCATGTCGACGAAGTACTCGGTCTCGATCGTCGCGATCAGGTGGGCCGACGGGAACAGCCGCGCGGTGCGCGAGGCAAACACCTTCGCCTTGCAGGAGCCGAGGTGGAAGACCTTCTTGAACCCGGCGTCCGCCGGCGCCTCCGCCATCGACTCGCGCAGCGCGCGACCGTACTGCGAGTGATAGGAGTAGGCGAGGAGCGGATAGTCCGCCTCGTCCATGCGGTCGAAGGCGCGCAGATCGTCCCAGCTCCGGCTGGCGTCGTCGAGGACCTTGATCTTGAACGTGACCGGCTTGAGGCGGCCGGTCGGATCGTCGGGGGTGACCGTGTACGTCAGCTCCAGCCCGCGCCCGCGCCCGGTCTTCTTCAGCGTCGCGCCGTAATCGCGCGCGACGTCGTCCCAGTTTCCGTAGTCGAAGGTGTCGTCGCCGCCGTAGATGACGTAGTTCACTTCGGTCTTCTCGCCGTCGGCGCCGAAGATTTCGGCGTACGGCGGCGAGGAGGGGAAGTACTCCTCCAGGAGGCCGGCGGCCTTCCGTTTCTGGGCGGCGTTCATCCGCGCGGAGAGCCCGTCGACGTTGATCGCCAGTTGCCTCCGGAGGAGCGCGTCGTTCTCCTTCGACGCGGCCTCGAGGAGGCAGTCGACGAAAAACGTGGCGTCGGGATCGCGGGCGGCGAGCGCGGCCCGGGCCAACTCGGTCAGGAGCGCCACGGCGTTGGCGCGCGCCTGTCGCCCGGCGTCGTTCCGGAGGCGAGGGTCGGCCAGCGCCGTCAGCAGCTTCCCGGCCAGCTGCTTCCGCGCGCGAGGGCTCTTGCCGGCGATCTCGGCGCGCGCGCGTCCGACGTCGAGGCACTCCCCGAGCGTCCCGTATCGCGCGCCGTGCGGGGCGGAGCCGCCGGTGATCGCGGCGAGATCGCGGACGAAGGTGGAGAGGCTCCCGATCGGTTGGGCGCAGTCGCCGGGCGCCGCCTGCGCGGTCGTCGCGGAGACCAACGGGAGCGCGGCCGGGGGGACCGCCACCATCGCGAGGAGGACCCACCGGGCCGCGAGAGCGGCGCGGCCGGAGCGCATCGTCACGTCGCGGCGGGTCACGGCGTCCCCCGCGCCGCCTCGCGCTGCTCGCGGAAGGTCCGCCACAGCTCGTTCTCGCGGTCGCGGGCGGCGAGCGCGGCGGCGTTGGCCGGCTCCTTCTCCAGGATCGACCGGACCCCGTTGCGCAACATCTCGAAGCGCTCCCGCAGGCGCTCGTCGCCGCGGGCGTCGCGCGGTCCGGCGAGGTCCTTCTCGATCGAGGCGGTCAGCTCCGCGATCTCGGCCAGGCGCCGCTCGATCGCCGCCCGCACCAGCGCCGGTTGCAGGCGATCGAGGAGCCGGTCTGCGCGACGCTGCAGCTCCGCCGCCTCCTTGTGCTTGGGCTGCTCCAGCTGCACGTTGTCGAGGAAGCGCTTTGACGCGAGGAGGTCGTCGGTGGAGGCGGCGGCGCGTCCGGCGTCCTTGGCGTCGTCGGCGACCGACCGTTCGATCCGCTCGATCCGGCGTTTCGCCTCGGCGAGATAGGTCTCGCCATCGCCGGTCAGGCCGCCGGAGAGCGCCAGAAGGGGAGCCGCGAGCGCGATCAGGATCGGCAGGGACGAAAGCGACGCCATGCGAGGACCTCCGTGGGGCGCGATCGAGCAAGGAGCATGCCCCCGCGGGATCGCGCTCCGAGTGGGCGTGCCCGGTCGAAAGGCGTTCCACGGCGGCTGTTTGGAGGGCGGGGTCGCGTCGCGCGAAGGGGGCGCCCGGCCCCGACTTGACCCAGCGATGTCCCTCCCGCGACGATCCCCGAGATGTCCGCGCCTTTGCGCTCTCCCGGCGAGACCGCCGCGTCACGCCCGGCGCCGTGGGCCGGCGTCGCGGCGAGGACGCTGCTCGCCGGCGGCATCGCGCTGGCGCTGACCGGACCGCGGCGCGAGCCCCGGGACGATCCTCGAGGGATCGCCGTCACGGCCGACGCGAGGGGATCGTTCGAGACGCGCGCCGGCGGCGCGGTGCGAATTCGCGTCCGGAACGAGCGCGCCGGCGGCCGCTCGGTCCATGTGCAGGCGGTCGATCTGTCGTCGGCGTGGGTCGGGCGCGGTCGGGTTCTCGACCGGGAGCGGCGGCCGGCGCGCTACCTTCCGTTCGCGAAGGTCCACCGCGTCTCCGAGGACCGTTCGATCCGTCCCGGACAGGAGACCGAGCTGACGTTGCGGGTGCAGCAGGCGACCCCCGGCGCCGGCGAGGGGTACGTCGAGGTGCTTCTCGATGGCCACCGTTCGGTGCGCGCGCCGATCCGGTTCGGCGGTTGACCTTCGGCATTCGTTTCGGTATCGTGTTCGTCGTATGAAGCTCTCCCGCCGGCAGGAAGAGATCCTTCGATTCGTCGCCGACTACCGAAACGAGAACGGCTACAGCCCAAGCTTGCGGGAGATCGCGACGCGGTTCGGCCTGACCTCGGTGGCGACGGTCCACCAACACGTCGCGGCGCTGCAGAAGAAGGGCTACGTCAAGAAGGACTGGAACCGGGGCCGATCGCTCGAGCTGTCGGAGCCGGCGGTCCGCCGGCTGGCGAAGGCGGCCGCCGCCACCGGTTCCGCGACGCCGGCGGTGGGGGGCGGCGGGCCGTCACGACCCTCGAACGTCGTCCCGCTGCGCGCCGGTACGGCGCCCTGGATCAACCCGTCGGGCGGTTCGCCGGCGCGCGAGGAGGGGCGCGAGCTTCCGCTCCTCGGAACGATCGCGGCCGGATCGCCGATCGAGGCGATCACCGAGCAGGAGTCGGTCTTCGTGCCGGCCGACATGATCGGACGTCGCGAGACTTACGTGCTGCGCGTGCGCGGCAGCTCGATGATCGGAGACGGGATCCTGGACGGCGACCTGGTCGTCGTCGAACGGCGCGACCACGCCCGGAACGGCGAGACGGTGGTCGCCCTGATCAACAACCAGGAGGTCACGCTCAAGCGGTTTTACATCGAGGCGGGGGGCGTGCGCCTGCAGCCGGCGAACCCGGCGATGGAGCCGATCCTCCTCAAGAACGGCGATTTCGCGATCCAGGGCGTCATGATCGGCTTGCTCCGCAAGCTGCGGCACTGACACGAGGGGGCGACCCGGCGCTTTCGAACGATGGCCGCTCTCCACCCCACCGAATTCAAGCGGCGCCTGGAGTCGGATCCGGCCACGCGTCTGTTCGATCTCCGGGATCCCGAGGAGTACGCCACCGGGACGCTTCCGGGCGCGGCAAGCGCCCCCTACTCCGAGGAGGCGATCCGCCGTATCGCCGACGAGGTCGACCGCTCCGGTCCGGTGGCGTTGGTCTGCGGGTGGGGACACAAGGCGCTCGTCGCGTCGATCGCCCTCCGCCGCGCCGGCATCCGCGAGGTCGTCACCCTCTCCGGCGGTCTCGAAGCCTGGGGCCTCGCCGGCCTCCCCGTCGTGCGCTGAGAGGATGACCGGCTCGGACGTGCGGCCGGTGGCCAGCGGCCGCGCGCCACTCCGCGGTGGACAAGGCGCCGCTCGAACATCACCGGCTCTCCCCGGTCTGATGTTGGGTTGACACAACATTTTTATGATGGCATAATTCCATCATGCCGCATCGCCCCGTGCAGATCTCGATCGACGAAGGCCTTCTCCGGCGGGTCGACCGGGATCCAGAAGCGAGGACACACGGGCGCTCGGCGTTCATCCGCTCCGCGATCGAAGTCTATCTGCGCGCCAAGGAGCGACGCGGAATCGACAATGCAATTCGCAAGGCCTACCGCCGGAGGGCCGACGAGTTGCTGCAGGAGGTGGAAGACCTCCTCGGAGCGCAGACGTGGCCGGGGCACGGCGGATAGCGCGCGGAGAGATCTGGTTGCTGGGTCTCAAGGCCCCGGATCATCGGCGTCCGGTGTTGATCTTGAGCCGCCCGTCCCTTCTTGGCGTGCTGCACACGGCGACGGTCGCGGCCGTCACGTCGACGCTTCGAGGGTCCCCGACCGAGGTGCCGCTCGGCGTCGACGAGGGTCTGAAGCACCCCTCCTGCGTCAATCTGGTGAATCTGTTCACCGTCCGGCAGTCGGACCTTCGTCAGTACGTCGGATCGGTGAGTGTCGCGAAGATGGCCGAGGTCTGCCGCGCGCTGAATCGTTCGACCGGCTGCGACGGATAGCGAGGCGCGGCGCCGCGCACGGGAGAGGGGGCTGGAGCGTGGCGCGACCGCTACGGTCACGTCCCTGCGACGCTTCGGAAGCGCTCGTGGATCTCGCTTCGCGGGATCCGGTCGGCTCGACTGGATCCTGCGGACCCGGAGCTCGGTCGGCGGCTCTTGCACGCCGCCGGATCCAGGCGTCGAAGAGAAGCCGGCGACGAATGCGGTCGCTCCCCCCACGACGCGAACCGTGTCGTTGGCGGTTGGCCAGAGCCGGGTGATCATCAATGCGGTTCCGAACGCGGCGGCGTACATCAGGGCGTACGGCAGGATGAAGAATTCGATGCTCTTCAGCTGTTCGGAAAACGGCTTCTTACGATTGGCAACGAGGACGCCGACGAACATGAGCGCGATCAGTCCCGCCAGTCCCGCCCCGAGTGAAACCATTTCACCGGCGGTTGGCCTGCGCCAGGCGACCATCGCGCCAGTTCCGAATACCGCGGCTTACATCAGGTCGACGAAGGCGACGCTCCTCACCTGTTCGGAGGCCGGTTTCGTACGATTGACGATCCACGTGGCCGGGACCGCCGGCAGAAAGAGGAGGCCGAAGACGACGAGCGGGTAGGAGGACTCCGGGACTACGTTGCCCGCCGCCAGCGCACAGGTCACGACAATCGCGAGGACTCCGACGATGAAGACCAGCATCCGATCCAGTCGTCGTTCCTCACGCGGTGAACGTTACCACAGCGCCGTCAAAACCCCGGGCCGGGGCCGGGGCCCTGCGGGCCGACGGGGGGCGGCGTCGGCTTGAACTCGGGCGGCTTCTCGGTGGAGAAGATGATCGGCCAGACCTTTGCGCCGGGGAGCATCAGGCGCATTTCGAACGCCCCCTTCGCGGCGTCGGTGGTGTCGAAGGCGAAGGTCACCTCCTTCGACTCGGCCGGCGCCAGGACGTCTTTCGGCTTCCCGAGCGCCGGCAAGTTCCGCTCGTCCGCGTCGAGCAGCGCCACCTGCGCCTCGCCCAGGTCGAGCGGCCCCGCGCGCCGGTTCTCGACGGTCAGCCGCACCTCGGTGCGACCCTTCGATACCTCCAGCACCTTCGCCACCTGGATCGAGAGCGAGGGGTCGTCGCTGTAGTTCTCTTCGGGCGAGAGCAGCGCGTACTTCTTGGGACCGCACGCCACCGCGAGCAGCAGGAACCCGAAGGCGGCCAGCCGTCGGCGGCCCGGGACGGGCGCGGCTTGGGCCGTTCTCATGGCGTGGGCACCGAGCCGAGGATGAACTTCAGGTCGTCGTCGTTGAACTCGAAGCCGGCGCCGACGAAGTAGGTGCGGCGGTCGTAGTTGGAGATGGCGTCGTCGACCCCCCCCACCACGAACATGTGCTTGTAGAAGTCGTAGCGGGCGGTGGCCTTCAGCCGGGGATTTTCGCGGGGGAGGACCGTGCCATCGTCGTCCTCGCGCTCCTCCTCGCGGGTGAACTGGAAGGCGTCGAGGCTCAGGCGCAGGCGGTCGCGCAGCATCCAGAAGTCGGCGCCGACCCCGCCGCTCGACTCCTTGAGGCCGATGCGCGCGCCGGCGTTGCGCCACCGCTTGGCGAACTGGGCGGTGACCAGGAAGCTGTCCCGCACCTCGTTCTCCTCGACGGTGCGGGTGGTCACCGTGCCGTCGTCGGCGGTTTCGGTGAAGGTGGTGGTCTTGGTCGAGACCAGGCCGCCGGGATCGTCGGCGACGCCGAAGATGTAGCCGTAGTCCTCGTGCGGCTGGATGCGGAGGAGGAAGCTGTTCTTGAACTCCGACCGGTCGACCTGGAACTCCCCCTGGTAGTTCACGAAGACGTGCAGGCGATTGACGCGGTCGATGATGTCGTTCACGCCGGCGACGGTGTCGTTCAGGTTCTCCACCAGGTCGTCGTCGTTGACCAGCTTGCCGATCGTCCCCTCGCCCCGGTCGATCTTCTCCGTCACCGATTGGATCGACGCCAGCGAGGAGTCGAGCTTCAGCGCCGCCTTCTTCACCTCGGCGAACGTCTCGTCCAGGTCCTCGCCCGAGCCGTCGATCACCTGGTTGAGCCGCTCGCTCATCAGGCGCAGGTTGTCGACGATCTCGCGCAGCGCCTCGCGGTTGTCGGACGAGATCTGCGCCAGGTTGGTGGAGAAGTCGGCCAGGTCGTCGACCATCGTCTGCAGCCGCTCCTGCCCCTCCGCCGTCCCGAGCGTCTCGCGTAGGCTGCCGGTGATCGCCTGCACGTCCTGCGCGATGGCGTCCATCCGCTTCACGATCTGGTCGAAGTCGGCCTCCGGGGTGCCGGTGCGGATCTCCTCGTTGGCGCGCAACGACGGACCCTCCTCCGCCTCCCCCGGGAGGATGGAGATCACCTTGTCGCCGAGGACCCCCTTCCCCTTGACGATCACCTTGCTGTCGAGCGGCAGCAACACGTCGGGCCGGATGCGCATCTTCACGCGCGCCTTGTTCCCGACGCGGGTGATCTCCTCCACCTCCCCCACCGGGACGCCGGCGATCTCCACCGTGGTCGCCTTGGTCAGCCCGGCGGCGGAGTCGAAGGTGGCGTAGAGGGGGATCCCGCGGCGGCTGCCGCCGGAGGGGGTGTCGGCGACGCGCCGCGAGGCGACCACCAGCGCGGTGATCACCACGATCGCCAGCAGGCCCACCTTCGCTTCGGTCGTCAGCTCCCGCACACGCCTATTGTACCCTCATCGGTCCGTCGGAGCGCCCCTCCAGGAACTGCTGCACCATCGGATCGGCGCTCTCCCGGATCTCCTCCCGTGTCCCCGACGCCCGGACCCGGCCGTCGTGGAGGAGGATGATCTTGTCGGAGATCTTGAACATCGAGGCGACGTCGTGGGTGATCACCACCATCGTCACGTGCAGCTGCTCCTGGGTGGAGAGGATCATCTGGTCGACGGCGTCGGTCACGACCGGGTCGAGGCCGGAGGTCGGTTCGTCGAAGAGGATGATCTCGGGATCCAGGGCGATCGCCCGGGCGAGACCGACGCGCTTGCGCATGCCGCCGGAGAGCTGGCTGGGGTACTTCCGTTCGGCGGAGGTGAGCCCCACGATCTTCAGCTTCTGCTTCACGATCTCCTCGATCTCGCGCCCCGACTTGCGGGTGTGCTCGCGGAGCGGGAAGGCGACGTTCTCCAGGACGGTCATCGAGTCGAACAGCGCCGACTCCTGGAAGAGGAATCCGAATCGCTTGCGCATGCGATAGATCTCGCGCTCGGACATCCTCGCCACGTCCTGCCCGTCGACCAGGATCTCGCCGCGGTCGGGCTTCAGGAGCCCGATGATGTGCTTGAGGGTGACCGACTTCCCGGTGCCCGAGCGTCCGATGATGCTTGTCACCTTCCCCCGGGGGACGGTGAACGAGATGGCGTCGAGCACCTTCTGGGCGCCGAACGACTTGGTCACCGAGACGAACTCGATGATCGGACGGGGGGCGGGCTCGGTCAGGGCAGGCCCCCGGGGGCGAAGTTGTTGGCGACCCACATGGCGATCCGCTCCAGGAGCGATGCCACGGGACCGTTGGTGAGCAGCATGGAGAGGAAGTAATCGCTGATCAGGACGGTGACCGAGGAGATCACCACCGACTGCGTCGTCGCGCGTCCGACCCCCTCCGCGCCGCCGCTGGTGTAGTAGCCCTTGTAGCAGCCGACGGTCGCGATGATGAACCCGAATACGCCGGCCTTCAGCATCCCCTTGTAGAGGTCGTCGGCGTCGACGAACCACTCGACGTTCTTCACGAAGACCCCTTCGTCGTGTCCCAGGAAGCGCACCACGACCAGCCACGCGCCGAAGGTCCCGACGATGTTGAACACCATGCACATCACCGGCAGCATCAGCACGCTGGCGATCACCCGCGGCACCACCAGGTAGTTGACCGGGTTCACCGCCATCGCCAGCAGGGCGTCGACCTGCTCGGTCACCTTCATCGTGCCGATCTCGGCCGACATCGCCGATCCCGCGCGCCCGGCGATCATCAGCGCGGTCAGGACCGGCGACAGCTCGACGGTGAGGGCCAGCACCACCGTCGGTCCGACCAGCCCCTCCGCCTTGAAATCGCCAAAAACGTCGGCGCTCTGCCAGGCGAACACCATCCCGGTGAAGATGCCGGAGAGCACGATGATCGAGAGCGACTTCACGCCGACGAACTCCATCTGTTTGAAGATCAGACGGAGCCGGAACGGCGGGCGGAGGCTCCAGGCGATCGCCTGCGCGGTGAGGGTGACGTACTTTCCGAAGGCGTCGAGCGCCTCGAGGATCGAGCGGCCGACCTTTTCCAGGATCAGGATCACCAACGCCACCGCGGCGTTGGGGGCCTTGGTGACGATCTGCCGGATCTCGGCGGCGTCGGGCGGTCGGCGCGCCATCGGTCCTAGGCTCCTCCCCGGTAGACCCGCGGAACCCGTTTCGAGACGGAGGTCAGGATCTCGTAGGAGACGGTGCCGGCGCGCTCGGCGACCTCCTCGGCGGTGATTCGTGCCGGCGAACCCGCCGGTGACCCGGGGGCCGCCTGCTCCCCGATCAGCACGGCCTCGCTCCCCGCGCGCGCCTCGGGGATCTCGGTCACGTCGACCATCGTCAGGTCCATGCAGACGCGACCGAGCACCGGAGCGCGCTTCCCGGCGATCAGCACCTCCCCCTTTCCGGAGAGCGCGCGCGGGAAGCCGTCGCCGTAGCCGACGGGAAGGGTGGCGATGCGGGACGGGCGGGCGGTGATGAAGGTGCGCGCGTAGCTCACCGGCGTCCCGGCGGGGACCTCCTTGACGAAGAGGATGCGCGTCGACAGCCGCATCACCGGCTCGAGCGAGATGCGCTCGCGGTCGCTCTCATGCGGATAGGCGCCGTAGAGGGCGATCCCGGGCCGCACCAGGTCGAGCTCGCCGGTCATCCCTCGGATCGTGGCGGCGGAGTTGCCGGCGTGGAGCAGGATCGGCCGGCCGGCCGCGGCGCGGAGCGCATCGCCCGCTTCGCGGAATCGGCGGATCTGTCCCGCGGTGAAGGCGCGTGCGTCGGCGGACGGGCTTTCCGCCTCCGCGAGGTGGGTGAAGGCGCCCGTCATCCGCAGCCTCGGAAGGCTTTGGAGCGCCCCGGCCGCGGCGCCGAGCGCGTCGAGTCCGATCCCGATCCGACCCATCCCGGTGTCGACCTTCAGGTGATAGTCGAGCGAGGCGGGCCGTCCGTCCGGTCCCGTGCGGGCGCGCAAGAGCCCATCGAGCGCGCGCGCAACCTCCAGGTCGTAGAGCACCGGCGTGAGGCGATGACGCAGCATCTCGTCGAGCCGCTCCTCCAACGTCTCGAACGGTGGAGGCCCACCGACCGGCACGCCGGAGAGCACAAGGATCGGCGCGCGAACGCCCCCAACGCGCAGCTCGATCCCCTCCTCGACGCGGGCCACGCCGAGCTGGTCGACCCCGTGCGCTTCGAGGGCGCGCGCCACCTCGACCGCGCCGTGCCCGTAGGCGTCGGCCTTGACCGCCGCCAGCACGCCGGCTTTCCCTCCGGCGGCGCGGCGCAGCTCGGCGAGATTGTGGACGAGCGCGGCGAGGTCGATCTCGGCGACCGTCGAGCCGCTACGAGCCGGAAAGCTCACGCGATCACGCTAGCACGCCCCGCCGGGCTTTCGCGATCAGACCAGGACGGAGTCTTCGAGCGACTTCTGCGAGGTGAGGACCAACCGGCGCCCGGTGGTGCGGAGGAATCCCTTCTTCTGGAGATCGCTCATCACCCGGCTCACCGTCTCGCGGGAGGTGCCGATCATCCCGGCGATTTGCTGATGGGTCGGGCGGTCCTTGACCACCGTCCCTTCGTCGGTCAGCTCCCCCTCCTTCTTGGCGAGATCGAGCAGCGCGCGGGCAACGCGGCCGTAGACGTCGAGCAGCGCCAGCGACCCGATCTTCTGGTCGGCCTCGCGCAGGCGCCGGCTCATCTCGCCGAGGATGGCGAAGAAGACCGACGGGCGGCCTTCGATGAAGCGGACGAAGTCGGCGCGCTCGAGCACCAGCGCGTCCGAGTCCTGCAGGGCGACGACCGACGCGCTCCGCGGCTTGCCGTCGAGCAGGCTCATCTCGCCGACGAAGTCGCCGTCCTTCAGGATGGTGAGAATCACCTCCCGGCCGGACGAGCCGTAGAGTACGACCTTCACCTTTCCGCGAACGATCATGTAGAGCGCGGAGCCCGGGTCCTCGCGCGAGAAGAGCACCGCGTCCTTCCGGAATCGCGCCGGCTTGAGCGCGCGCGCGAGGTCTTCGCGCGCGGCGTCGTCGAGCACACCGAAGACCGGAACCTTGGCGAGGAACTCACTTCCCGTCATGCCGAGATCTTCCCCGCGGTGGCCGGAGGGTGTCAACGAACGGTCCGGTGTGCGAGAGTGTCGCCCGATGAAGGTCGCGATGACCATCGCCGGATCCGACTCCAGCGGCGGGGCCGGGATCCAGGCCGACCTGAAGACGTTCGCAGCGATCGGCGTGCACGGCGCGTCGGCGGTCGCCGCCGTCACCGCGCAGAACACCGAGCGAGTCGTCGAGGCGCGCGCCCTCCCCGCCGAATGGGTCGCCACGCAGATCGACGCGGTTCTCGACGACCTGCCGGTCGCCGCGGTGAAGACCGGGATGCTCGGAGATGCCGAGGTCGTCCGTGCCGTCGCGGCGGCGCTTGCGCGGCGACGGGTGCCGAACCGGGTGGTCGATCCGGTTCTCGTTTCCAGCTCGGGGACGCCGCTGCTCGCCGATGGCGCGCTCGAGGTCCTCCGCCGCGATCTGCTGCCGCTTGCCACCGTGTTGACGCCCAATCTGCCGGAGGCCGCGGCGTTGGCGGGGATGTCGGTCGAGACGCCGGCGCAGATCGAGGAGGCGGCCCGCCGCCTGGCGGGCCTCGGGGCGACGTGGGTGGTGATCAAAGGGGGGCACGCGCCGGGGAGGCGCGTGGTCGACGTCGTCTTCGACGGGTCGACCTTCCACCGGATCGACGGTCCGCGCCTCGAGACCCGCAGCACGCACGGCACCGGCTGCACCCTCTCCGCGGCGATCGCGGCATGGTTGGCGCGCGGCGCCGCTCCGCTCGACGCCGTCGCGCGCGCGCGCCGCTACCTCGAAGGGGCGCTCGCCGCCGCCCGCCCGCTCGGCCGCGGCCGCGGTCCGCTCCACCACATGCACCCGTACTATCCGTGGGAGGGGGCGTGAGCCGCCGCCGCGCGGTGACGGCCGCGAGCGCTGCGGCCGGGCTCTCGCTGGTGGTCGCGTCGCATCTGTCGTTCGCGGCGCCCCCCACGCTCGGCGCGCCTCAGCCGCCGTCGCCGCGTGCCGGCGCCACGGTCACACCCCGTCCCGCCGCGACCTCGGCGCCGCCCCGCCCGAACGCGCCGCCCCGGCCGCCGCCGACGCCGACCGAACCGGCGTTCGCCACGCCCGAACGGCCGCTCGTCTCCGGCGCGGCGCGGGGCCGCCTCGGGAAGCGGCCGTTCCGGATGCGCACGGTACGCGGATCGATCCAGACCTCGGGCGGTTTCAAGATCGCGACGCTGGGGTTCCTCGGTGCGGGGAAGGAACGGCTCCAGGTCAACTTCATGTACGCCACGCCGGGGAAGGTGCTGCCCGATCTCCTGCTCGAGCTCTACGCCGTCGACCGCGACGGAAAGCTCTCCGCCTACCGCCGCGGCATCGGCACCTGCGTCGTCGCCCTCGAGCTCGCCACCGAGACGATCCTGGAAGGGACGATCGACTGCCCCAAGGGGATGCTCGACGCCGTCGACCTGCCGGGGAAACCGATCACCGGCGTCACCTTCCGCGCCGAGGCCGACGCTTCCTAGTAGCAGCTCTCGGCCTTCGCGCCGCAGCTCGACGACACCGAGACGCACGCCGGTTTCGACGGGAGCTTCTTGATGATCTGGTAGTAGCCCTTGTCCGGCTTCCAGGACATGAGCCCGAGCTCCGTCGAACCCGCGTAGGCGACCATCTCCGCCGTCGGTTGCAGCGAGCAGGTGGCACGGACGGTGATCTCGAAGCGGGTCGAGCTCCACGACTTCCCGACGACGCGCGCCGTGCACGGGGTGGTGGCGGTCGCCGCGTTCGAGGGCGGCGACTCGCGGCCGTCGTCCGCGATCGACGACACGCGGTAGGTCGCGGTCTGGCTGGGCGCCAGCGAGCTGTCCAGCCACAGCGGATCGCCCGTGGTCGCCACCAGCGCGCCGTCACGGTAGACGCCGTAGAACGACATCCCCCTCGGATCGGCCGGCGGCGTCCAGGTCAGGTCGATCCGCGTCGAGGAGATCGCCCGGGCGGCCAACGACGACGGCGGATCCAGGAGGGTGGTGGCGGTGGCGGCCTCCGACGCCGCCGACTCGTTCCCGGCGACGTCGAAGGCGGTCACCGACCAGGTGTGCGTCCCGCCGGGGGCGACCGAGTCGGACCACGCCGCCGTACCGGTGGTGGTGACGACCGCGCCGTCGCGCCGCACGCGGTAGCCGGCGACGGCGACGTCGTCGGTCGAGGAGGTCCACGCGAGATCGACGCGGCTCGACCCGACGACGGTCGCGGTCAGTCCCGCCGGCGCGCTGGGGGGGAGGAGATCGACACCCTTGGAGACGAAGCGCTCGATTCGCTCCCCCTGCGAGACGAGCCAGCTCTTCCCGTCGATCGAGGTCACTTCGATGTGGCCGCGCTTGGTGGCGGTCGAAGGATCCTCCGTCTGCCACACCGCCGATCCGACCGCCGCCAGCCGCGCCAGGGCCTCCGGGGTCGGGTGCTGGTAGGTGTTGTTCCAGCCGACCGAGATCAGGCTCACCTGGGGGCGAAGGAGGTCGAGGAACGCCTCGTTCGAGGAGTAGCGCGATCCGTGGTGGTCGACCTTGTAGATCTCGACCTCGCCGGCGCGGGCGCCGACGAGCGATTCGACGTCGGTGGTGCTGCCGGTCAGGTCGCCGGCGGAGACGACGTCGAGCTCCCCGAAGGAGATCTTCACGCCGACCGATCGCGCGTTCTCGTCGGAGGTGGTCAGGCCGTTGGCGTTCACCGACACCACCTCGAACCGGACCTCCGAGCAGAGCGATATCGTCTGGCCCAACGTCGCGGTCGCGCGCCGGCCGGCGTACTGCGTGGCGTAGTCGTTGAAGGCGATCGTCGAATAGCTTCCGCCGTGGTCGTAGACGGTGCCGATCCGTACGCCGTCCTCCCCTTGCTCCACTTCGTCGAGTCCGCCGACGTGGTCGGCGTGGTAGTGCGAGAGGATCGCGAAATCGATCGAGGCGATGCCGATCGACTTCAGGTACGCCTTGATCGTCGCGCCGCTTCCGGTCGGTCCGCCGTCGATCAGCGCCGCGCAGCCCGACGGGGCGACCACCACCAGCGCGTCCCCCTGTCCGACGTCGAGCATCGCGATCCGCGCCGGTCCCGCCGCGGTGCCGGCGGAGGTCACCCGCTCGACCGAATCCGGCTCGTCGCCGCCCGGCGTCCCGGCGCAGCCGGCGCCGAACGACAGACACGTCACCACCCACGCGCGGAGCGCGCTCTCCCGAAGCGTTTTCATGCGGCCTCCCGTTCTCCCGAAACGGACTCACGGCGGTGCGACGTGCCGTTCGCCCTTCAAGAGGCGGCGGACGCCGGAGGTCGCGCACTATTTGTGTTCGGGCGCCGCAATTGCCCGGACCGGCGTCGATTTCTCGAACGGACCGCCGTCAGGGGAGGTTGGCGGTGACCACCGAACCGGCGTCTCCGGGCTGGGCTTCGTTCGCGGCCCCCGACGAGCTGAGGCCGTTGGCACCTCCGTCGATGCGCATCGTCGCCACCGAGCCGTCCCCCGCGCTCGGGGCGATGATCCACCCGCCGCCCCCGCCGCCGCCGGGCGCCCGCTGGCTGGCGTCGTTGTAGGCGGTTCCGCCGGCCCCGCCGCGCGCGGCGTAGGTGCCGGAGAACGACGCCGACTCTTCGGCCCAGACCGCGACCGTCCCTCCTCCTCCGCCGCCGCCCGCGCCGGCAGAAGGGTTTCCGTACCCGCCGTCGGTGCCGTCGGCGTCGAATGTCCCCGATCCTTCCAGTACCCGCGCGTGGAGGAAGATCGCGCCACCGCCGGCCCCTCCGCGCGCTTCCGGTTCGAGCGAAACGCGCTTGCCGCTTCCGCCACCGCCGCCGAAGAAGAGCTGAGTGCCGCCGACCTGCGCCACCACGCGTGCCCCGCCGATCCCGGTACGATCGACGAGCTCGGCGGCGTTGATGCCCCCCCGGCCGCCTTTGCCTGCCGCCCCGCCGCCGCCACCCGCGTTGAGGTTCGGGTTGCCGCCTCCGCCGCCGTTGGCGAGGTTTCCGCGGCCGAATCGCGTGTGACCCGTGGCGTCGAGCGACTCCCCCTTTCCGCCACACGCCGAGCACTCGAGGCTGTTGCTGCTGCTCGGGTTCGTCATGTCGGACGGGCTTCCGCCGCGAAAGCCGACGCCCGATGCGGTGACGGCGCCGTTCAACGTGAGTTTTTCGGAGACGAAGAAGGCGATCACCCCGCCGCTCGCGCCGTCCCAGGCGCGCGTGGAAAGCGTGCCGCCGCTGTCGATCGTCACCACCCGGTATTCGGGGATCGAGCAGAGCTGCGCGCGCGCCGCGCCCTGCGAGGTGAAGCGGCGGGTGAGGGAGGCCTCGAAGGTGAGGGTCGACGGTGACCCGACGCCGATCGTCGCCAGCCGCGCGACCTCGTAGGAGCCCGCGTCGCCGTAGGTCGAGGTCCCGATGTCGGTCGTGTCGCCGAGGTCGTAGGCCTGGTCGATGCGGTTCTGCAGGAGCAGCACGCGCCGCCCGGCGGCGAGGTCCCCCGCGGCCGACACCTCCGCCGTCAGGCCGGACGCCAGCACCAGCGGCCGGCAGAAGTCGAGGACCAGCGTCCCGGGCGGCACGTCGAGGTCGCCGTCGCCGCCGTCGCCCCAAAACGCGGCCTCCTCCGGCGGCTCGGCCTCCACGCATCCGCAGGCGTCGAAGCGGCAACCCGCCGACGAGAGTCCGAGAACCAACGAAATCGTCGCGACGAGCCGTCGTCGGAGCGGCATCCCGTCGAGAGTACCACAAGCACCTCGTGAGCCTGGGTTGGACGTCCCCCGGCGTGACAAGTCGGCCTGCCGTTCGAGCCGCGTCCGGCGGCGGGCCGTCGAGCATCGACGGCCGGTTGCGCCGGGCACACCGTTTGCGAAAGACCGGGATCCATCACGACGAGGGTGTTCCATGCTTCGATCGACGGGATTCCTGCCGGGAGCGCTTCTGACCCTTTGTCTCCTCGGCACCGGCGCGAGCGGGTGCAGTCCTGCCGAGGCCAAGAACGGCATCGACGCGGACGATCCCGACGATCCGACCAACTCCGACGTGCCGGAAGGGGACGACGACGACGGGGCCTCGACTGGAAGCGGCGGGTGTTGCGACCTCCAGCCGGTCACCTTCCAGAAACTGGCGGAGGGTCATTTGACCTTCGCGAGCCCGACCTCCGCTCCGATCTCGGTGGCGGGGTACGCGCAGGTGGTCCTCTACCTCAACAACGACGTGATGACCGTGTGCAAGCGCGTCGAGGCGCTGTTCCGGCCGGACGCCTCCACGGCGTTCCTCGGTACCGGGCAACTGACGAATTCGGACAGCATGCATGCGACCGGTGCGCGCCTTCGCGTCGACGGACGCGACATGATGCTGAAGCTGAGCGTGGCCTCCACCTGTTCCTCGGTCGACTACCACTACGTCGTGGCCGGCGTTTCGGGGGGATGACAGGACGGCGGTCGCGCAGGCGAGCCGGTCGTCGGCGTCCTTGCCACCGCATCCCCCGGGTCGTATAGATCCGGGTCCGATGATCGATCCGCGCGCGCGCGCCGTACGAGGACCCGCCACCGAAACCGCTCCGTCCGGGCCGATCCCCGGATCGGCGAAGGTGCATGTCGTCTCCGCGAACGATCCCACGGTTCGGGTTCCGATGCGCGAGGTGCGCCTCTCCGCGACCCGCGTCGGGTCGGGACCGGAGGCGCGGCTGGTGCCAAACGCGCCGGTGCGGCTCTACGACACCAGCGGTCCGTACACCGATCCGGCGGCGGCGCTCGATGTGCGAAAGGGGATCGTGCCCGTTCGCGGTGGCTGGATCGACGGGCGCGGCGATGTCGACGTCCTCCCCGGCGTCAGCTCCGCCTACGGACGCGCGCGGCTCGACGACCGATCGCTCGACGGACTGCGTTTCCACGCCACGCGCGCGCCGCGTCGGGCCAAGCCGGGCCGGCGCGTGACCCAGATGCACTACGCGCGCCGCGGGATCGCCACGCCGGAGATGGAGTTCGTCGCGCTGCGCGAAGGGGTCCCTGTGGAGTGGGTGCGCGAGGAGCTGGCGAGCGGCCGCGCCATCCTTCCGGCGAACGTCA
>CAYJRR010000024.1:0-40894 GCA_964372275.1 uncultured bacterium
CATGGTCTCGATCATGTGCACCGGGATGCGGATGGTGCGCGCCTGGTCGGCGATCGAGCGCGTGATCGCCTGGCGGATCCACCAGGTGGCATAGGTCGAGAACTTGTAGCCGCGGCGGTACTCGAACTTGTCGACCGCCTTCATCAACCCCATGTTCCCCTCCTGAATCAGGTCGAGGAACTGCAGGCCGCGATTGGTGTACTTCTTGGCGATCGAGACGACCAAGCGGAGGTTGGCCTCCACCAGCTCCGCCTTGGCCCGCTCCGCGCGGCGCTCGCCCACCATCACTCGGGCCTGCACCTTCTTGAGCTCGTCGACCGACATCTTCGACTCTTCGCAGATCTTCTCGATCCGCTGCTCGGCGGAGAGGATGCGGCGCTCGAGGTCGGCCAGCTCCTCGCCGTCGACGTTCAGTCGCCGCGCCGTCCGGTCGGCCTCCTTCGGGCTCTTGTGCGCGTTCTTCAGGTGCTCGCGCAACCGGTCGGGGGAGGTGCCGGCGCGCTCCGCGCAGCGGCGGATCTCCACCTCGTTGCGGCGCACCCGCTCGTAGAGGTTCTTCAGGCGCGCCACCATCCGGTTGACCTGCTTCCGGGAGAGGTTGCACTCCTTCATCCGGGTCTCGAACTCCTTGTCGATCTCCCGGACCTTCTCCTGCGCCGTCGCCAACCCGCTCTTGGTCTTGGCGCGGCCGACCGACTCCTTGCGCTTGACCCGCTCCGCCTCGACCTTGAGCAGCTTCTTGATCGCCTTGAGGCAGCGCGCCGCGGCCTCGGGGTCCTCGGCCTGGTCGTCCTCTTCGCTGAAGTCGTTGGTGATGTCCCGCACCCGCGCCTTGCCGGCGACGATCCGGTCGCGCAGGGCCGTCAGCTCGCGGATCCCGACCGGGGTGTCGAGGACGACCTTGAGAATCTCGTTTTCGCCCTCCTCGATCCGCTTGGCGATCTCCACCTCCCCTTCGCGGGTGAGGAGCGAGACCGACCCCATCTTTCGGAGGTACATCCGCACGGGGTCGTTGCTCTTGCCGTAGTCCTCCGGCTGCGCCTCCTCGGCGTCGTCGTCGCGATCCCGCCTCTCGTCGCGCGGCGGCTCCGCCTTGGCCGCCTCGGCCGCCTTCCCCTTGGCCGGCTCCTTCTCCCCCTTCTTCCCCTTCTTGGGGGCCTTGGCGTCCGGATCGAGCACCACGGTGATGTCGTGCTGCTCGAGCATCACCATGAAGTCGTCGATCTGATCCGGCGACGTCACGTCCATCGGGAGCAGGGAGTTGATGTCATCGACGGTCAGATGACCCTTCTTCCTCCCCAGGTCGATCATTGCCTGGACTTCTTTGCGCTCGGCGGCAGCGGCCATACGGTCTTTTCTCTCCTGGCTTCTATTTCACCTTGGCGAGCGCGGCGTGCGTCTCGCGTAGCTCGACCAGGATGCGATTCATCCGGTCGGAATCGTGGAGGCGGTCGGCCGCGGCGTAGTCGAGCCGCAGCTCCTTCTCGCGGTCCTCGAGGGCGCGGCGTCGAAAGACCTGGCGGCATCGACCGAACGTCAGGTCGTCGGCCCCGGGGTCGCGTCCCCCCGGCTCGTCGGCCACCAGGGCGGTGATCACGCGGCGCTCCGCCTCGGTGAGGTCGGCGATATCGGACAGGACGGCGGCAACGTTCGGTTCATCGCGGCTGTCGTCTCCGTCGCCGCCGGAAGATCCTCGCACGACAGCCTCGGCGATGCGTTCGCCGAGGCTGCGGAGGCCAGAGTCCCGGAATTGGAGGAGCGTCTGTTCGGCGCGAACGATACCAGCGATGCGTCGGCTCCCCAACATCAATCGCAGCAGCATCTCTTCGAAATTCCGTTCCTTGGCGGTCGCCGTTCGCAGCTTCTGGGCGACCGTCAGATCGGCCCCCGGGGGCGGTTCGGGCTCAAAACGGCCGCGGAAGCCCTTCGCCGACGTCCCGAAACGGTCGCGTCTATACTTCGTAAATCCAGAAGATCCAAAACGTTTTTGATGATCGACGACGCGCGTGCCGGCGACCATCGGCGGGGACGCGGCCGCGCCCCCCGCCGGACTTGGAGCGTCACCGCCGCGTGCGGCGGCGCGCGAGGCGCCGCGGGCCAACGCCTGGGCGACCGCCTCCGGACTCAAGCCCAGCTTCCCCGCCAGCTCGTTCGCGTACCCGGTCCGTTCCACCGGATTGGGTACCTTGGCGAAGACCGGCGCCACGCGCTCCAGGATCGCCGCGCGCTCGGCGGCCGACCTCCCCTTCGCCTTCTGCCCCAGGTCGCCGATGAAGTACTCGGCGAGGGGAACGGCACCCTCGAGAAACGTCGCGAACGCCTCCGGTCCGATCTCGCGCACGTAGGTGTCGGGATCGTGCCCCTGCGGGAGCCCCGCGTATCGCGCCGCGATCCCCGCCTCGAAGAAGATCGGAAGGGCGCGGATCGCGGCGCGGCGGCCGGCGTCGTCGCCGTCGTAGAGCAGGATCGCCGTCTTCGGCGCGAAGCGGCGCAACACCGCCAGGTGTCCGGGGGTGAGCGCCGTTCCGCAGGTCGCCACGACCTCGCCGATCCCGGCCTGGGCAAGACCGAGCAGGTCGAAGTACCCCTCGACCACGATCACCCGCTCGGTCTTCCCGATCGGCGCGCGCGCGTGGTCGAGCCCGTAGAGCGCATCGGACTTCTTGTAGACCGGGCTTTCGGAGGAGTTGAGGTACTTCGGCGACGAATCGCCCGCGGTCGTCGGTCCGTCCATCTTGCGACCGCCGAAGCCGATGACCCGCCCGCGTCCGTTCGTCACCGGAAAGACGAGCCGCTCGTGAAAGCGGTCGTACAGGCCCGGCCCGCTCCGCCGGCGGGAGAACAGGCCCGCGCGCTCGCCGACGTTCGGGTCGTGGCGGTTGGCGCGCCACCAGATGGCGAGGGCGTCCCAGCCGGGACCGCAGTAGCCGAGGCCGAACGCCTCCTCGATCTCTCGGCCGATGCCGCGCTCGCGCAGGTAGTCGCGCGCGGCGCGCCCGGCGGCGGCGGCGAGCGTCCCCTGGAAGAAGGTTCGCGCCTGCTCGTTCGCCTCGAGCATCCGGTCGTTCTCGGTGCGCGCCGCCGCCTGCTCGGGGGTGAGCGGCGTCTTCGGAAGGTCGACGCCGCAGGCCTTGGCGAGCTCCTCCACCACCTCCATGAAGGCGCGGTTCTCCTGCTTCATCACGAAGCCGAAGACGTCCCCCCCTTCGCCGCAGCCGAAGCAGTGCCAGATGCCGCGCGCCTCGTTGACGTTGAACGAGGGGGTCTTCTCGCCGTGGAAGGGACACAGACCCTTGAGAGCGGTCCCGGACCGTGTGAGCGCGACGGTGCGCCCCACCACCTCCGCGAGGCTCGTCCTCGCGCGGATCTCCTCGATGATCTCCCGGGAAAGCACCGACCCGCTTACGTGAGCTGAGCCTTCACCGCCGCGCTGATGCGGCCCCCTTCGGCGCGGCCGGCGAGCCGGGTCATGGCGGCCTTCATCACCTTCCCCATGTCCTTGGGACCTGCGGCTCCGGTCTCCCGGATGACGGCCGAGATCTCGGACGCGAGGGACGCGTCGTCGATCTGGCTCGGAAGGTAGGCCTCGAGGATCCGGATCTCCGCCGACTCCTTGTCGACGAGATCCTGCCGCCCCCCCTTGGCGTACATCTCGACCGACTCCTTGCGCTGCTTGATCAACGTCTGCAGCACCGACGTCACCTCGCCGTCGTCGAGGGGCGCCTTCTTGTCGATCTCCTTGTTCTTGAAGGTCGAGATCGCCATGCGCAGACAGTCGGTCTTGAGCGGATCGCGCGCCTTGGTGGCGGCGATCATGTCGGCCTGGATCTTCTCGCGTAACGTCATCGACCTCTCCCGGACGATGGAACGGGGCGCCGCGAGCGCGCGGCGCCCCACTTCGCTACCGCTCCACCTTCGGACGCTCCACTTTGGGGCGCCCCTTCTTCTTCGCCCGCTTGCGCGCGGCGATCGCCTTCTTCTTCTTCTTCACCGAAGGCTTCTCGTAGTGCTCGCGCTTGCGGATCTCGGAAAGGATCCCGCTCTTCTCGCACGCCTTCTTGAATCGGCGCAGCGCGCTCTCGAAACTCTCGCCTTCGCGGACTCGGATTCCTGCCATTCGAAGCTACCCCCTTTCGAGGCCCGATTGGGTCCCTCGCAGGACCCGCGGCCGTCACCTCCGCGGCCGAAGCGGCCGTTTCGGAACGGCGGACGCTAGCACGCCGTCATCGCGAGCCGCAACCGGCGTCCGCCGCGGAACTCGCACGCCGGCGTCAGCGGTCGGCTTCGCAGAGGACGCGGTAGATCTCCTCCGGCCCCGCCGCGTCCAGCAGCGCCTCGCGCACCGGACGCGCGCGCAACAGGTTCGCGGCGCGCGCCAACGCCTTCAGGTGGACCGCCGGGAGATGCTCGGGGGTGAAGATGGCGAAGTACAGGCGCACCGCGCTCCCGTCGCCCGGACCCATCACCACCCCCTCTCTCGACCGCCCGAAACTGGCGGCGAGATTCCGGAGTCCGGGGTGGCGGGCGTGGGGAAGCGCCACGCCGTCGCCGACCCCCGTCGAGCTCAACGCCTCGCGCGCGAGCAGGCGGCGCACCAGGTCGGCCGGTTCGATCCCTTCCGACCGCGCCACGGGCCCGCAGACCTCGGCGAAGACCGACGCCGCATCGCGCCCACGAAGGTCCGCGAGGATCGCGTCTGGCCTAAGGAATTCGGAGATCCGCATGCCTCGGTCACGCGTGCATCGACGCGCGCCGGCCGAGTAGAACTCTGCGTGCCGCGATTGTCCAGGCTACAGGTCGGCCGGCGGCGCGGCGGTCGGCGCTTCGGGCGAGTCGACGCCGGCGGAGGACGGCGGCGCCGGCGCCGGTTTCGGACTTCGGTCGGTGGCGACGGTCAGGCCGAGGAACGGATAGGCGAAGACGCCATCCCCGCCGAACTGCTTCACCGGGTACTCCGTGCTCTCCAGGTAGAACGTGAGCCCCGGCGAGAGCTGGATGCGGCGGCCGAGGTTCAGGCCGATGAAGCCGCCGGCCTGCCAGAAGCTTCCACGGCGCGTGAAGGAATCGGTCACCTCGTCGGTGTCGGGGTCCCGCTCCTCGAAGTCGGCGACCCCCGAGAACAAGGTCAGCACCGGGCCGCCGTAGATCGCGAGGTAGTCGTTGGCGTGCAGCGAGATCGTGAACGGAAGGTCGACCACGGTGCCGGCCACGGTGTAGCTCCCCTCGACCGTCGGAGGATCGCCGATGCTGTAGTCGCCGCCGTCCCGGAAGCGGCCGACCGACACCTCGAGCGCGGTCTTGAACTCCGGCCGGTTCACGAGGGTGTGCCTCGCGCCGACCTTCCAGCCGGCCGGGAAGAGCTTGCCGAGGACCTCGGTGCGGTCGGCGATCCCGTAGTGGAGCTCGAGGTCGATCGGCAGAAACGTGAAGGCGTGGTGGTCCACCACCCGATCGCCGTCCTCGTTCTCCCGGTCGAGGCCGTAGGCCCCCGACTTCTGGATGTGGATCCCCCCGCCCCCCTGGACGTTCCCCTTTCCCAGCGGCTTGGCGGTTTGGTAGTGCGAAACCGAGATCGGAGCGCAGGCCGCGGCGAGGACGAGCGGCAGCGCGCGCGCGGCGATGGACGCGAGACGTGTCATGGACCCCCTCCACGCGGAGCGTATCCCCGGAGGTTCTCCGCGTCGAGGCGTGCCACGCGGCGCGCGCGGTGTATCCCGGAGACGCCTCGGCCCCGGGTGCGCCTCCCTCAACCTTTCGTATCGGCCGCGATCGGGACGACGTCGGCGAGCTTCTTCTCCGCCTTCTTTCCGATCGCGCCGGCCGCCGGAAGCGCCGCCGCCGCCGTCCCCGGCGCCGAGGCCGCGCTGCCGGGCAGCGGCGCGGCGAGCGGTTCGGCCTCCGGCTCGGGCGTGACGCGGCTCCCCGCCCCCGCCAGGAACGCCGTCTCACGGCTCTCGTAGTGATCGGCGACCTTCTTCACGTCGAAGCGGTTCATCGTCGCCGAATGGGTGAACATGGCGTCGACCCAGTCCATGTTCCGGTACCAGGCGGGGATGTAGGTGGGACCGACCACCAGCCCCTCCCGCATCAGCTCGCGCACCAGCGCCACGTCGTCGACGTGCATCTTGCCGGCGAGGAAGGCGCGCAAGGAGTCGGTGTCCCCTTTGAGGAGGATGGTGCGGAAGAAGTTGAACGTCTTGCAGTAGCCCCGCTGGTAGCAGGCGTCCTTGGTGAACGGGGCGCCGCCATTCAGATCGCCACCTCGAAAAATCCGTTCGCACATCGCGGCCGACTTTTGCGGAGCGAACTTCAGGAGGAAATAGTTGTAGACCTGGAGGAAGTTGGCGCCGCGCTGGGCCATGTCGACGCCGATCGTCCGTTCCCCCAGCTCGATGAAGCGGTTGTTGGTGACGCTGCCGGTCAGGTACTCGGCCAGGATCGCGCCCCCCTCCTGGCACTCGGTGAATCGCGGGAGGCCGATCCCCAGCACGCTCAAGGTCGGCTGCCGGAAGCCGTTGAGCGAGGTGAGCACGTGCCACAGCCCCTCGTGATGGGCCAAGGCCCGCACCTTGGCCTCGGAGAACCACTCCCCCTTCTTCACCGCCACGGTCGTCGCCCCGGCGGCGGCGTTGGAGGTGATCCGCTCCGACTCCTTGATCCGGCACTTCCGGCCGAGGTGTTGCTCGACGATGACGCGGATCCGCTCCACCGCCTCGCCGGAGGGGATGTCGAACACCTCGTGCTTCGACGGCGGGCGCCCGGCCCACAGCTTGGCGATCGCCAGGTTGTCGACCGACTCGTCGACGAACCCGTCGTCGGCGCGCCCGTAGACCTTGATCGAGAACTCGTTGAATCGCTTCGTCCCGCGCGCCTCGAGCATGCGGACGACGTCGACGAACTCGTCGCATTTCCGCCGAAGCAGCTCCTCGAGCGGGTTCTGCCCCTGGATGTCGCGCCCGATCCCCTCCAGCTCCTCGATCTTCTCCTTCACGTCGAACGGCAGCGGCGCGTAGACCGGGCGCGGAAGCTGCGTCGCGTTGCGGGCGAAAAATCGCCGGTGGACGTTGTCGTCCCAGTTGATCGCCTTCAGGATCCGGATCGGGCGCTGCGCCGCGACGAGACGGTCGGAGAGCTTCCCGATGTACTCACGGCCCGTCACCTCCTGAAATGATAAGTCTTTTCGCGGAGATTCGCAATCGCGCGTGTTACGATGGAGCGGCCATGCGGCACGTCGTCGCGTCCGCGGCGCTTGTCCTCGCGGCCCTCCTCCCCAGCACGGCCCCGGGCCAGCCGATCGCGGGTCCCGATCGCGCATTGCTGCGCCGCGCGGTCGGCGAGGAGTTCGTCGACCGCCTCGACATCCTCTGGTTCGAGCAGGGGCGCTTCGTCTTCGCCTACGGCAACGGCCGGCTCTTCGGCATCGACGTGCGGGCGGCGATGGGGAATCCGGCGGCGCTGCGCAGCACCACCGGGATCAAGTGGGAGAACTTCCTCGCCCACTTCAACAGCCGCCTGGTGCTTCTCGCCTCGCAGTTCCCGGGGCAGCTCTATCCCGACGGCGTGCGGGTGCAGGAGCGGATCGTCTTCCGGGGACTCACCGAGCCGTTCAACGACATGGCGCTCGAGGAGCAGATCGACCTCGCCGGCTACCTGATGCGCACCTCGGCGCTGGCCGGGGCCAACGAAGACGAGACGATGCGGGCCTTCGCCTTCGCCGGCTACTTCGGCGGCGGGCTCGGAGCCGCCTACATGCTGTCGCAGAACAGCGTCACCCTCCCCGTCACCTTCAAGCTCCACAAGGGGCAGATCGGCACCCGTCCCTACGACGTGCGGTGGCGGGTGCGCGTCGACGAGCTGGGGTTCGGGACGACGCGTCACCCCGACCTCTCCACGCGGCTGTCGCTTCGGCTCCAGAACTTCTCGGAAGGGCGGATCGACTTCGGCTGGAAGGACGCCTTCCACGGCTCCCGCCCGGCGAGGTTGTTCGTCCGCGGCACGCAGGACTGGCGCCGCTATGGAACCTACTACGTCGCCGCCGACCAGACCTGGAACCCGGTACGGCAGCGGAACGACTACGGCTGGCTGGTCGGGGCGCAGGCCGACGTGATCTCCCCGGGGCGCGAAGGGGACAGCCGGGTGCGGACCGGTTTCGAATATTCGATGAAGAACGCTACCAAGCTTCCGGAGCGCTATCTGCTCGACCTCTACCACCGGCAGAGTCTGTTCCGCGGCCTGCGGGACTTCGTCATCCAGGGGCGCGGCGCGTTGCTCGTCGACGGGATCCGCTTCCGCGGGGTCGGGGGAGAGCTGCGCGCGTCGTACCTGATCGGCAGCAACGTGCCGCGATACTCGACCGCCTACTCGCGCGCCGACTGGGACCGGTTCGCCCGCATCTACGTGCTGGTGGAAGGGGACACCGTCGACCGGCGCAAGCGCGCCTGGAGCGCGCGCGTCGTCTATGCCGCCCCCTTCGACATCGACCGCGCGGTGGAGTCGATCGTCGGGCGCGTCGATCGTTGGCTCCACCCGGTCCCCGACGGCGACGAGAACGATCCGGAGACCGGCCCGACATGACCGGCTCCGCCCGCCCGCCGCGCCGGCGATTCCGGATCTCGCTCACGCTCGAGCTGATGAGCGTGATGTCGGCGGCGCTGATCGTCGGCCTGGTGCTGGTGATCGGCGCCAGCGAGCGCTTCCTGCGCAGCACCGGCGCCGAGCTGATCGCCGACCAGGACCGCATCGCCTCCGGGATCCTCGTGCAGTCGGCGATCGCGCTGAAGGAGCAGGCGGAGCGCACGCTCGCGCAGGTGGTGCGCGACAAGGCGCGACAGCTCGACGCGTCGTTCCGGGGTGTGGAACGGATCGTCAACCTCGAGGTCGCCACCTCGGAACGGCTGCTGGCCTCGCCGGAGGCGGCACCGGACGTGACGCTGGTCGAAACGACCGTCTTCAACGACCCCCGCCGCCGCCCCGGCGACTTCCGACCCGAGCCGGGGAAGGACCGCAAGGTCTCGTTGGGCACCGTCCTCTGGCACCGCGCCCCCGGCGCGGATCCCGACGCGACCGAACGGGTGCTCCGCCGCTTGCGCGGATCCGGGTTCCTGCTGCGCACGCTCTATCGCGAGAACCCGCTCTCCGCGTGGATCTACCTGGGGACGGAGGAGGGGCTCTACCTCGGCTATCCCGCCGACGACAGCATCGATCCGGGCTACGACCCGCGCGCGCGCGACTGGTATCGCGAGGCGAAGCGGCGGCGCGCGCTGACCTGGTCCCTGCCCTACGTCGACACCTCCGGGACGCTCCTCATCACCTGCTCCCGACCCTTCTTCCGCGTCTCGCCTGAGACCGGTGGCCGGGAGGTGGCAGGGGTCGCGGCCGCGGACGTCACGATCGAACAGCTCAACGGAATGATCGGCGAGCTGGAGGCCGGCTTCCAGGGATACGCCTTCCTCCTCGACGACAGCGGGCGGGTGATCACCAGCCCCGACATCCGTGCGGGGAAGACCCGCTGGGACCAGGTATTCCGGACCGAGAACCTGCTCGAGGACGAGCATCCCGACCTCGCCGCCGCGGCGCGGCGGATGGTCGGCGGCGAGTCCGGGGTGGTCGAGCTCGACCGCGGCGAAGGGCCGCAGGTCCTCGCCTTCGCGCACGTCGAGGCCACCGACTGGTCGTTGGGGGTTCTGCTGCCGCAGGAGGCGCTGGTCGGACCGGCGAAACGCCACGAGGAGGCGCTGGAGGAGCGCTTCCGCGCCGGCACCGAGCGGATCGGAGAACGGGTCGACGCGGCGCGGACGCGGTTCGGCGCCTGGGGGATCTTCGGCGTCTTCCTGCTGGTGACGACGATCATCGGCTTCGTCTACCTTCGCCTGACGCGGCCGATCCGCGGATTCATCAAGGACATCCGCGTCATCGGGCGCGGGAACCTGGACCACAAGGTGACCTCCGCCACGGAGAACGAGCTGGGCGATCTGGCGGCGGCGTTCAACGACCTGACGGCGGAGGTCAAGCGATCGCGCGACCAGATCGAGGAGTACAGCCGCACGCTCGAGCGCCGGGTCGAGGAGAGGACCGCGGCCCTCGAAGCGTCGAACGTCGAGCTGGAGGACGCCCTCAAGCGACTCAAGGAGGCCCAGGGGCGGATGGTCCATTCGGAGAAGATGGCGTCGCTGGGACAGCTCGTCGCCGGCATCGCGCACGAGATCAACAACCCGGTGAACTTCATCGCCAACAGCGTCGCGCCGCTGCAAGGGGCGCTGGACGACTTCGCGCGGCTGGCGGCACTCCACGAGAAGGGGGCCGGCGCGGACGAGATCGCCGCGGCCAAGGAGGAGGTCGGATTCGACGAGGCGGTCTCCACCATGCGGCGCGCGCTGGAGCTGGTGCGGACCGGCGCCGGCCGGACCAAGGAGATCGTCCTCCAGCTGCGCAACTTCTCGCGCCTGGACGAGGCGGAGATGAAGGAGGCCGACCTGCACGAAGGACTCGACGGTTCGCTCGCCCTGCTCAACTACCGGCTCAAGGACCGGATCGAGGTGGTGCGGGACTATGGGGAGATCGGACGCATCCACTGCAATCCGGGTCAGCTCAACCAGGTCTTCATGAACCTGCTCTCCAACGCGGTGCAGGCGATCCAGGAGACCGGGGAGTCCCCCGGCGGAGCCCGAACGGGCGGAGGGACCAAGGGGACGATCACCGTCATCACGCGGCGCGCCGGTGACGAGGTGACGGTCCGGATCCGCGACACCGGCGCGGGGATCGACCCCGCGCATTTGCCGCGCATCTTCGAGCCGTTCTTCACCACCAAGGCCAAGGACCTGGGAACGGGACTGGGATTGGCGATCTCGCAGGAGATCGTGACCAAGCACGGCGGGCGCATCGACGTGACGAGCGAGAGTGGCCAGGGGACGGAGTTCGTGATAACCCTGCCCGCAGGCGTCCGCCTGCCGTCCTAGAAGCTCTGATGGACTACCGCCCGTTCCCGGTCCTGGTGGTCGACGACGAGGTGGAGAACCTCGACGCCTTCCGTCTCAACTTCGGCCGCAAGTTCACCGTGCTCACCGCCACCTGCGGCGTCGACGGGCTGGAGATCGCCCGCAAGGAACGGATCGCGGTGGCGATCGCCGACCAGCGGATGCCGGACATGCCGGGGACCGAGTTCCTGGCGGAGTTGCGCAAGGTCCGGCCGGACGCGGTACGGATGATCCTCACCGGCTACACCGACCTGGAGTCGGTGATCGCGGCGGTGAACGAGGGGAAGATCGCCCGCTACATCACCAAACCTTGGGAGGCGCGGGACCTGGAGTCGGTGGTGCGGCAGGCGATCGACCACTTCCGGCGGGGCGTGGAGCGGCGGCGCCGGCTCCGCGAGCTGAACGCCTACAACCGAATTCTTTCGTTGATCGCGGCCGATCTGGGACTCTCCCGCGTGGTGAAGGAGGTCCTCGAGCTGGTGGCGCTCGACTTCAACTACGCCCGCACCTTCCTCCTCCTCGGCGATGCCGCCGCGGACGAGATGGGGGGCCAGGCGGTGCTGCGCGAGTCCGGCGCCAAGCCGAAGGTGGTGAAGATCTGCGCCCCGATCCGGGGGCCCGACGCGCCGCTGGCGGCGGTGGTCGCCGCGACGGGCGGGTTCTCCGCCGAGCGGTTCGCGTTCGCCGCCTCCGCCGGCGGAGCCCCGGTCGAGTTCGCCGGCGGCCCGTTCTACGGGGCGCCGCTGGCGGTGGGCGGAAGGGTCGTGGGCCTCTTGTGCGCCGACCGCGGCAACGGCCGTGACCGCACCGACCGCGACGATGCGCGCTTCATCGCGACCATGGCCAGCCAGCTGAGCCTCGCCGCCGGCGGCTGGCTCACGGCCGAAAACCTGCAGCGAAAGGGGGTGCCGCCGGTGGAGGGCTCCGGGCCGACGAAGGACCCGACGCAGGTCCCGAAACGGCAGAGGGCGACCGTCCCCAAGCCGGACTTCGCCGACTACCCCGTGCTCCTGGTCGACGAGGACCCGGCCTCACGGCAGGCATTCCGCTCGAATTTCGGGGAGACGTTCCACGTCTTCACGGCGGAGACGGTGCACGAAGCGGTCGACCTCTGCCGCCGGAAGGGGCCCTCGGTGATCGTGGTCGGGCAAGGGATGCGGGGACGGACCACGGCCGGATCCGGACGCGAAGTCGTGAGCGGGATCGACCTGCTGGCCGAGATGCGCGACCGCGATCCCGACTGCGTCCGGATCGTCCTCACCCGGGATGGCGACATCGAGGAGATCATCGGCGCGGTCAACCGCGGGCTCGTCTACCGCTACCTCTCGACCCCCTGGGACGTCCGCGAGCTCGGCAACGCGCTGCGCGATGCCGTCGCCTACTACCACGAGCTTTCCGATTCGCGGCGGGCGATGCGGGAGGCGGAGGTGGTCAATCGCCTGATGACGGTGGTGGCCGGCGAGACCGACCCGCTCCGCGTCGCGGAACAGGCGCTGCGCATCGCCACCGAGGATCTCGGCTACGACCGCGCCTACTTCTTCGAATACGACGAGCCGACCGGGCATCTCGCCCGCGGCCGGATGTCGGCGCGGGAACGTGTCGAGACGGCGACGGTGGAGCGGCTCCGGATCCCGGTGATCCGGGGCGGAGGCTGCTTCGCCACGGCGGTGCTCGACGGGAAGGCCCGGCGCTCCTCCGACGGGCCGACCGTCCCCGGCGGCGTGGAGATCGAGTTCCACGACCGCCGCACGACGTTGGCCGTTCCGATCGGTGGCGCGGAGCCGCTGGGGGTGATCGCCTTCGAGCTGGCGCACGGGACGGCACGCGAGATCAAGAGCGGCGACGAGACGACCGCCGAGACGATCGCCGAGGTCCTCGCCGTCTCGATGAAGCACGCCCGGCGCCTGGCCGAGCTGACGCGCGCCAAGGAGCGCGCATGACCTTCCCTCGCCGCCCGAGCCCACCGACCGTTCCGTCCGTCCCCCCTCCCCTCCCTCTCCGGCTCCGACTCCCTTCCTCGCGGCGCCTCGCCTACGCCGGCTATCCGCTGCTCCTCCTCCTCGCGCTCGCCGTCGGCGCCGCCGCGCAATCCGAGCCCGAGCGTTCCGGACGCGGGCCGAAGAGCGGCGGCGCCGCCGCGACCCGGACCGGCCGCGAGTCGGCCAGGCGCATCCCCGCCGCCTCCCCGACCCCCAACCTCCTCGCCGCCACCCCGCGCGGCACGCCGATCCCCTTGGGGGTCGATCCGGCGCTCGAGGAGGCGGTCCGGAAGGGGGAGGACCTGATCCTCAACCGTGAATACGACGTCGCCTCCGCCTTCTTCGACGAGGTCGAGCGGACCCATCCGGATTCGGCGGTCGGCCCGCTCGGCCGGATGCTCGTCCACCAGTCGAGGATGCTGGAGAACGGCGACTTCGCTTCCGAGCCGGCGTACGAGAAGGCGGGGACGGAGGCCGGACGGAGACTCGCGAAGGCGCTGAAGAGACCCGGCGAGGAGGTCTGGGACCGCCTGCTCACCGGCGGCTACTACGGGGTGCGCGGCCTGCACGCCATGCGGAAGAAGAGCTACCTGCGGGCGGTGGACGACGGGTGGGAGGCGCTGTCGCTCCTGAAGCACGTGAAGAAGCTGGAGCCGGCCCTCGCCGACGCCGACGTCGGTCTGGGCTGTTACGACTACTGGCGCTCGGTGATCACCAGGAACGTGAGCTGGATCCCGTTTTTCCCCGACAAGCGAAAACAGGGAATGGCGGCGATGGAGCGCGGCTTCGTCGAGGCCCAGTACACCCGCCCGATCGCGCAGATCATCCTGGTCTACGTCTACATCGACGAGCGGAAGTACGAAGAGGCGATCGAGCTGGCGCGGGACATCGCGGCGCGCTATCCGCGCAACACGCTGGTCCGTGTGCAGTTGGCCCGCGCGCTCTCCCGGAAGGGTCGCTACCGCGATGCGATCGAGGTTCTCCGGGAGGTGGAGCGGCTTCAACCCGACAACAGACTCGTCGCCTACTACCTCGGCGCGAACCATCTCTACGAAGGAAAGGACCTCGACACCGCGGAGAACTACCTACGCCACTTCCTGATCGACCCGCCGGGGACCGACTGGCGCGGATGGGCCTACGAGCGGCTCGGGGACGTCTACATCAAGCGGAAACGGCCCGAGACGGCGCTCGTCTACTGGCAGAAGGCGCTGCGCGACAACGAGGACGACAAGGGGGTCGCGCGCAAGATCGACCGGCTGAAACGAAAGCGGCGTTCGGCCGGCGCGGGGGCGGGCGCCGTCCCGGCGCCGACGCCCGGCAAGGGCCCCGGCACGCTGCCGTGAGCGACGCGGCCACCGACACGTTGGAAGCGAATCTCCGCGTCCTGCGAAGTCGTTGGCCGGCGCTCGCCGGGCGCATCGCGGCGGCGCCGTTCCCCAAGGAGATCTCGGTCACCGAGACGCCCGAGCCGACCCTGGTCGTCGACGGCATCCACCTGACCAGCGGCTACGATCCGGCTTCGGAGGCGCGTACCCAGGCGGAGCTCGTTCCCCCCGAGTCGGCGGAGGCGTGGATCTACGGCGTGGGACTGGGGGAGTTGCCGCGCGCGCTGCTCACGCGGTCGGCGCTGCGGCGACTCCACGTCGTCTTCCTGAACGCGGGCGTCCTGCGCACGGTGATCGAGCTCTCCGACCAGAGCGATTGGCTGGGGGACGACCGCGTCGACCTGGTCGACGGCGCCGCGGAAACGAGGCTGCGCAAGCCGTTCGCGGCGGTCCCCTCCTGCCTGCGCCTCGCCTCCGACGCGGCCGCGAGGCTTCGCGACCTGGTGGCGGTCGACCTCGCCACCGGCTACATCAAGAGCCAATTCGTCGTCGACGACGCGTGGCTCGCGCGCCTCGAAGCCGATCGGCCGTTCGTCGAGCGCGACGGCGACGTGACGTCGCTGTTCGGCTCGCGCGCGGGGGGCGATCTGTCCGTGGCCGCGGCCGGCCCGACGCTCGCCGACGGCTACGACCTACTGCGCGCCCGTCGCGGATCCGGCCCGCTCATCGCCGTCGACGCCGCGCTCACGCCGCTCCTCGCCGCCGGGATCGCGCCGGAGGTGGTGATCTCGATCGACGCCGGCGAATCGGTGCTCCGCTTCTTCGAAGTCGACCTCGCGCAGCTGTCGAACAGCTGCCTGGTCTACTTTCCCGGAGTCGCTCCCGACGTCCTGCGCGCCTGGCCGTTCCGCCGCGTGGCCGCCTACCCGGCGCGCAGCCTGCGCTACCGCTCGTTGTCCCGCCGGCTGCCGCGCGGTGAGCTGTGGTCGTCCGGCTCGGTCGTCCATCCGGCGATCGACCTGGCGGTGCGGATGGGGGCCGCCCGCGTGACCCTGTTCGGAGCCGACTTCGCCTACCCCGGCGGCATGAGCCACGTCGCCGGCGCGACGGTCGCCCGTCCGGTCGACACCTCGCTCCCGTCGACTCCGTGGGTGCTCGACGGATCGGGCCAGCGGGTCCCCACCATGGCCAGCTTCCGGTGGTTCCTCCGGGACCTGGAGGGCTACATCCAGCGGCACCCGGAGGTCCGCTTCGTCGCCGCCAGCCGGCGCGGCGCGCGAATCGAGGGGACCCGCTACCTCGACGAATCCGAAGGGGGGGCCACGTGACCGACGACCCGCCCCAATCGCTCGAGTCACTGCTTCGGTCGGCCAGCCGCGCCTTCCGCATGGGGATGGAGGCCCAGGGAACCCTCCGCCTGAAACAGTTCCTCGATCGCACCCTCGCCGGGGCGGAGGGCGGAGCGATCCGGTCGGACGCCACGGTGATGCCGCTGCTGCAGGAGATCCTCGGCGCCCAGATGCGCGGCGACCACCTGCGCATCGCCGATCTTCTCGAATACGAGCTGCTGCCGCGACTCTAGAAGAAGGACCCGTGTTGCGAGCCGCGGCTCGCTATCGCAGAGACCAGTGCTGGGGGTCGATCTTGCGGGCGCGGGCGAGGAGCTTCTGGGCCTCGGGGGGCGGCGTGCCGGGCAGCCGGGCCAGCGAGACGTACGCGGGGACGAAGTATGGATCCTGCGAGATCAGCTCGCGCAGGAGCGCGGCGGCCCCCCCGTGGTCGCCGGTTCGCGTCCGCTGGTCGGCGAGCCACAGCCGCAGCACGAACGTTCCGGGCCGTTCCCGGTCGAGCTTGCTCAGGTCGGCGAGCGCGTCCTGCGGCGGCTTGGACAGGGCGGTCACCGCACGGCGGACCTCGTCGGCCTCGGGTCCGCGCGCCTGGTGGAGGATCTGCTCGGCCGCCTGTTCCGCGGCGCGTCCCGTCTCCTGGTCGGCGCCGCTGCGGAGGATCTCCCACTGGTATTCGAAAAAGGCGTCGGCGAAGCGGGAGCGCCGCGCGTAGACGTGTCCGAGCAGGAGATGGAACCCTCCCGTGTCGGAGAATCGCTTCATCCCTTCGCGCAGGGTCTTCTCGGCGAGCACCGGGTCGCCGGCCGAGAGCTCCACGTGCGCCAGCGTCATGTACTCCTCGGCGGTCGACGGTCCTCCCGTCCCCTTGGCGGCGAGGACGACCGCCGCGAACCCGATCAGGAGCTCGCGGGTCAATCGCCCCCCCACGCGTAGGCGGAGCTGGAGGCGGCCTTCGGCGCCACGTCGACGACGCGGTTGCCGTTCTCCGCCCAGCCTCTCGAGAACTGGTCGAGCGGAAGGTCGTAGGTGCCGAACGGGTCGGTGACGCGCACCGTTCCGGCGTTCCGGTCGACGGCGGTGACGGTCACGGTGTGTCCGCACAGCGACGCGCACGAGCTCCCCTGGACCTGACTCGCGTCGAGGATCAGCACCGGGGTATGCCGGTCGCGGAGCATCTGCTCCAGGTCGGCGACGCTCGACTGCCGGTTTCGCGCCTCGAATCCGTTCCGGACCAGGTGCTGCTGCATCCAGTCGAGCGTCATCTTCCCTTCGGTCACCTTCGTCGTCTGCGTGCCGAAGACGTTCATCCCGAAGAACGACATCCCGAAGCGGGGCTGCTTCAACTCCTTCTGGTTGGTGAGCCCCGCCTGGACGGTGTTGGAGGTGATCTCCTTCAGCGTACCCGGGAGGAGCCGCCACAACGCGTACTGGCTGCAGAGCTGGGGACTGTCGATCCCTGCGGCCTTCCCCGCCTCCGCCAGCCACTGTGCCGTCGCCTGGCTCGCGCCGCCCGGTGGCTGGCCGAGCGGAGGGACGAAGGCACTCGCCGTGCCGCCCGACGCGCGCGCGCCCGCGAACGCGGCGAGGGCGACCCCGCCGGTGTTCCCGCCCTCGAGGTTCCCCTGCGGATTGCGCGCCGTTCCGGGTCCGGTCGCGGCCCCGCCGTTGCCGGCCGCGATCGGGCCCGATCCCGCGTTCAAGGAGCCCGAACCGGTGGCCTGGGGAAGGCGCACCGCCCCCGGCGAACCGCCGCCGGGAGGGGTCGAGCCCGTCCCGGTGTAGCTGCCGCCGACCCCGTTGATCTGGTGCGTCGCCAGGATCCCGCTGACGTCCTTTCCGAGCGCGAACGTCCCCTCCCGGAACTTGGGCACGTAGACGAACGACGCCGCCACGACGGCGATCACCGCCACCGAGATCAACAGCGTGTATTCGGTCCCGGCCTGACCGAAGGCGGACGCGAAGCCGCGGCGCGTCATGGCGGAGCGCTCCCTTTGCCGTTGCAACGACCCGAGATTATTGTACTCGCCTCCTGAGCGGCCTGTCGACAACGCGTCCCTTGGCCGTGATCGCCGCGGCCGCCACGGTAACCCTGTGGTTTCACGCGCATCCTTGGGTCCGGCCGCTGGCGGCGCCGGTCGAACGACGGCTGTACGACTGGCGCCTGTCGCTGCGGACCGATCGCGGCTGGCCCTCCGACCTGGTGATGGTGCCGATCGACGACCGCGCGCTGAAGGCGTACGGCGGCTGGCCGTGGCCCCGCACGCTCCAGGCGACGCTGGTCTCCGAGCTCCGGCAGCTCGGCGCGAAGACGCTGCTGCTCGATCTGGTGCACGCCGCGCCCTACGACCCCGAAGGGGACCGTCGACTCGCCGAGACACTCGGACGGGCCGTTCTCCCGGTCGGGCCGGGGACGATGGAACCGTCCTTCTCCACCGAGATGCGGTCGACGTTGGTAGCGGCCGCCGCCGACCCGAAGACGGAGTTCTCCGCGGAGGACCTGCAACGGCCGCTCGACGACTTCGTCCGCGCGAGTCTGGGGATCGGCCACGCGATCGTCTTCAACAACCAGGAAGGCTCGGTGCGCGGGATCGCCCCGTTGATCGCGGTCCGCGAGGAGAAGGGGGCGCTTCCCTCCGCGGCGGCGGTGGCGTGGCTGCGCCAGCGCGACCTCGATCCGGCGGAGATCCGAACCCGCCCCGGAGCGGTGCTCCTCCCCGGCGGCCGCCCGATCCCGGTCTGCTGCCGTCCCGGGGATCTCGGCGGTCCGGTGAGCGGCATCGGACCCGGCGAAGCGGCGCTCGACCTGGTTCCGCGCCGACCCTTGAGGCTCCCGCCGACCGTCTCGGCCGCCGAGGTCCTCCGGCGCCACGAGGAGGGCGCCGAGGAACGGATCCGCCGCGCGCTCGAGGGCAAGCTGGCGCTGGTCTACGTCGACTCGGTCTACGCGCCGGACGACGTCGTCACCCCGCTGGGCCGCAAGCTTCCCGGCGGCGTGCTCCTGGCCTACGCCGTCCGGACGTTCGCACTCGGGAACCTCCCGCGCGGAGTTCCGATCGCATGGACGATCCTGGCGCTCGCCTTCGCAACCGCCGTCGCCGCGCCGTGGCTCTCCCGAAGACCGCCGGCCTCGGTCCTCGCCGCGACCGCCGGTGGCGCGAGCGTGGTGATGATCGCCGGCGTGGCGCTGGTGCCGACGGCCGACCTGTTCCTGCCGATCGCCTATCCGGTCCTCTTCCTGCTGCTGGCCGGCGGCGCGCTCACCGCCTTCTCCGCGCGCCGTCTCGAGACGGAGCGGCGGCGGCTGCGGAAGCTGCTTCGGGCGGCCCTCCGGCATCCGGCGCGCAGCGAGAGCATTCCGGCCGAACCGCGGCGCGGCGACGAACCGACGCGGCCGCACGAGAACCAGGGCAAGGACCGTCTGTCGGAGGCGCCGACGATCGAAGGCTTTCTCCCGTCCGAGAGCGTGGCCGGACCCCGCACCGCCGGAAGCGCCGGGACACGCGATTCGGCGGCGCTGCTCCTCGCCGGCCGCGCGCTCGAGGAGGACGTCGAGATCGGCCGATACCTGGTGAAGCGCTCGCTCGGACGCGGTGGGATGGGGGCGATCTTCCTCGCGGTCGACCGGGACCTCGACCGCCCGGTGGCGATCAAGATCCTGGAGCGCGCCGACGCCGGCTCCTACGCCCGTTTCCGCCGGGAAGCGCTCGCGGTGGCGCGGATCAGCCATCCGAACGTGGTGCAGATCTACGAGGTGGGGCTCGACGCGCAGGTCCCCTTCATCGTCATGGAGTACGTCGCCGGCGGAAACGTCAGCGACCTGCTCTCCGATCCGGTCGTGTCCAAACCGATCCCGTGGGAACGCGCCAGCCGCATGGTGATGGGGGTCGCCCGGGGGCTGGGCGCGGCGCACGCGCAGGGGATCGTGCACCGCGACGTGAAGCCGGCGAACCTGCTGCTCGAGCGGTACACCGGCGACGTGGCCAAGATCGCCGACTTCGGGATCGCCAAGCTCGCGGGGGCCTCCGAATCGCTCACCCGGGAGGGGACGTTCGTCGGGACGGTCGGGTACCTGTCGCCGGAGCAGGCGCGCGGCCTGGAGGTCGATTCGCGCAGCGACGTCTACAGCCTGGCGGTGACCTGGTTCCGGATGCTGACCGGCCGTCGCCCGTACCACGGCACGCCGGCGGAGGTGCTGCACCAGACGACGACGCAGTCGATCCCCGACCCGCGTCCCGACCACCCGGGGCTTCCGAAGGAGGTGGCGGAGCTGCTCCTCCGCATGGGGGACGTCGACCGCGAGCGGCGGCCGGTCGACGGCACGGCCGCCGCCGCGGCGATCGAGGCGCTGCTGCCGCCGCCGCCCGAGCGAACGACGAGGCCCTGAACCGCGGGGGCGTCCAACGGTGGCGACGGAACGCGTCCGGGGTCGCGGTCGCGGGAACGGGAACGGGAACGGGAACGGTCGCGACCGCGACCCCGGACGCCGTCGACGTTACCGGCGCCCGTTGCGGCGCTTCTTCACCGCAGCACGGGCCAGCCGTCGCACGGGCCGCGCTCGCGGCCTGGCCGCCTTCTTCGCCTCGCCCGCCTTCGCCTCCCGCTTCACCTGGCGCACGACCGAGATCACTCCGAAGACGTTGGCGACCCGCTCGAGGAACTCCTGTTTGCGGAACGGCTTGATGACGTAGTCGTCGGCGCCGATCTCGGAGCCGCGGATCTGGTCCATCACGTCGGCGCGCGCGGTCAGGAAGATGAACGGCGTCTGGGCGAGCGCCTTTTCGGCGCGCACCCGCCAGCAGAACTCCCAGCCGTCCATCTCCGGCATCATGATGTCGGAGATGATCAGGTCCGGCCGAAACGAGAGCGCCTTCTCCAACGCCACCCGGCCGTTCGCGGCGTGCAGCGTCTGGTAGCCCTCGCTCTTCAGCAGCGATTCGACGATTCCGACGATGTCCTCGTCGTCGTCGACGACCAGCACCTTCCGCGCGGTTTTCTTCGGGCTCATGAAGGCGGTAGAAGACTCTACCGAGGCGGGCGGAAGTCGGTCAACAATGGGGCCCCTTCCATGGACGCCGTGACCGCCTCCAGCGCCCCTCGCCCTCTCTCCCGCGTAGCCGAACTGATCGGGGGAACGATCGTCGAGGGCCGGCCGGACCTGCCGATCGCGGCGCTCGCCGGGCTCGAGGACGCGGGGGACGGGGACCTCTCTTTCTTCGACGACCCGAAGTACCGGCGAGCCGCGCTTGCGACGAAGGCGAGCGCCCTCCTGGTGCGAGAACCGCTCGCCGGATTCCGCGGCGCCCAGGTGCGGGTGGCGATGCCCTACCTCTCCTTCATGCAGCTGGTGCCCGAGTTCTACCCGGCGCCGCCGCGCGCCGCCGGGAGGCACCCGACGGCGGTGATCGACCCGACGGCGAAGGTCGACCCGTCGGCGGCGATCGGCCCCTACGCCGTCGTGGAGGCCGGCGCGGAGATCGGCTCTGGCGCCACGCTCCACGCGCACGCGCACGTGGGACGCGGAGCGGTCGTCGGCGAGGGCTCGGTCCTCTACCCGCACACCGTGGTTTGGGAGCGCTCGCGACTCGGGGCGCGGGTGATCGTGCACAGCGGAGCCGTGATCGGCGACGACGGCTTCGGCTACCGGCGCGACGAAAGCGGCCACCGCAAGATCCCCCACGTGGGCCACGTCGAGGTCGGCGACGACGTCGAGATCGGCTGCAACACCACCATCGACCGCGGCACCTTCGGTCGGACGCGGATCGGCGCCGGCACCAAGATCGACAACCTGGTGCAGATCGCCCACAACGTGCAGATCGGCGAGAAGGCGCTGATCGTCGCCCAGGCCGGTCTCGCCGGAAGCTCGCGCATCGGCAACTTCGCCATCGTCGCCGGCCAGACCGGCATCGCCGACCACGCCGTCGTCGGCGACGGCGCCATCCTGATCGCCCAGAGCGGCGTCACCAAGCGTGCCAAGGGGGGCGAGGTCTACGGCGGCAGCCCGATCCTGCCCTACAAGACGTGGTTCAAGGTTCAGTCGGCGCTGAGGTTCCTGCCGAGGCTGCTGGGGAGGGTGCGCGCGATCGAGGAGAGGCTCGGGATTGCGATCGCTCCGGAGAAGAACGAAGAATCGGAGTCGTAGCCCGCGCGACATCGGTCCGAACCGCCGTTGCACGGTCGATCATGATCGCGCTCGCGTCCGGGGTCGCGGTCGCGACCGTGGCCGTTCCCGCGACGGCGTCCGAGGGATGACCCCTGCGACGTTCGCTTGGGAAGAGGACGGCGGCTTCGGCATCGGGCGTGACAGCGTCGGGGAGCGCGCGCTCCTCAATCTGTAGTCGCGGGCGCGCCCGATGCCGAAGCCGCCGTCCCAGGATTCGAGCGGCTCCGTCCCAGGGGTCATCCCTCGGGAACGGTCTCGGACGCGACCGCGCTCGCGGACGCGAGCACTCCGCCGAAGCGATCACTTCGCGGTACTCCGCCGTCGGACGATTCCGTGTCGCGCTACTCGCCCAGCGCTTCCCGCAGCTCGGCCTTGGTGATCACGCCCTTCCGAAGCAGCACCGTGACCAGCGCCTTCAGCTCCGCCCCCACCGCGGCGCCGTCCAGCTCCGCGGCGCGGGTGGTGGTCATCTTGCGGGTCTTGCGGCGGGCGAAGGAGGGGAGGTCGTCGGCGGTCGGCTCGTCGTCGGCGCCGGGATCGGTCGGGGCTTCGACGTCGCGCTCGTCCCCCTGGTGCACGATCGTCATCCGGCGATCGGCGGTTCCTCGGGCGTGGAGCGGAGCGCTACCCGACACGGCGGCGCCGTAGTACTTGCGCATCGCCTCGGCGATCCCGGTGATCGTCGAGAGGACCGTCCGGACGTTCATCCCGGTGACGAACTTGATCTGGTCGATCGCGTCCAGGTTGAGGGGATCGGCCATCGCCACGATCAGGGTGCGCCGCCCTCCCCCCTTGCTCTCCACCGCGATCGGCACGAAGTCGAACTTCTCCGCCAGGCGCGCCGGGACGAGCTTGATGACGTCGGGCGAGACGCGGATGTGCGAGATGTCGACGATCGGGAGCTTCAGCGTGCTCCCGAGGACGCGCATCAGCATCTCCTCGGTGAGGAACCCCTTGGCGACGAGCGCCGTCCCGAGACGCTGCCTCCAGGTGCGCTGGTGCTGCAGCGCGGCCTGGAGCTGCGCCTCGTTGATGATCCCCGCCTCCTTCAGGATCTCGCCGAGCCGCTTTTTCGTCCGTTCAGGCAAGTTCCACCCGGTTGCGGCCGGCCCCTTTGGCGCGGAACAGCGCGGCGTCGGCGCGCGCCAACACGTCTCGCGAGGTGCGGCCGTCCTGCGGAAAGCAACCGATTCCGACCGAGACGGTCAGCCTTCCGAGCGGCTGCGACTCCTCCCCCGGGAACTCCGCCTTCTCGATGAAGCCGCGGATCTTCTCCGCCACCTGCGCGCCGTGCTCCTTCGGCGTCTGCGGGAGGACGATGACGAACTCCTCGCCGCCGTAACGCGCCACGGTGTCGACCTCGCGCACGTTCTCCACCAGGAGGAACGCCACCCGTTTCAGGACCTCGTCGCCGCGCGGGTGGCCGTGGGTGTCGTTGTAGACCTTGAAGTGGTCGACGTCGATCACGCACAGCGACACCGGGATCCCGAAACGTTCGGCGCGCGCGACCTCCTGCTCGAACTTCTCCTGGAAGAAACGGTGGTTGTAGAGGCCGGTCAGGCCGTCGGTGACCGCGAGCTGCTTGAGCTTCTCGTTGGCCTCTTCGTATTCGCGCGTCCGCTCGCGCACCCGCCGCTCCAGCTCCTCGTTCTTCCGCTGGAGCTCGACCAGGAGCCGGCGGTTCTCGGCCCCCAGCCGGTAGGCCTCCAGCGCGCGGCGGATCCAGGTCCCGAGCTCGCGCGAGTCCCAGGGCTTGGTGACGTAGTGGTAGATGTGCCCCTTGTTGACGGCGTCGATCAGCGCGCCGACGTCGGCGTAGCCGGTGAGCACCATCGTCAACATGTGCGGCCGCAGGCGGGTCGCCTTCTCCAGGAACTCGACGCCGGTCATCTCCGGCATCCGCTGGTCGGTGATCACCAGCGCCACGTCCTCGCGCTCCACGATCTCCAGCGCCTTCTTGCCGGAGGTGGCCCGCAGGATGGTGAACTCGGAGCGGAAGTTGAGCTCGAAGGCGTCGAGGTTCTCCGGCTCGTCGTCGACGATCAGCACCGGGAGCCCCTTGAGGTCGTCCGAGCGCTCGTCGGCTCGGGTCCAGCTTTTCGTCGCGGCGGCGGTCGACACGGGCGGCTTTCGGGGTCCCGGCCGGCCCCTAGCCCGGAGTTCCCTCGCCGGGAACGTAGCATGCGCCCGCACCCGCAACAATCGGGTGGAGGTCGGGGGGCTGGCCCGATCGTCTCGCGAGGTGATATGTCCCGCGACCGGGATGACACGGGCCGCCGACGGACGGATGACGCCGGTCGAGGCGCTGGCGGAGGCCGAGGCCGCGGCGCGCGACGCCGGGCGCCTTCTCGCCGGATCGTTCGGGCGCCGCGACCTCCGCGTCGAACTCAAGGGGCGGATCGACCTGGTCACCGAGATGGACCGCCGCGCGGAGGAGACGATCGTACGGCGGCTGCGTGCCGCCCGCCCGGGGGCGGCGATCCTCGCCGAGGAGAGCGGCACGATCGAAGGGAGGGGCGGCGCCTCCGGCGGCCACGGGACGTGGATCGTCGATCCGCTGGACGGAACGACCAACTACGCCCACGGCCATCCGCAGTGGTGCGTTTCGATCGCGTACGCCGACGGAGGGCGGGTTCTCGCCGGGTGCGTCTTCGATCCGCTGCGCGACGAGATGTTCGCCGCGGCGGAGGGGGCGGGGGCGCGCCTCAACGGTGCGCCGATCCGCGTCTCGGAGATCGTGGCGATCGAGGGCTCGCTCCTGGCGACCGGATTCCCCTACGACCGGCGCGAGCGCGCCGACCACTACCTCTCTTTCTACAAGGCGGCGATGTGCGCCGCCCAGGGCGTACGCCGAGCCGGATCGGCGGCGCTCGACCTGGCCTGGACCGCGGCCGGCCGCCACGACGGCTTCTTCGAGTTCAAGCTCAAGGCCTGGGACATCGCCGCCGGCGAGCTCCTGGTGCGCGAAGCGGGGGGCCGAGTCAGCGACGTCTCCGGGGGGCCGCTCCATCTCGACGGAGGGGAGACGGTCGCCACGAACGGCCGACTTCACGACGAGCTGCTCCGGCTCCTCCGCGACGCATGGCCCTCGTCGTGACCGCGCGAACGTCGACGAAGGACGTCTACGGAAGTCGGACCCGGAACGGCTTGCGCGCGATCGCCTTCTTCCCGCCGACGCGATCCTTGAGCGTCACCTCGGCGATGAAGTCCCCTTCCTGCACACCGGGGAGCGCCAGGCGCAGCACGAACTGGATCTCGCGGTTCGGCCGCCGGCTCTCGACGGCGCTGACCAGGAAGTCGTCCTGACGCTGCAACGGGGTTCCGGCGGCGTCGAGGACCGCGAGATCGGCGGCGAGGTCGATGGCGTACCGGTCGCCGTCCCGACCGCGCTTGAACCCGACCGGCTCGAAGTAGAGGAGGAGCGGCTCGTCGGGCCGGATCGTGCCGCTCGCGCGCGGGTCGTAGAGGCCGTATCCGCGAACCGAGTCTTCGACCAGGGCGAGCGAGACGATCCGCAGCGGACCGGCCTCCTCGACCTGGCGCGCCGCCTCGGCCAGCGCATCCGACGCCGCCGAGAGGTCGCCGGCCGCGACCGCCGTTCGCGCCCGCTCGACCGCCTCCGACCCCGGTCCCGACGGGGCGGCCGGGGTGTCACCGCGGCCGGAGCAGCCCACGCTCGCCGCGCCGGTCACGGCGATCGAGACGAGCGCGGCCCGCAACGCGTTCTGGAGAGGAGTCGTCTCGCGCGTCATGCCTTTCTCCGGGGAGTTCGACGACACCGGATCGGACGGCGGACTATACCAGAGCCGCGCGATCGGCCGGACCGGCCGCGTCAGCGAAGCGGGATGTGGCGGAGCTCCGCGGCGAGGTCGAGGAGCGCCGCCTCCGCCGCGTGGCCACGCCGCCAGACCAACCGGAACCGGTCTGCCGGCAACCGCGTCCCGGTGAGGACCGGCACCAGCCGCTTCCGCATCAGGTCCTCCCGAACGAAGTACGCCGGCAACACCGCGACGCCGGCGCCGTCGAGCACGCGGGCCCGGATCGCGGCGATCGCGCCGAGGAACCGGACGCGGCCGAACGCCCATCGCTCGGCACGCGGAACGGCGTCCAGGAAGTAGCGGAACAGGGGGAGGTCGCGATCGACGTCGAGAAGCGTATGCGCGGCGGCCTGCTCGGCGCGTTCCAGCGGTTGCCGGACCAGGATCTCGCGGCGGGCGACGAAGACGTACCGTTCCTCGTGCAGCGGCGCGAAACGCAGGTCGGCCTGGGTGAGTCGGGCGCTGGTGATGGCGGCGTCGATCCGTTCGCCCCGGACGCGCGAGATCAGGTCGGGACTGTCGCCGAAGGAAAGGTGGATCGTCCTCTCCGGGCGCCGCCGGGATAGGCGCTCCAACGACGGAACCAACCAGGAGAGTCCGAGCTCGAAGCGCGTGCCGACCGTCAATTCGAACGGCGCCGCGGCGCCGTCGGACCCGGCGAGCGCCGACAAGCCGGCGGCCTCCTCCAGGATCTTCCGTGCGCGTGGCAGCAGGCGCGCCCCCGCTTCGGTGAGGGCGACGCGGCGGGTGCTCCGCTCGAACAACCGATGCGCCACCGATGCTTCGAGGCGGCGGATCCGGTCTCCGAACGCGGGGGGCGAGAGCGCGACGGCCTGCGCGGCCCGCCGGAAGTTGCGGTGCTCCGCGGCGGCGGCGAAGCAGCGGAGCGACTCGAGATCCGGGAGCACGCTCCCAGTATGTTCTGAAAATACGATCAATCAAGTTCTGAAAAGACGGATTTACGGAAGAGAGCTCCGGCCCTATCGTGGTGGACGGGTTCTGGAGGAGACGATGACGCGAACGGTGACGGTCGGAACGGCGGTGATGCTCCTCGCCTTCGGCGCGGGCTGTGGCGAGGGAGCGGACGGAGGCGATGACGCCGCCACCCTGGAAAGGGTCGGCTACGCGGCGACGATCCAGCCCATCTGGGACGCGCACTGCGTGTCCTGCCATCGCGCAGGCGCCGATCTCGACCTGGAGAGCGCCGGCTCGCGGGAGCGCATCCTGGCGGAGACGGGGACCTGCCTCGAGGACGGCGAGGTGGTCGAGAAACCGCTGGTCGTCCCGGGGGACCCCGGCGCGAGCGTCCTCTGGCGCAAGCTGGCCAACGAGCTCGACGGCTTCGCCTACAACCGGGAGATGCCCCCGAACGGCCTCGGAGGGCTCCGGGAGGAGGACCCGGAGGCGTTCGCCGCGGTCGAGGCCTGGATCGCGGGCGGCGCGCCCGAGTGAGGAACGCCGGCGCGTGGCGCCGGGTCACCCGCCGTGGACGGCGGCGACGCGCTGCAACAGGACGGCGGTGACGAGACCGCCGTAGGTGCCGAGCACGTACCCGAGGATCGCCAGCAGGACTCCGACCGGCGCCAAGGCCGGGTGGAACGCCGCGGCGACGACGGGGGCGGAGGCGGCGCCTCCGATGTTCGCCTGCGAGCCGACGGCGGCGAAGAAGATCGGCGCGCGCAGCCAGCGGCGCACGGCCAGGACGACGGCGCCGTGGATCGCGATCCACAGCAAGCCGATCGCGAGCAACGGCAGGTTCTCCGTGATCCGGTCGAACCGCGCCCCGGCGCCGATCGACGCCACCAGCAGGTAGAGGAAGACCGAGCCGATCTTGCTCGCGCCGGCCCCCTCCAGCCGGCGGGCCGGCGTGAACGAGAGCGCCAGCCCGGCCGCGGTGGCGATCGAGACGACCCAGGTGAACCGGTTCACGATCGTGCCGATCTCGGGAAGAAGGTCGGCGAGGGCGTGGGCGACGACGGTCGCGCCGAAGCCGATCGCCGCGATCTGCAGGAGGTCGGGAAGGGTGGACGGCCGGACGAGCGCGAGCTGGTATCGTTCGACACGCTCCCGGACCGCATCCAGCCGGGAGCGATCGGCCCCGATCGCGGCGTCCATCTTCGCCTCCCGCCCGGAGAACCAGAGGAGCACCGCCATCCAGAGGTTCGCCGCGGCGACGTCGACCACCACCATCAGCGCCAGGATCGTGTCGCTCGCGCCGACGCTCTCGCCCACCGCGACGAAGTTCGCGCCGCCGCCGATCCAGGATCCGGACAGCGCCGCCAGGCCCTTCCAGGCCTCGGCGACCGCCGCGTCGGGGATCGCCCAGCCGAGCGCCAGGAAGGCCAATGGACCGCCGATCACCACGCTGGCCGTCCCGGCCAGGAACAGGACCACCGCGTCGCGCCCGAGGGACAGGACGGCGGGGATGTCGGTGGCGAGCACCATCAGCACCAGGCTTGCCGGGAGGAGGTAGCTCTTGACGAACGAGAAGAGCGGCGACGCGCTCGGGATCACGCCGACGTTCGACAGGAGCGCCGGCACGAAGTAGCAGAAGACGAGCAGCGGGACGGCGCGGAAGAGGCGCCCCCCGGGTCCGGTACGCTCGGCACCGAACAGCGCCGCGAGCACCGCGAGCAGGACGGCGAGAACCGCCATGGGCTGCTCGATCCACGCCGTCGCCGGCGCGCTCGCGGCCGCGGCCCCGGCGACGCTCACGGTTTGGCCACGTCGTCGGGCGTCTCCGCCCGCTTCTTCACCGCCGCGGCGACGACGGTGGCGCTCGAGGCGAGGATCGCCGACTCCATCGAGGGCTGGTCCTTCAGGAGCTTCCGGGTGAGGAAACCCATCTTCCGCAGGTCGTAGATCGTCGAATAGAAGAGGAGCGTCTTGGCGCCGCCCTCGAGCGGCAGGAAAGCGTAGGACCCGCTTCCCCCTTTCAGGTCACCGTCGACGATCTCGAACGGGATCGTGTCCGCCGACCCGGTCTTGTAGCGGATGGTGTAGCGGCAGGAGGTGGTGATCACCGAGAACTTGAACTTCAGCGTCATCTCCACGTCCTGGTGGTCGGCCTCGGTGGCGATCACCTTCGCCTCGTCGACCTGCGGGACGAACGCCTTGTGGCCCGCGAAGTCCGAGACCAGCTTGTGCACCTGCGCCGGCGGCGCGTCGACGACGATCCCGGCGGTCACCAGCGAGACCTTCCCCTTCGCGTCCGAGTCGACGACGACCACCGAGCCGCGCTCCGCCAACGCCCGCAACGTGGCCGGGTCGAGCCCGGCGGGGTCGAATCCCCGCGCGCCCGCGACGGGCACGGCGGAAGGGTTGGCGACGAGCAGACCGGCGGCGATGATCAAGCGGACCATGCGCGGCATGATAGCCGCCGCCCCGGCCCGGGGCGAGCGCCGGTCCGATGTCGCCTCGTCGGACTCGATTCATGAGCCCCGGCGGTCCGCCGGACGCGGGTCAGAAGCTGGCGCAGGCGGCGGAGGTCTGGGTGGCGGTCGACCAGTCGCGGTCGAGTGTGAGGTCCTCGCTCCACTCCTGGAAGAGGTCGCCGTAGGTCCAGACGAGGTCGGTCGGCGGCGGATCGCAGGTCGAATCGACGTCGAGGTCGACGAAGAAGTCGAGGCGGAGGCGCGTCGACGCCTCGTCGTCGATGGTGCCTTCCAGCACGTCCTTGAACGCGACCTGGAAGCTGGAGTCGACGACGGTCGCCGTGAGCGCCTTCAGCACCTGGCCGTCCCCGTCCACGCGCAGCGCCACGTGGATCGCCTTCCCTTCGCCCCCGCCGACGTCCCCCGACACGACGAGGTCGTGGCTCGTGTCGAGCCCCGACGACGAGCATGCCAACAGCCCGATCGCGGCGAGCGCCGCGCACGGCGTTCGAACGTTCACGAGCGGCCGGCCACCCTCGGCCGCGGGATCCGGGCGGCGGCCTGGTCCTGGGCCTGGACGGCGGTCACCGCCGCCATGCTCACCACCTCGTTCACCGTCGATCCGCGCTGCAGCACGTTCACCGGTGCGTCGATCCCCATCAGGATCGGCCCGATCGCTTCGGCGCCGGCGAGCTTGAGCATCAACTTGTAGGCGATGTTCCCGGAGGCGAGGTCGGGGAAGACCAGCACGTTGGCGCTCCCCCGGAGGGAGCAGAACGGGAACAACTCGTCGCGCAGCTCGGCGTCGATCGCGACATCGGCCTGCATCTCGCCGTCCACCTTCAACGAAGGGTTTCGTTGACGGACCAGCTCGGTGGCCCGCCGGACCTTCTCGGTCTGGGGGTGGGAGGTCGACCCGAAGCTGGAGAACGACAGCATCGCCACCCGCGGCTCCTCGTCGGTGAAGAAGCGCACCTGATCCGCCGTCTGCAGCGCGATCTCCGCCAGGTCCTCGGCGCTGGGCTCGATGTTCACCGTGGTGTCGGCGAAGAAGGTGACCTTGTTCTTGAACAGGATCACGTAGAGGCCGCACACCTTCCGTACGCCGTCCTTGAGCTTGATCAGCTGCAACGACGGCCGGATCGTGTCGGAGTAGGCGGTCCGGTTCCCCGACAGCAGTCCGTCGGCATCGCCGCGGTGGACCATCATCGGACCGAAGGCGTTGCGGTGGCGCAGGAAGCGCTTGGCCTCGCCGAGGTTGTTGATCCCCTTCCGCTGCCGCATCTCCAGCAGCTCCTCGGCGTACGACTCGAAAAGCGGGAACTCCTCCGGGTGGATGATCCGCACGTCGGGAAGGTCGAGGTCGAGCTCGGCGATCTTCCGCCGCACCGCCTTCTCGCGGCCGAGGAGGATCGGGATCGCGATCTTCTCGTCTACCAGCACCTGGCAGGCGTGGAGGATCTTCTCGTCGTCCCCTTCCGGGAAGACGATCCGCTTGAGCGACCGCTGCGCCTTCTTGATGATCGGCCGCATCACCTCCCGGCTCCGACCCAGAAGCCGCTCCAGACGGTCGCGATAGGCGTCCGGTCCGTCGAGCGAGAGCCTCGCCACCCCGCTCGCCACCGCCGCCTGGGCCACCGCCGGCGCCACCGTCAGCAGCAGGCGCGGGTCGAACGGCTTCGGGATGATGTACTCCGGTCCGAACTTGAGGCGCTCCCCGCCATAGGCCTTCTGCACGATGTCGGGAACGTCCTCGCGGGCGAGACGAGCCAGCGCCCGCACCGCGGCCAGCTTCATCTCGACGTTGATCTTGCGCGCCCGCACGTCGAGCGCGCCGCGGAAGATGAACGGGAAGCCGAGGACGTTGTTCACCTGGTTGGGGAAGTCGCTGCGGCCGGTGGCCATCACCACGTCGGGCCTCGCCGCCCTGGCCTCTTCCGGCAGGATCTCCGGATCGGGGTTGGCCATGGCGAAGACGATCGGCCGCTTCGCCATCCGGGCCAGCATCGGCCCGCGGAGGATCCCACCCTTCGAACAGCCGACGAAGACGTCCGCGCCGTCGAGGGCGTCCTCCATCGTCCGCGCCTTCGTGTCCTGCGCGAACTCCTCCTTGTGACGGTTGGTCGGCTCCGGCCTCCCCTTGTAGACGACCCCCTTCTGGTCGAGGAGGAGCACGTTCTCCCGCTTCACCCCCAGCGAGAGATAGAGGCGCGCCGTCGCCAACGCCGCCGCGCCGGCCCCCGAGAAGACGACCCGCACCCGATCGAGGTCCTTCTCCACCAGGTCGAGCGCGTTCAGGAGCGCCGCCGCGGAGATGATCGCCGTCCCGTGCTGGTCGTCGTGGAAGACGGGGATGTTCATCCGCTCGATCAACGCCTCCTCGATCTCGAAGCAGTCGGGGGCCTTGATGTCCTCCAGGTTGATCCCGCCGAAGGTCGGTTCCAGCGCCGCCACCGTCTCGATCACCTGCCTGGGATCCTTCACCCCGAGCTCGATGTCGAAGACGTCGATTCCGGCGAAGCGCTTGAAGAGGATCCCCTTCCCTTCCATCACCGGCTTGCCGGCGAGCCCGCCGATGTCGCCCAGGCCCAGCACCGCCGTCCCGTTGGTGACGACCGCCACCAGGTTCCCCTTGGCGGTGTAGCGGTAGGCGAGGTCGGGGTCCTTCGCGATCTCGAGGCACGGCTCGGCGACCCCGGGGGTGTAGGCGAGCGACAGATCGCGCTGGTTGTGGAACGACTTGGTCGGGACGACTTCGATCTTTCCCGGCTTCGGATTGGCGTGGTACTCCAGCGCGTCCTTGCGGCGGACGTTCGCCTTGTCCATGTCACCCATGGGGGCGAAGCCTACGTCACTTCGTCAGCTGGATGAACCACTCCTTGTCCCGGACCTTGGCGAACTGCGGGTCGCTGACGGCGCGATCCTTGAGCGACGCGTCGACCGAGCTGACGGCCCAGGTGAGGATCTCCCGCGCCGCGGGGTTGTCGGTGAGCGCGGCGGCGGCGGCGAGGTTGTAGTACGACTCCGCCGACTTCGGATCGGCGGCGACGGCGTTGCGGAAGAGGTTCGCCGAATCGAGGTACTGCTTGCGCGCGTGGTAGTCGTTGCCGGTGCGCAGGTAGGTCTCGCTCGCCAGCGTGGTGAAGTCGGCCACCGACACCGCGAAGGAGTCGGCGCAGTCGCCGGTCGATCCGTGGAGGAGGAGCCCCAGCCCGTCGGCGTCGGGGGCGATCGCCAACGCCTCCGGGTGGACCTTCAGCGATCCCGGCTTCGCCGGCGCGACCGTCGCCTCGACCCCGAACACCTTGATCGACTCTCCCGGGACCCTGGCCCCGGCGCGCACGGTGGCGGCGCCGACCGGCTCCCAGGTCAGGTCGAGACCGACCGCCCACGCGTAGTAGTCGGGCTCGCGCACGGCGTGCAATTGGTAGTCGCGCTTCTGCAGGCGCTGCTCCACCTGCGAACGTTTTTCGGCGGCGTCGGCGTCGGCGTCGCCGAACGCATACTCGACGCGGGTGCCGTCGCGCTTCACGAACTCGCAGGTGGTCCGCGCCGCGCACGCCGAGACGAGGCAGTAGCCGAACTCCTTCCCGTCCTTCGACCAGCCGTAGGCGGTGGCATGGTTCACGCCTCCGCCGGCCGCCAGCTTCGGCAACGGCGGGTCGATCCCCGACACCCCCTTCTTGACGCGCTTGGGGGTGGGAAGGATCGACTTCGTGGTCAGGGCATCGCAGGCCGCCAGGGGCGCCGCGATCGACGCCAAGATCGCGAGGCGCAAACCTTTCCGGCGCAATCTCAAAATCGTCCCGGCGAGCCCCTTTCCGGCGCGGATCGGTGTGCTACCTGTTGGAGAGGGACCCGCTCTCATCACCGGACCGAACACAAGGCGTTCCTCCGTGAAAAGATTACAGGAAAAGCTTGGTGACCGCATCCAGCGGAAGCTGGGACGCAAGGTCTGCCTCGTCCTCCACGACAACCGGGCCGTGATGCTCTCGTTCCGCCGCGGTCCGGTGGGGCGCGTCGTGCTCCGGCTGCACCACCTTTTTCTCGCCGCCGGACCGCCGGAGATTGCGGCCATCGCCGACTTCCTGCGAAGCAAGGACGCGGCCGCGCGCCGCGTGGTCGAGAACTTCATCGCCCGCTACGGCCACTTGATCGGGGTGAAGCTGCCGGAGTCGATCCGACCCGCGCGGGGCCGGGTCTACGACCTGCAGCGCATCTTCGACGCGCTCAACCGCCGCTACTTCCGCAACCGCGTCCGCGCCGAGATCGTCTGGGGGAGGCGGGTGAAGCGCGAACGCAAGCACTCCATCCGCCTCGGCTACTACTGCGAGGCCGAGCGCAAGATCGTGATCAATCCGGCGCTCGACCGCGGGTCGGTGCCGAAGTACTTCCTGGAGTGGATCGTCTTCCACGAGATGCTGCACCAGGTCGTCGGCTTCACCACGATCCGCGGAATGAGCGTCGCCCACACGCCGGAGTTCCGCCGCCGCGAGCACGCCTTCCCCCGCTACGCGCGCGCGTCGGAGTGGGAGAGCCGGAACCTCTCCCGACTCCTCCGCGCGTAGCCAACCACGCCGGTCTCTTCCGGCGGCGTCCTCAGCGGACGGCGCCGCCGCCGGTGCGGGTCGGGAGCGGGATGCGCTCGCCGGGCTGCGGGCGGGTGGCCCGCGTGTCGTCGTTGCGGGCGACGTTCACGCCGCCCGAATCGGCGGTCGTCGACGAGATCGGCTGGCCGGTCACCCCGGACGGCTGGGTGGAGATCGGTCGGCCGGGGAGGCGATCGACGTCGGGGGTGATCGGACGCGGCCGGCGGGTCGGCGCCGGCGGTGTCACGGGCGGGGCGCCGGGCGGCGTTCCGGGGGCCGGAGGCGGCACGGTATTCCGGCCCGGGCTGCTGGTGGGGGCCTCGGGCGGAGTCGCCGGCCCCTTCGCGGTGAGCGCCTTGTAGGCACGCCACGAACCGAAGGCGAGAAGGCCGACGCCGACGACGATCACGGCCGCCGGCAGCGCCACCGTTCCGACGGTCACCGCCGCGCCGGCCGCCGCCGCCGCGGTCAGCGCCTTGGCGAGCATCACGCCGCCGACCGCTCCGGCCACGAGGCCCGGGATGGCGAACGGCAGAAACGCCTTCGCGGCGTCGGCGACCGAGCCGCCGTCGTTCACCGTCGCCGGTTGCGGAGGGGGGTCGATCGCCTGCGCCATCGGCGCCGCCAACAGCGCCACCGCGGTGCCGACGGCCACGGAACCCTCGCGAACGAGTCGAGCCAAACCGGAAAACGCTCCGCGCATCTCGAGCCTCCAGGTCGGAAGAGGGAGAAACCGGCAACAGAACAGCAACGACCGTGCCCTCCCGCGAATGTCGCGTCGCAGCCGCCGACGCTTGTCTTTCGCGAACTTCCGCCGGGCGTCCGCCCTCGAAGCGCCGAGACGGGCTGGAGGGAACACTCTCCGGTGCGAGACACCGATCTCCCAGGTCGGCCTGCTGCGGACTACCAGAGGAGCTGCACCCCGAGGGTGAAGCCGTCGGCGCGCTCTTCCTCGGTGACGCGGTCCTCGCCGCGGTACTGGGCGGAGATCTTCAACGAATCGATTCGTTCATCCTGGTGGCGGGGGTACCAGGTCAGCCCGGCCTCCTGGTATTCGACGCGCCGCGGCGAGGTCTCCCGGTCTTCGACGGTGGCCCCGATCCGTGCCGCCGGCTCGAGCCCGAGGGGGAGGAGCCAGGCCGCTTGCAGGTAGCCGCCGCTCGCCGCCTCCGGCCGGTCGAGAAGACGGTCCCTCGCGTGCCGGCGGAGCAGCTCCCCTTGCAGGTAGGCCCCCCGGTAGGCGGCGCGGAGGCTCGCCGCGAGGCGCAGGTCGTCGACCCGCCGGCCGCCGAAGCCGGTCTCGTCGTAGCGCATCGTCGGGTGGTAGAGCAGCCCGGCGCCGATCCCGACGCGAAGCCCGCCGCGCTCGTGGTCGAACTCGTCGAAGGGGAACGCCCCGAGCGGATGGAGGTCGGCCCGGAGCGCGTAGGCGATCCCGCGCTCGTCGGATGGCGACTCCGACAGCCGATCGCCGTTGAACACCCCGACCGCGGCACGGACGACCTCCGAGTCGGGGAGGTAGGTGAGGAGCAGGCCGTGGTCGGGCCCGCTCAGGAAGGCGTCGTTCGCGCCGCTCCGGGTGCGGAAGAGGAGCGCCGTCGCCGGGCTCTGGTGCTGCGCCGTGAACGGGACCCGCATCCGGCCCGCCTTGGCCAGCAGGCCGTCGAACGGTCGGTAGGCGACCGACGCCTCCTCCAGGGCGACCCCGAGCACGGGCGAGGTCTCGGTCTCGACGGCGTCGACGTTGCCGTCTTCGTCCCCGTCGACGGCGGTGACCCGCGCGACCGCGTCGAACGAGCCGTCGCCGACGATTGCGTGCACCACGAACGAGAACGCCTCGAACGGCGTGCCGTGGATCTCGATCCCCGCCGCGCTCGACTCGAGCCCGGCCTGCCACCGATCGCGCGGCGTCGCGTCCGGCAGGTGCGTGACGCCGAACGTCGGCTGCAGGTAGCCGGAGGCGGTCACCGTACGCTCGACGCCGGCCGCCGGAGCGCCCGGCTGCGCAAAGGCCGTCGCGCGCGCCACCACGACCGCGACGAGCACGGCGAGGGGGACGCGGCGGTTCACGGGTAGGAGAGCCCGACCGGGCCGAAGGCGACCGAGGTCATCCCTTCGACGCCGGTCTGGTAGGAGGGGCCCGCGATCAGCCAGCCGGTCGAATCGGCGGAGTAGCGGTCGGGCCGGTGGGCGTGGACGAACGGAAAGGGCCCGATCGCCGTCGACGGATCGGTCCAATCGACATAGCGGGTCGGCGCCTCGCGCTCGTCGACCACCTCGATCCTTCGCCCGAGGCGCTCCGCGGCGCGCTCGCTGGCGGTCCAGATCCGTGGACTTCCGATCCCCTCCTCCCCGATCGAGGCGATCACTGGACGGCCCGCCCGCGTGCCGACGAGGAACAGCGCCCCCTTCCACCGGTGGACGCCGGCCGGCTCCATCCCCGAGACCTCCAGCCGGCGCGCCTGGGAACGGTCGAACAGCAGGAGCTGGCCCGATTCGAGGAGCCCCGCCACCAGGCCGTGCTCGTCGGCCTGGAGATAGCCCCTCACCGCGTCCCGGCCCAGGTGCACCGTTCCCCCGGGAATCTCGACCGCCGCCGTCTCGCGCGCGCCGGCGTCGACGAATCGCGCCTCGGCGCGCCGCGTCCCGCCGCCGTCGAGGTAGGTTGCCACGTAGAACCCCTCGCCGTCCGCCTGGCCCGTCCCCGCGATCCGCACGTCGGTCGCGTCGGCCGGCTGGAACTCCCGCGCCGCGAGGTATCGATCGGAGAGGAGATCGACGACGACCAGGTAGGGCCTGGGATCGGAGACGGCGCGCACGATCGCCGGCACCGTGACGCGCGACGGCGAATCGTCGACCCAGGGAAGGACCCCCTCGAAGAGGAGGTCGGCGTTGCTCGACGGATCGCGGTCGAGAACCCGGCGGCAGGCGCCGCTCGCGCCGTCGACGCGCACGAGCGCATCGCCGGACCAGTACCAGGCGGCGCGCTCCACCTCGCCGATCCACCCGTGCACGCCGCGGCTCTCCCCCTTGTGACCGTCGCATCCGCCCGACCAGCCGCCGTCGCGGAAGCCGACGAAGGCGGTCGCCTCGGCGCGGTCGGGGGCGCCGTAGAGGACGTAGAGGTTCCCCTCGCGGTCGGACACCGGCGGCAGGAGTCGGAGCGGCGCCCGTCCCGGAACGTCGGCGACGAAGCGGAACGTCCCCCATTCGCCGGTCTCCAACGGCGGAGCGCAGGCGGCGAGGACCGACGGCGCCGCCACCGCGAGCGCGGCGGCGCGGGCGACGCGGCCGATCGATCCAACGCGGGAACGGGCGGCCATCTAGTACTCCGCCGTGAAGGTGAGGGCGTAGTAGGCGCGCTCGGCCCCGGCGGCGTCGAGGTAGCGCTGACGGAAGACGAGCGGCGTGAAGGAGTAGGCGTACTCGGCGTATTCGTCGCCGGCGGTCTCCGGATCGTCGGGAACGGCGGGCGCGTCGCCGCTGAAGGTCGCGTCGGAGCCGATCGCCAGCGAGACCCCCTTCCCCCAGTTCTGGCCGACGTTCACGCCGACGGCGAATCCGGCGACCTGGATCTCGCCCCCGAGGTAGACGTCGAGGTTCATCGTCTCGGCGTTGGTCACGCTGTCGGCGACGGTGAGGGAGAAGCCGACCTTCCCGACGTCGCTGACGCGGTACTCCCCCGGCGAAGGGAAGACCAGGTCGTCCGTCGAGAGCCCCTGGCCGAACAGGTCCTTGAAGGTGGTCGGATAGCTGGTGGGATCTCCGACCACCGCCGGGACCGGGATCGTCGGCAGGTTCCCGACCGCCGCCGCCATCGCGTTGTAGCGATGCGTCGACCAGAGGGTGACCTGCCCGTCGACCGGGACGAAGACGAGCATCTTGTGGCCCGAACCGCCCAGCTTGTTCGCCGGATCGAGGGTCTCGTAGTCGTAACGGTGGAAGCAGCCGTAGGAGACGACGACCGCGCCGTAGCGGTCGCCGTAGAGATCCGGGTCGGGGGTGAGCGCGTAGCGCGCGCCGACCGAATACGAGGTCGAGCGGGCCTGCGATCGGCTCACGGCCCGCGAGAGTCCCTCCTCGATCTTCGCGTTGAACACGTCGAGGAACCCCTGCTCGACCGCCAGGTCGATCCCCATCCGCATCGAGACGGTGTCGGTGACGGTGGAGCCGGTGTTGGTCGAATCGCCGAAGTAGAGGAACGGCACCCCCTCGCTCCGGTAGCGGTAGTAGGGCGGGAACTGGACCGCCATCGTCGGCACCACCGGTCCGGGCACCGCCACCGGAGCCGAGACCAGCCGCGCCGACGGCGAATCGCCGTCGAAGTCGGCGGCCGCGATCCGCGTGGGGAGGGCGGAGACGTCGAGGGAGCCCTGCTGCACGATCGCCAGCGGTTGCGAGCCGGAGCCGGCGAGGATCTTCACCGCGCGCCCCTCCTCCAGCAGGAGCACCCGTCCGTTCTCGCCGACCGAGAGCTTGCTGGCGGAAAGGTCGAGCGTCTTCTTCCCGACGACGGTGCGTCCGCGCTCGGCGAAGCCGTCCTTCATCGCGTAGACGATCGCGGCGTCGTTCCCGCAGGAGAAGACGTTGCAACCGGCGTCGTGCAGCGCGACCGCCTCGTCGACGCCGTCGCCGTCGAGGTCGGCGGCGGCCACGCGGAACAGCGTGTCGTTCGCCGTCCCCCCGAACGACCCGGGCTCGTTGGGGGCGGGGACGGCGTTGATCGCCACCACGAACGACCAGCCGCTCGCCGAAAGGAGCACCACCGGCTCGGCCAGCCCATCGCCGTCGACGTCCCCGGCGGCGAGGTCGTCGCCGGCGTAGCCGGCGCCGAAGTGGTGGTAGTCGCACGCGCCGGTCGACAGGCGGCAGACGGCCACCTCCGCCGAGGCCGACAACGCCAGCAGCTCGTCCTGCCCGTCGGCGTCGACGTCCCCGGCGGCGACCGCCACCGGCTCGAAGCCGACGTCGACCAAGTCGAGCGTACCTTCGGAGAGCACCGAGACCCGGGTCTCTCCCTGGATCGCGACCGCCGTCTCCTCCGGGCGCGAACCCTTGAGGTTTCCACCCGCAACGTCGACCGGCGGCTCGGTCCCGACGTTCCAGGAGGTGGCGTATCCGACCGTCCCGGCCGCATCGTGCGCGTAGCCGTCGGCGTAGAAGGAGCCCTGGTAGGCGGTGGCGTCGACGACGGCGACCTCGCGGTCGAGCGCGAAGAAGTGCTCGCTCCCGATGGGGGAGATCGACTCGTACGGGCCCGCGCCACACCGGTCGATCTGGCAGACCTGGTCGATGCAGGCCTCCGTCGAGGCGCAGTCGGCGTCGGAGGCGCAGCCGACCTGGTCGCTCCCCCAGATCTCCGAGCCGGGGCCGTCGTCCGGTCGCGCGTAGCCCTCGCCTCCGCCCGGCACGAAGCAGCCGCCGACGCCGGCAGCGCTCGCCACCGCCAGCAGGATCGTTTGCAGCCGCCTGATGCGACCCGACACGGGACCTCCCGGGGCGGTCCGCCGCCCGCGGTCGATCCAGCAAGGCGCGTGCCCCGACTTGCCGGTCGGCCAGGCGCGAAAATCTTCGGGAGTTCGACTCGTTGCGTGACCGACGCCGCGGGCCGATCGGCCGCGGTTGGGACATCGATGGGCCACCGGGTGGTTCGGTATTCATTGGTAGGTCGGCGGCGGCGGGTGTAAAGGAGGCGCCCATGCGGCGTTCTCGGATGATCGGCGTCGGGGCCCACGCCCCGGCCAAGGTGCTGTCGAACCACGACCTCGAGCGGATCGTCGACACCAACGACGAATGGATCACCACCCGCTCGGGGATCCGGGAACGGCGCATCGCCACCGAGGCCGAGACGACCTCCGACCTGGCGGCCGCCGCCAGCCGCGGCGCCCTGGAGATGGCCGGGATCGGGCCGGGAGAGGTCGACCTGATCGTCCTCGGCACCGCCACCCCCGACATGCCGCTCCCCTCCACCGCCTGCCACCTGCAGCGCAAGATCGGCGCGAAGAGGGCGGCGGCGTTCGACGTGTCGGCCGGCTGCTCCGGCTTCCTCTACGCGATGGCGGTCGCCGACAACTTCGTGAAGACGGGCCACGCAAAGACGGCGCTGGTGGTCGGGGTGGAGATCCTCTCCAAGTTCATCAACTGGAAGGACCGCACCACCTGCATCCTGTTCGGCGACGGCGCGGGGGCGGTCGTCCTGCGCGGCGAGGAGGCGCCGGCCCACGGCGCGGGGACGCGGCCGACCGGCGTGCTGTCGACGCACATCCACTCCGACGGCGAGGGCTGGAACCTGATCATGATCCCCGGCGGCGGGACGCAGCATCCCCCGTCGGCGCGCACGCTCGACGAAGGGCTGCACACGATCCACATGCAGGGGAAGGAGACGTTCAAGGTCGCGGTGAAAAGCCTGGCCGAGGTGGCGGGCGAGGCGCTGGCGGCCAACGGCGTCTCCAAGGACGACGTCCAGCACGTGATCTCGCACCAGGCGAACTCGCGCATCATCCAGGCGGTCGTCGACCGGCTGGGGCTCGACGAGAAGCGGGTGCACGTCAACCTCGACCGCTACGGCAACACCTCCGCCGCCTCGATCCCGATCACGCTCGACGAAGGGGTTCGCGGCGGACGGGTGAAGGAGGGCGAGCTGATCCTGATGACCGCCTTCGGCGCCGGGTTGACCTGGGGATCGGCGCTCGCCACCTGGGGATAGCGTTGGCGCGTCGGGGGCTCGTCGTGGTCGCCGTGGCGGCCGGGATGCTCGGCGTCGGGGTCGCCGCGCGCTGGAAGGTGGGATGCCTGCTCCACGCGCCCTCCTGCTGGCCGCACGACCCCTTCAGCGCCGAGGCGTGGGCGGCGGCGGACCCGTCGTCGCGCCATCGGCTCTACGACGACCTCGCCCGGTCCGGGCGGCTCGAGGGTCTCGACCGGCCGGCGGTCGAGGCGTTGCTCGGGGCGCCGGACGCCGCCGGCGACGACAAGGCGGCGGGGACGTTCGCCGCCTACCGCCTGGGGGCGAGCCGTCTCGGAAACCGCTACGTCCTCGACGTGCGGTTCGACGAGGCCGGAACGGTCCGCGGCTACTTCCTCCGCGGAGAATGAAGTAGGCTTTCGCGCCATGACGACGCGCGCCCTCTCCACGACCTTGGCGATCCTCTCCCTTTCGTCCTTCGGCTGCGACAAGGTCGTTCCCGCCGCCGAGCCGACCGCCAAGGACCAGATGGCGGGACAGGTCGTCTTCTCGCTGGGCGGCTTCGAGGACGCGCGGAAGTACAAGACCTTCGACGAGTTCAAGAAGTCTCACAAGGTCTTGAGCGAGCTCACCGTCACCTCC
>CAYJRR010000025.1:0-4475 GCA_964372275.1 uncultured bacterium
AGGTGCTGAACCTCCTCCGCGACCTGCAGCGCGAGCGGGGGATCGCCTACCTCTTCATCTCCCACGACCTCGCCGTGGTGCGGCACATCTCCGACCGGATCGCGGTGATGTACCTCGGCCGGGTGGTGGAGATCGCCGCCTCGGAGTCGATCTATCGCGCGCCGCGACACCCCTATACCAAGGCGTTGCTGTCGGCCGTGCCCGTCCCCGATCCGGCGGTGGAGCGTGAACGCAACCGGATCGTCCTCACCGGCGACGTCCCGAGCCCGATCGATCCGCCGGCCGGCTGCCCGTTCCATCCTCGCTGCCCGGAACGCGTCGACCGCTGCGCGACCGACGTACCGGCGCTCGACGAGACCACCCCGGGACACTGGACGAGTTGCCATCTGGTCGCGCTACCGACCCGCGCATCGGCGTGAGCGAACGCGCGGTTCCGGCGCCACGGCCATCCGCATCGCCGCCGTCTGCGTCCGCCGCGGCGCCCGGCTCGCAGCGCTCCAGCCACTCCAGGCAGTCGTGCGTCGGTCCCCACGTCGCCGCCCCGCGCCCGGTCCGACCATCCACTCGCCGTCGTTGAACGTCTCGGCGATCGCCTGCGCCCATTCGAGGAGCTCGCGCTGGAAGTCGCAGGCGGCGCGCGTCTCCGCCGGCGCGAGCACCGCGAGTCCGGCGAGGAGTCGAGCGGCCCGCCGCGTCGTTCTACGATACGCCGCCCCCTCGGCCTCTGCCGTACAATCGACGTCGGGTGCCCCCCCTCGAGCCCGACGCCGGAATCGACCTCCCCGAGGCGCTTCGACGGAGACTGCGCCGGATCCGATCGCCGCTCCGGATCGGCGAAGAGGAACGGGCCCGGATGGCGCTCTACCGCGACCTGGGCCGGTTCGCCGAATCGGGGATGGGATTCCACCAGGCGCTGGCCCAGTTGGAGGAGGACGCGGGAAGCGACACGATGCGCCGCGCGCTGGCGGCGGTTCGCGCCGATCTCGCCGCCGGCGCGACGCTCCGGGAGGCGTTCGGCCGCCAGGACCACCTCTTCCGACCGCTCGACCTGGCGATGCTCGAGGTCGGGGAGTCGCTGGGAACGGTCGGGCCGTGCACCCGGCAGCTCGTCGAGGAGATCGATCAGTCGCGCGCGCGGCGGGACGCGGTCGTCCGCCGCTTCGTCCAACCGTTCCTGCTGTTCGTCCTCGCCAACTACGTCCTGACCGTCCCGATCCTCCTCCTGCGCGGCCTCCCCGGATACCTGCGAACGATCTCCCTCCCCACGCTGGGGCTCGCCGCCGCGGCGGCGATCGTGGGGGTCGTCCTGCCGGCGATCGCCGACACGCTCGGGCCCCGCGTCCGCGATCGCATCCTCCTCGGGCTCCCGGTGATCGGCTCGATCGTCCGCGACATGGCGACCGCGCGATTCGCGCGCACCCTCGCGGCGGCGATCGGCGCCGGCGTCGAGATCGGGAAGAGCGTGCGGCTGGCGGCCCGCGCCGCCGGCAACGACGTCGTGGAGACGGCGATCCTCGACGCGCTTCCGCGGGCGCAGCAGATCGGTCTGGGGAAAGGGTTCGAAGCGGGGGGCGTCCTGTCGCGATCGGAAGCGGCGGAGCTTCGCGCCGGCGAGGCGACCGGCACGGCGGTGGAGGCGCTGCGCCGGATCGCGTCGGAGGCCTCCGCCCGCGCCTCCCGCGCGGCGACGGCGCTGGGGGGGATCCTGTCGCTCGGTCTCCTGGGCTTGAGCGCGATCTACGCCGTCGCCTCGGTCTTCCTCGCCGTCTTCGCCGCCGGTCAAGCGGCCATCGGCGGCGTCCTTCGATGATCGGATGCGCCCGCGTCCGGCACGCCGAGCGGGATCGTGCGTGCCGTCACGGCCTTGTGCGCGCAGAAAAGAACACGTAATTTTCGCGGGATGGCCCGCGTTTCCCTCCAGCGCCAGGCCGCCTCGAGTCCGAGGTCCGGAAGGCCGCGCTCGCCGCGCGAGGAGCTGCTGCTCCTCCACCGGAGGATCTGGGAGGAGAACAAGCGACGCATCGACCGCTCGGCGCGCGACGACACCGGCGAGCTCCAGCGATACCGGGGCGCCTACACCCGCGCGTGTGCCTCGTTCCGCCAGGTGTCGACCTTCGCCGAGCTGGCGCAGGCCGCCGCCGCCGCGGAGATCGTCTACGTCGGCGACTTCCACACCTCCAAGCAGTCGCAGAAGGTCTTCCTCAAGCTGGCCAAGCGCGTGCGCGAGGAGGGCCGCACGCCGATCCTGGCGCTCGAGCTCCTGCAGAGCCGCCACCAGCGCTGGGTCGACCGCTACCTCGCCGGGCAGATGCCCGAAGCGGCCTTCCTCCGCGCCGTCCAGTTCCGCCGGCAATGGCCGTTCGACAACTGGGAGAACTTCCGGCCGATCTTCGACTTCGCGAGGGAGGCCGGGGTCGCCGTGATCGGCATCGACGCGCCGATCGGCGGCGCGAACAGCCTTTCGCGCCGCGACGTGCACGCCGGAGGCGTGCTGGCGAAGCTCCTGCGCGCGCGCCCCGGAACGACGGTGCTGACGTTGATCGGGGATCTCCACATCGCCCCCACGCACCTGCCCGCCGCCACCGATCGCGCGCTCGCCGCAGCGGGCCGGCGTCCGTCGAAGTCTCTCCTGGTGTTCCAGAACAGCGAGCGCATCTATTGGAAGCTCGCCGAGCGGGAGCTGGAGCGGAGCGCGGAGGTGGTCCGGATCTCCGCCAACGCGTGGTGCGTGATGAACACGCCTCCGATCATCCTCCAACAGACCTACCTCAACTGGCTGGAGCGGGACGAAGAGGTCCTCGACTACGCCGATGCCCGGACCGAGTTCCTGACCCTGTTGCGGCGGATCGCGTCGTTCCTCGAGATCCCGCTCCCGGCCGAGGCAGAGGAGGTGGAGGTCTACACCTGCGGCGATCTCTCCTTCCTGCACCAGCTCCGCTCGCGCCGCCTGTTCCGCGAGAGCGAGATCGAGGAGATCAAGCGGCAGATCCGCTCCGCGGAGAGCTACTTCATTCCGCGCAGCAAGATGGTCTACCTCGCCAACCTCTCCACCAACCATGCGGCCGAGGAGGCGAGCCACTTCCTGAAGATCCTCTGCGCGCCGGAGGAGGTGCCGCGGGAGCGCGTCGCCGCCTTCTACGCCACCTGCCTCCACGAAGCGGTCGGATTCTTCGGCAGCAAGATCATCAACGATCGGCGGAAGACGCCGCACGTGCCGGAGTTCGAGCGGCTTCTCTCCGACGACCACGACTACGGCTCCGGCGCCCGGCGGATCGCGCGGATGGTGCTGGCCCACCACGCGCTCGAGCGCGGGATTCGCGTGCGGAACAGCCATGTCCTGTATCGCCAACCGGTCGACGTCTTCATCGGCGTCACCCACGCCCTGGGCTACATGCTCGGGGAGAAGCTGTTCTACGGCATGGTCGCCGGAAAGGTCTCCAAGTCCACCCTCCGCGATCTCTACTTCGATCCGTTCACCGCGCCCGGACGCGCGCGCGGTCTCTACTTCGAGCTCGCCGCCAAGGTGCGCGGCGTGCGCATCCCGGAGAGGACGTGAGCGACGCCAGCGCCACCATCGGCCTGTTGCTGGTCCGCGCCGGGAAGCTGACACGGGAACAGCTCTACGAGGCGCTCCGGGAGCAGCGCTCCAGCGGCATGAGGCTCGGCGACATCCTGGCCCGGCGGGGGTGGGTCAACGAGGACGACCTCACCATGCTCGTCGCCAAGCAGCAGGGGATGGGATTCCTCGAATCGAAGCTCCTGGAGAAGATCCCCACCGACGTGCTGGCGAAGGTGCCGTCCAAGGTCGCGAAGGAGTACCGGCTCGTCCCGGTTTCGCTGAGCAAGGGGAAGCTGACGATCGCCCTCGACGACCAGCGCACCCGGACCTATCTCGACGAGATCTCGTTCCTGACCGGGATGACCTGCATCCCGGCGCTCGCCGCGCCGAGCGCCGTCCGCGCGGCGCTGCAACGCCACTACGACATCGTCCTGACCGACCCACCGGCAACCGCCCAGCCGCACGAGAGCCGGCCCGCCACCACCCTGGCGCCGCCGCCGGCGAAGGAGCCGGCGCGCGAGGAGCCGCCCGCGCCGGCGGCCGCCCCGCCGGAGGAGGAGATCGTTCCGCTGACGGCGAGGATCGCGGCGCCGCCGGAGGAACGTCCGGAAGAAGAGCGTCCGGAAGAAGAGGAGGAACCGATCGCGCTGACGCGCCGCGTGGAGAGCGCCGCGGCGGAACCCGAACCCGATCCCGGTCTCGCGTCCGCTTCGGTCCCGGAAGCCGTCGCCGAATCCGCGCCCGTGGACGTCGCCGCGACCGAAGCCGATGCCGCGCCCGTGGCCGCGGCCGTGACCGTATCCACAGCCGAGTCCGGACCGGTGGCCGAAGCCGGTTCCGCCGCCGACGCCGTTTCCGTCGCCGAGTCCGAGCCGGCGGCCGAGCCCGTCACCGGACCCGTCGCCGAGCCCGACGC
>CAYJRR010000025.1:4575-21608 GCA_964372275.1 uncultured bacterium
CCGAGTCCGAGCCGGCGGCCGAGCCCGTCACCGGACCCGTCGCCGAGCCCGACGCGAACGCCGAGCCCGACGCGAACGCCGAGCCCGTTGCCAGCGCCGAGGCCGCGCCCATGGCCGAACCCGTCGCCGCCGTCCTCGCCGCCGAGCCGCTGGACATCGTCGCCGCCGCGGAACGGGTGTTCGACGCGACCGACCGTCGCGGGATCGCGCAGGTGGTCGTCGACTTCGCCTCGCGATGGGTCGATCGCGCCATCTTCTTCGATCTCACCGGACCGAACGTGGAGGTCCTGGCGCACCGGCGCGCGTTTCCCGAAGACGTCCCACCGCCGGCGCTCTCGCTCCCCGTCGCCGACGCCACGCTCCTTTCGGTCATCGCCCGCGGAAAGCAGCCGGCGTTCGGCCCGATGCCGAACGGGCAGATGTACAACCGCTTCCTCGCGCTGGCGGGACTGCCCCGACCGCCGTTCGTGCTTCTCTATCCGCTCCTGGCCTACGGGAAGTCGGTCGCGGTCCTCTACGGCGACCTCGCCGCGCCGCGTCCGGTCGAGGAGTTCGGCGACCTGCAACTCCTCTTCAAGGAGGCCGGCACCGCCTGGGACCTCCTCGGCGCGCTGGTCCGCGGTTAGTACCTCCTAGACCGCGCGCCCCACCACGGGGGCGATCTGTTTCACCTGCTGCATCAGCGCCTCGAACGCGTCGAGCGAGAGGCTCTGCGGTCCATCGGAGAGGGCCTCCGCCGGATTGGGGTGGACTTCGACCATCAGACCGTCGGCGCCGACGGCGACCACCGCGCGGGCGAGGGGCGGCACCGCCCAGCGGATCCCGACGGCGTGCGACGGATCGACCACCACCGGCAGGTGCGTCATCTGGCGGAGCACCGGAACGGCGTTCAGGTCGAGCGTGTTCCGCGTCGACGTCTCGTAGGTCCGGATCCCGCGCTCGCACAGGATCACCCGGTAGTTCCCCTGGCTGACGACGTACTCCGCCGCCAGCAACCACTCCTGGATCGTCGCGCTCAATCCCCGTTTCAGCAGCACCGGCTTCTTCGCCCGCCCGACCGCCTCGAGCAGCGAAAAGTTCTGCATGTTGCGCGCCCCCACCTGCAGGACGTCGGAGTACTCCTCGACCAGCGGGAGCGTCTCGACGTCCTTGACCTCGGTCACCACCAGCAGTCCCGTCTGCGCGCGCGCCGCGGCGAGGATCTTCAGGCCCTCCTCCTTCAGTCCCTGGAACGCGTAGGGGCTGGTGCGCGGCTTGAACGCGCCGCCCCGCAGGAAGCGCGCGCCGGTCCGCGCCACCGACTCGGCCGTCCGCAGCACCTGGTCGCGGCTCTCGACGGCGCACGGGCCGGCGATCACCGCGAACGACTCGCCGCCGATCGACGCCCCGTTCGGGAAGGTGACGACGCTCGTCTCGTCGTGGAGTTCCCGTGAGACGAGCTTGTAGGGCTTCGACACCGGGACGGCGTCGGCGACCCCGGGCATCACCTGGAACGTACCGGGCTCGAGCGCCCCCTTGTTCCCGGTGACGCCGAGCGCGACGCGCGTCGCCCCCGGGATCTCGTGCGGGGTCAGCCCCATCGAGCGGACCCGGTGGGCGACGCGGTCGATCTCCTCGCGGGTCGCCCCGGGCTTCATCAAAATCAGCATTCCCTCGCTATATCACGAATTTGCCGGCGTACGCCCCGCTCTGGTAAGGTCTCGAGGAAGCGCATGCGCCACCCTCGATCGGCCGCAGGCCTCCTGCTCGTGGCGCTGTCCCTGGTCACCGTCCGCCCGGCGCTCGCGCGCTCCGCCGACGAGCGCGAGTCGACCTTCTGGAAGATCGGGGTCGTCGACTTCACCGGCCGCACGCCGCAGGTCACCGGCCAGGCCGCCGCCCAGCGCTTCGCCTCGGGCCTCAAACGCAGCCGGCGCTTCCACGTCGTCGATCGGCGGTCCGTCCGCGCGGCGGTCCGCCTGATGGAGGTCGTCTTCGAGGATGGGCGGATCACCGACGCCGACGCCCGGCGTCTCTGCAAGGAGCTCGAGCTCGACGGGCTGTTCGCCGGGCGCCTGGAGCGGCGTTCCGGCGGCGCGGGGTTGAGCTTGAGCCTCCACTCCGCCTCGGGCCGGCTCTTCTCGCGCTACCGATTCGCCGTCTCCCCCGCCTTCACCCAACGCGAGGCGGACGACCTCGCGCGCGCGTCGATCGCGCGGCTGCCCTACGACGGGCTGGTGGTCAGCGTCCGTGGCGACCTCGCGCTGGTGAACCTCGGCCTGGCGCAAGGGGTGACCGGGGGGGCGAAGCTCTACGCCTTCGAGCTCGATTCGATGCATCGCGACGAGGCGGGGGCGAAGGTCGGTCCGCGGTCGGCCCTCGCCGAGCTGGAGGTGGTGCGGGCCGAACGGCACGGCGCGTGGGTCCGTCCCCGGAAGGGGGAGATGCCCGAGCTGTTCACCAAGATCTCGCGAAAACCGGTGAGCGGTCTCGATCGACTCAAAGTGATCGAACGGGTCGCCGACGAACCGTCGGCCGTGCCGGTGGTCGGATTCGAGATCGACGGCGATACGGCGCTGCTGTTCAAGCGCTATCGGCTCGAAGGGACCGGCCAGCGCTACAGCTCGAAGACGACGCTCTTCCCCGCGCCGGGCCTGCGCGCCACGTGGTATCCGACGCGGCGCTTCGGCGTCGGCGCCTCCTATCGCCGCGGCTTCATCCCGTTCCGGCGGCCGGTCGGCGATCCGCCCGACGAGACGGTGGAGAGCTTCGACGGGACGGTGGACCTCCTGGTCGTCGAAGGGAAGGTCCGCCACCTGGTCGGCGGATCGGGTCTCCTTTCCGGAAGCTCGGTCGCCGGGTCGATCGGCTGGTACGACAGCCGCTTCGCCATCGAAGACCAGGATCCGCGGGTCCTGACCAGCGATCGCTACGCCGGCCTCCTCGTCGCCGTCGAGACGCGCGTCCCGATCTACTACGACATCGGGGTCGGGGCCCGGCTGGGGGTCGTCCCGCGCGCGTCGGTCACCGAGCGCCCCGTGCACAACGGATCGGCGCAGGCGTTGGGCCTCACCGGCACGGTGGGTCTGGATTACCACGCCGATGAACACCTGTTCGTTCGCCTGGAATATGGATTCGAGTCGATGCGGACCCGGTTTCCGTCGGCCGGCGGCAGCCGCGGCGTCCTATCCCCCGAATCCAGCGACGTTTATCACGGTGCCACGCTGACGATCGGATGGCGGGGGTACCGGTGAGGGGGGGCCAAGGCCCGCCGCTTGCTTTCCCTGGAATAGGACCGGCCGGCCGGGGGTCGAACAACGGGGTTGCGCCCCAGGAATCGGCACGTCCAGGGGGTACCATCGCCATGATGACCAAATCGGCCGAGATCGTGCCGTTCCACAACGCCGCCGAGGCCGGCGTCTCGCTCTCCGATCCGGAGATTGCGGAGCTGGCGAAGGTCGATCGCCGTCGCGCGCTGGCGGCGGTCGTCGCCAAGTACCGCCGGCCGCTCTATCGCCACGCCTTCCACATGCTGCGGAACAGCGAGGAGGCGTACGAGATCACCCAGGAGGTCTTCCTGCGAGCCCACCGGGAGTCGCGTCTGTTCGACGCCGACTTCCACGTGAAGGGGTGGCTCTACCGCGTGACCGCGAACCTCTCGCTAAAGAGCCTGCGCTCGCGCCGCGTCCGCGCGCTGTTCTCGCTGCGCCGTCCGGAAGCGCCGCCGGAGCCGACCACCGAACCGGTGGCGCAGGCGATCGCGTCCGAAACCCGCGGCGAGGTGGCCGTCGCGCTCGAGCAGCTTCCGCCGCGTTTCCGACAGTTGATCGTGCTCCGCTACTTCGACGACCTCTCCTACAAGGAGATCGCCGATGCGATGCGGATGCCGATCGGCTCGGTGATGAGCGGTCTGTCGCGCGCGAGAGACCGCTTGAAGAGATCCCTGAAGGAGATGGAGCCCCGTACGTGAGTCCCTGCGCACCCTATGCCGACCTGATCGTCCTGCTCTCCGATGGAGAGCTCTCCGGCGACGCCGCCGCGGAGGTCCGGAAGCATCTCGACGGCTGCGAGGGCTGCCGCCGTCGACACGAGGAGCTCGATCGCCTCGCGGCGATGCTACGACCGGAGCGGTCCGCCGACGCGGAGGCGCGCGTTCCGGACCTGGCGGAGGCCCGGTTCTGGAGGCGGTTCGAGGTCGACCTCGCGCGGCGGATCGCGCGTGCGGAGACCCCCTACTGGCGCCTGCGGCTGGTCGTCCCGGTCCCGGTCGCGGCGGCGGTCGTTTTCGCGCTGGCCCTGCTTTCGGCCGGCTCGGTGGTGAGTCATCGGCGAGCGGAGGCGCTCGCGACCCGGAACGGCGCGCTCGAGGCGTCGATTCGCGCCATCGCCGAGGAGAGTCTGTTCGGCTTCTCGCCCGAGGTGGAGCGCGCGCTGATCGCGCTGGAGCTGCCCCCGTCGAAGACCGACGGCGCTGCACCGAAGTGGCTGCCGAACCCGCGTTTCCCCGCCCGGTCCGGCCTCGGGCCTGCCGCCGGCATCGGAGCGGGCGACCTCGTCGCCGGTTCGAGGCCGCTCCTGGGCCCCTCCGGTTCCGGCCCGCGGCCGATCCGCTTCGTCGACACCGACGGGATGGTCGCGGCCGACCTCTACTAGCGTTCATGACGCCGTCGCGCGCATCGAAGATCGTTTCGCTCCTCCTCCTGCTCGCCGCCCCCGCCTCGGCCCAGGAGGTCGAGCCGTCGCGCGTGTTGGAGGAGTCGCTGGCGCTGATCGAGCGCGAATACTTCGATGCCGGCGTGACGCGCGAGGAGCTGGTGGAGGCGGCGCTCCGCGGCATCGTCGAGCACCTGAACCGCCGCGCCGCGCGGGCGGGGCATCCGCCGATCAACGCGCTGCTCAGCCGGCGCGAGGTGGCGCGCCTCCAGCAGGCGATCGCCGGCGAGGTCACCGGGATCGGCGTGCTGGCGCGGCCGGGACCGGACGGGATCGAAGTGCTGCAGGTCTTCGCCGGATCGCCGGCGGGGCGGGCGGGTCTTCGCCCGGGCGATCGGATTGCGGCGATCGACGACCGCCAGACGGCCCAAGGCGGCATGGACGTCTTCGGCCTGCTCCGGGGCGACGTCGGATCGAAGGTGTCGCTGTCGGTGGTGCGCGAAGCCGGTTCGGAGCATCCGACGAACTTCGCGGTGAAGCTGGTGCGGGGCCGCTATCACGTGAACTCGGTGGTGGCACGGATGCTGGACAACGACGTCGGCTACTTGCGGGTGGGCGGATTCTCACGAGGAACCTACGACGAGGTGGCCGACAGCCTCCTCGCCTTCCGCGAGCAGGGGGCTTGGGGGGTGGTCCTCGACCTTCGCGGAAGCCCCGGAGGCGCGCTCGAGTCGGCGACCGCCATCGCCGGCCTGTTCGTCACCCCCGGCCGCCCGCTGCTGCAGATCCAGCGGCGCGAGGAGGATCCGCACGTGCTCTCCGCCGAAGGGGAGGTCCTGTGGACGGGCCCCCTGGCGGTGCTGGTCGACGGCGGCACGGCGGCGTCGGCCGAAGCGCTCGCCTCGGCGTTGAAGGAGAACGAACGGGCGCTCCTGGTCGGCGACCGAACCGCCGGTCGGGGGCTCGCCGAATCGGTCTTCGCCCTGCCGACGGGTGGCGCCCTTCGCCTGGCGACGGCCCGCTACGCCTCGATCACCGGGCGGAGCTGGGTCCACGGCGGGCTGGAGCCCGACTCGCCGATCGTGCACGCGCCGCTCGATCCGCTCGATCCGATCGACCCGCAGCTCCGGGCCGCGCTCACGATCATGGCCCGCTTTCGGCCGCGCAGCGCTGGTTCTTCTCCTTGAGGAGCTGTTCGATCTGCGACGTGAGCACCACGTCGATCTGCGGATTGAACCCCTGGTGGACCCAGTTGATGTTGCCGCACGGTCCGATTACGACGATCGTCGGGATCCCCTCGATCTGGAACACCCGGGAGAGCGTACCGTCGCCGTCGAACGCGATGGGAAAGGTGTAGCTCGCCTCCTTGATGTACTCCTCGGCGAGGTCGCGGCTCTTGTCGACGCTCACCGCGACGAAGCGCACCTGCGTCTTGTAGCGGTCGTAGATCTGCTGGTAGATCGGAAGCTCGAGCCGGCAGGGTCCGCACCAGGTGGCCCAGAAGTCGAGGACGGTGACCTGGCGCGAGAGCGTCTCGCTGTCGATCCGGCGACCGTCGAAGTCCTGCAGCGTGAACCGGGGACTCTTCTCTTCCATCCGGTCCTCGAGCGCCCCTGCTTCGGCCTCCTTTCGTTCCCGATCGCGACGGCGATCGGACTGCGAGCGCTCTTCGAGCTCGCGCGCCTCCCGCTCGCTCCTCTCCTTCTCCCGCACGGCGCGCACCTGCGACTCCGCCTCCTGGAGCAGCGCCTTCTTCTCCGCTTCTCGAAGCTTCCCCTCCTTCACCATCTGCTCCAGCGCCGCGCGCGCCTTCGCCGACTCCTCCCCGTCGTCCAACGCCGCCGACCGGGCGTAGGCCTTGGCCGCGTTGGTGCCGTCGCCGAGCGCGCGGTGGACCTCCGCGAGGTGGAACCGGATCGCGGCGTGCTCCACGCGGCGCGCCGCCTCCTGGAGCACCGCGACCGCCTCCCTCCCCTTCCCGGCCCGGTGCTCGATCCAGCCGAGCGTGTCGAGGTAGTAGGCGCGGTTCTCGTCGACGAAGCGGAGGAACTCCTCCTGCCCGACGTCCGCTCCGGGTGGCGGACCTTCCGCCTCGGACCGGTCGAGCGTGTTCAGCGCCTGCATCACCAGGCGCCGGGCGAGGTCGAGCTTGATCCCCTTCTCGGCGTAGGCGTAGGCGACGGCGTTCTGAACCTGGGCGCCGGCGAGGTCGGGCTCGATCTCGATCGCGTCGAGCATCGCCTCCATCCGCTCGATCTTCCCGACCTCCGCGTAGGCCATCGCCAGCTCGCGGGCGACGTGCTCCTTGGGAGAGCCTTCGACCTTGGCGTGCAGCGTCTCCAGGAGCTCGACGCGATGCGCCGGATCCCGAGTGGCCCGCGCCTCCCGCCAGAGATCCTCGGGAGGCCGGACCTTCAGGGTCGTACCCGGCGGCGCATCGATGATCATCTTCTTCCGACCGTCCTCGTCGACCACGACGCGAGCCCGCGGCTTGTCGGAACCCGGCTTGGGACACCCCGCCAGGAGGAACCCCAGGCACGTGGCGAAACCGGCGCGAAGGAGAGGGCCGCGAGCCTTCATCAAGGTGCCTTTCCGAGCGCCTCGAGTTGCGCCCTCAGCCGGTGAAAGTACCCCGGCCCGATCCCTTCGTTCCGATAGCGCACGCGTCCCCCGGCATCAAGCACCAGTGCCACCGGAACCCCCTCCACCCGGAACGCGGCGGCGTCCTCCCCGCGCGGATCGTGCCCCACCGCCACCGCCGGATCCGATTCCTGCGCCACCCGCCGCGCGTCCTCTGCGCGCCCCCCGACCGCGACGGAAACGACCTCGAACCCTTCGTTGCGGAGACGTCCGCACACCGCGAGCGCGTCGACCGACGGACTACTGTACGCTCCCCAGAACAAAAGAACCACCGGCGATCCGGCGCGCCAGGCGACCGGAGCGCCGAGTCCGTCGGTGGCACGAAGCGGAAGTGCCGGCTCGTCGACCGTCTCCCGGACCGCTCGCGGTCGGACCCGCGCCGCAAGCGACGCCGCCTCCTTCCGGCGCAGCGCCTCCACTTCGTAGGGCTTCATCGCGAGCCGGAGCGCGACGGCGTCGAGGAGTTCCCCGGCACGGAACGACTCGGGCCCCTCGCCGGCGACGGCTCGAGCGAGCGCGGTCAGCGCGTCCCTCTCGCGGCCGCAGCCGGCGAGGGCCTCTCCGTAGGACGTAAGCGTCGCGACGTCGTCGGCGAGGACCTCCGCGGCGCCCGAGAGCTCCTCCAGCGCCGCCGGGCACTCGCCCGCGCGGAAGAGCGCCGTTCCCAGCGTCCGATGGATCGCCGCCTCGGCGATCGCCACCCGCCGCTTCCAGCTCTTGGCGTCGAACCCGCGCGGCCGCTGCAGGTCCTGGACGATCTCCAGGGCGCGGGTCGCGTACCGGTAGCCCCGCTCCAGCTCGCGCCCGGCCCGCGCGTAGGCGGCGGCCATCTCCTCCAGGAGCGCCGCGCCCGCGAGGTCGTCGACGATCTCCAGCCCGCCCGCCGCGCGCGCCATCTCCACCAGATCACCCCGGCGGGCATGGGACCTCGCCTCCTCCGCGCGCGCGACCCGCCGCACCTTGGGCGCGGCCCGTGGATCGTCGGCGACGGCCCGGAACCGCTCCGCGCGGCGGCCGAGGTCGGGCTCGACGCGGGCCTCCTCGAGTCGGACGTCGTCCGCCCCATCGGCCCCCGGCAACGCGAACGGCTCGAATCGGGCGGGCATCGAATGCTCCGCCGTCCCCGCAATCGTCGCCAGCTCGCGCCGAAGCGAAGCCGGATCGTCGTCCGACCGGTAGGGATCGCACGCGGCGGCCCCCGACAGTAGCGAAAGCGCGCACCATCGCCGCCACGTGCTCAACGATCCTCCCGAATCTCCCGCCTCACGGCCTCGACCGCGCTCTGCTCCTCGGAACGGAGCTCCCGCCCGGCGAATCGAGCCAGGTAGAAGGCCTCCGCCCACGCAGGCTTGCCGGCGCGCCGCGCCAACTCCAGCGCCGTCTCGCCGGCACGGCGGATGATACCTCGGCGGCGGAAGCGACGCTCCGCATCGCGCCACCAACGCTCCGCCTCGTCGGACGGGAGCCGGCCGGAGCCCCGCACCGCCCGCCGCCGGAGTACGACGGCGATCGCCGCGGCGGCGATCACCGCGAAGGCCAGGCGCGCCGTGCCGCCGCCAAGGAGCCGTCGCAACCGTCCGGGACCGGTCGAGACGAGCGACCCCATCCGATCTCCCATCCGGTCGGCGCGCCGCCCCGCCTCTTTCAGGATCGCGAACTGGTCGAGCAGGTTGTATTCGACGACGCGCTGGATCCAGAGCCGGCGGAGGCTGTCGAACGCGCGGATCCATCCGTTGGAACGAACGCGCGAGGCCCCTCCTTGTCCCGGCGTCGGGTCGAATCGCACCCATCCTTCTCCCGCGAACGGCACCTCCACCCAGCTGTGCGCATCGCTGCGCCGGACGAGCCAGTAGTTGCCGAACTCGTTCCTCTCCCCGCCGTGGAATCCGTTCGCCATCCGGGCCGGGATCCCGAGCGCGCGCAGCAGCAGCACCATCCCCGACGCGTACTGCTCGCACCACCCGGTGCGCGTCTCGAGGAGGAATCGTTCGACCGGATCGGTCCCGGCGCCGTCCGGCGGAGCCACGAGCGAATAGGTCCAGGTTTGCAACGCCGCCTCGATGCGCCGCGCCCGGCGGAAGTCGGAGCCCCCCGCGTCGGCCCCCTTTCCGAGCGAAAGCTCGCGCGCCAGCGGTTCGATCGCCGCGCGGAGCCGGTCGGGGATCTGGAGGTACCGTCCGCCCGCCCCCGCCGGTTCGACCGCGGCCGCCCCGTCGAGACGTCGCGGGTCCGACGTCGGCGGGGCCGAGTGGACGGTGTACGCCATCCGCCCGAACGATCGCGCCCGGTAGAAGTAGGAGTCGGTCGAGTTGACCGCGACCAAGGGGAGGTCGGCCTCCAGGTACCACATCCCCGGGAGTCCGAAGAGGACCGACAGGTCGATCGGCTCGAGCGTCACCTCCTGCGCGACCGACGCCCTCCCTCGATCCGGCGGCTCGCGGAGCGGGAATCCGGCGGCCCGCGGGCGGTCGCCGCGGAACAGCCGCTGGGCGACGATCCGCTCCTCGGACGCGTCGGAGACCGACCAACGACCGTTTTCGTACGTGTCGAGCGCGATCCCCCGCCAGTAGAGCTCCGGCTCCGGCGGGCCCGGATCGGAGAGAGAAACGCGCATCACCGGCCGGGTGTCGATCATCACCGAACCGAGCTCCCCCAGCTCCACCTCTTCCGAGAAGCCGCTGACCGACTGCGCCTCCAGCAGCCCCCCACGGAACGCGCTGATCTGGATCCGAGGAAGGATCGCGAAGAGGAGACAGGTCCCGGCGAAGACGACGCACCCGGCGAGAAGGGCGGCCACCGCGACCGCTCGCGGGACCCGCCCGTCGGCCCCTTCCCGGCCCGGAACCCACAGCACCCGGAAGATCGCGGTCCAGGTGCCGGCGAGGCAGAGAAGGAGGACGCTCCCCAGGAAGGCGAAGTTGAGCGTCAGGACCGCGGCCCCCATCAGCATCAGGATGGCGATCACCAGCACCTGGCCGGTGCTCGCGGGATCGCGTAGCGCAAGCAACCGATTGGCCTGTACGAGCACGAGCAGGTCGATCGCCCCCAGCACCCAGGATCCGCTCACCGCGATGTGCGCCGGCACCACGGCCAGCGCCACCAGGAACGTCCCGAGGCCGGTGGTGAACCGCCGCACCGGCGCCGTCGAACCGGTCTCTCCGGACGCGCGGCGGAGGCGGACGGCGGCGAGCAGGAGGCTGCCGCCGAGGACGACCAGCGGCACCGGGCCCACCGGACCCGCCGTCGCCAGGGCGTAGAGCCCGACCGCCGCCGAGGCGTAGGCTCCGCCCAGCGCCGCGCCGCGCACCGCGATCTCGCCCCCCGATCGCCGGCGGCTCACCTCCGGCCTCCGAACTCGACCGCGCTCGCGAGAGCCGCCGTCACGTCGACCACGGCCGCGTCGGCCGGCAGCTCGACCGCCTCGTCTGCCCCGGGTCGGACGTCGACCAGATGGTCGAGGACGGCGTCGAGCCCCGCCGCCCCCGAGGCCGGGCGGAGGAGCGTCGTCCCGTCCGCGAGGCCGACGCGATAGCCCTCCCGGATCAGCGCCGCGCACAGTCCCGCGGCCCGCTCCACCGCCGCTTCGAACGCCTCCGGATCGCGCTCGCGTAGACGCAGCACCACCGACGGAGGCTCCTCCCGCGCCGTCTCCTTCACCATCGGCCGTCCCGCGCGCGCCGACGCCTTCCAATGGATGCGCCGGGCGTCGTCGCCGGGCAAGAGGGGCCGAACGCCGAACAGGTCGGACCCTTCGCCGCGGACCGGCCGGGGCGCCTCCCCCTCCTCGCGGCCGCGCAATTCGTCGGCCGCGTCGAGCTCCGGCACGAAGGGTCGCACGCGCACCGTCGACGGCGACTCCAGCCACCGCGACTTGCGGAACAGGCCGAAGGGGAAGACGGTCGCCGCCTCCACCTCGGCGAGCGCGTAGACCCCGCGGCGCTCGAAGCGGCGGACGTAGGCGCACCGGCGGCTGCGCCCCGGATCGACCCGCGGGACGATCGCCTCTGGCCCGCCGCCGTCCCGATCGCGCACGGCGAGCGCCAGCGCCGGGAGCCCTCCCGGCGCGCGCCGGACCACGAAGGCGAAGGTCGCCGCCTCGCGCGCGCGGATCTCCGCCGGAACGGAGCGCTCGACCTCGATCCCGCGCAGCACCCGCTCCGAGAGGATCCCCGAGACGACGATCGACGCCAGCCCCATCCCCAGGACAAAGTAGAGGAGGTTGTTGCCGGTGTTGATCGCGGCGAACCCGACCGCGAAGATCCCCAGCAGGAAGAAGGTCCCGGCGCGCGTCGGCCGGATCCGCCGCGGCGGCTCGAGCCACGCGAGGAGTCCGCGCAGCGTCACGCCGGCCCGTCCACCTCGTCGACCACCTCGTCGATCACCGCGTCGGACGCCGTCGGCGCCGCGCGGCTGGCGAGGACGAGACGGTGCGCGAGCACCGGACGGCAGAGCCACTTCACGTCGTCCGGAACGACGAAGTCCCTCCCGGCGAGAAGCGCCGCGGCACGCGCCGCGCGCACGAGCAGCACCGACGCGCGCGGCGAGACCCCCAGCTGCACCCCCTTGCGTCCGCGCGTCGCCGCGGCGATCCGCTGGATCCAGGCGACGATCGCGTCGTCGACCGTCACCGCCTCCGCCGCCTCCTGCGCCGCCGCCACCTCTTCCGCCGTGGCCGCCGGCTCGACGTCGGCGGCGCCGTCCAGCGAACCGCGCCGGATCACCGTCCGCTCCGCCTCCGCGTCGGGATACCCCATCCGCACCCGCAACAGGAATCGATCGAGCTGGCTTTCGGGCAGCGGGTAGGTGCCGTGGTGTTCGATCGGGTTCTGGGTCGCGATCACCAGGAATGGCGGCGGAAGCGGATGGCGCACGCCGTCGACCGAGACCTGCCCCTCCCCCATCGCCTCGAGCAGCGCCGACTGGGTCTTCGGCGTGGTGCGATTGATCTCGTCGGCCAGCACCACGTTGGCGAACAGCGGGCCGCGTTTGAAGACGAACCGCTCCGACGACGGCTCGTAGACGGTGACACCGAGGATGTCGGACGGGAGCAGATCGCTCGTGAACTGGATCCGCTGGAAGGTCCCACCCGCGGCCCTCGCCAGCGCGCGCGCCAGCGTCGTCTTTCCGACGCCGGGGACGTCCTCGATCAGCAGGTGACCGCGCGCAAGCAGCGCCACCACCGACAGCCGCACCGGCTCGTCCTTCCCGTGGATCGCGACGGCGGCGTGGGTCGCCAGCCGGCGCGCGAGCTCGGTCGCCTTCGCCGGCGCGGCGGACACGGATCGCAAGGTCGTCACGTCTCGTACCCCCTATCGGATCGACAACGCGACCGGCGAGCGGCCCACCGGCGCATCCAGCCCCGCCAACACGCGCACCACCGCGCGCACACTCTCGGGACGCCAGCCGAAGGCGCACAGATGTGCCCCGAGCCCCTCCACGTCGTCGAGCAGGTAGGGGGAGGCGAGCGTCACCCCGATGACCGAGCCGGGCGGCAGTCGGGTCACCAGCGTCGCGGCGAGCGCCGCCTGCTCCTCGTTCGACACCGAGACGACGAAGCGCGTGCCGGCGCGGCGCCAGCGCGACGCGGCGGCCGCCACGCGCGCCGCGGTCTGCTCGTCCGGCCGTACCGGAAGGTGAAGCTCGACGAGGCCCGGCCGCACGGCGCGGAACTCCTGGAGGAACTCCTCGAGCGCCGAGAGTGCGACCACCCGCGGGCAGCTCTCCGGCGTCAGCGGCAGCCGTTCCGCGCGGTCGTGGACGACGGTGATCGCCCGCCTCGCGATGCGACGGGCGACGCGGCGGTGATGGGGATTCCCGACCGACGCCAGCCCCGCCGCTTTCAGCCGCGGCGACTTCGGCTCGCCGAACAGCCCACGGCGCATCTTGATCGCGAGGATGCGCGCCACCGCGTCGTCGACCCGCTCCATCGGAAGCTCGCCGGAGCGGAGTGCGGCGAGGATCGCATCCCGCGCCGCCTCCTTCCGATCGCGCCGCCAGATGACGATCACCATGTCGGCGCCGGCCGCGATCGCCCGCACCGCCGCGGGGCCGGCGCCGATCGTGTCGTCGATCGCCTTCATCTCCAGATCGTCGGTGAGGATGATCCCGCGGTGGCCCATCTCGCGGCGGAGCAGGTCGGTGAGCAGGATCCTCGAGAGGCTGGCGGGCTGCGCGTCGACGGCGGAGAAGACGAGGTGCCCCGTCATCACCGCGTCGATCCCCGCCGCCGCCGCCGCCGCGAACGGCTTGAGCTCGACCTGACGGAGCCGGTCGAGGTCGTGCGCGATGGTGGGCAGGCCTCGGTGGCTGTCCTCGACCGAATCGCCGTGCCCGGGGAAGTGCTTGCCGACCGCCGACACACCCGACTCCTGCAGGCCGATGGCGTAGGCGACCGCCATCTCGGCGACGCGGTCGGGATCGTCGCCGTAGGCTCGCACGCCGATCACCGGGTTTTGCCGGTTGCGGTTGACGTCGAGCACCGGCGCCAGGTTCATGTTGACCCCCAGCGCGGCGAGTTCCGCCCCCGCCACCCGCCCCTCGAGACGGGCGAGCGCCGCCGAGCCGGTGGCACCGGTCGCCATGGCGCCGGGGAAGATCGTCGCACCGCGGTGCAGCCGCACCACCGCCCCGCCCTCCTGGTCCATGGCGATCAGGCGAGGAAGCGCCGCCCCCTCTTGCAACGCGGCGGTCAGGTTCGCCAGTTGCTCCGTCCCCTTCACGTTGCGTCCGAGGAGAATGATCCCACCGGGGCTCAAGTCGCGAAGGATCGCCCCCAGCTCCGGCGATCGGCCGGTGGAGCTCACGCCGATCATCAACAGCTGGCCGACCTTCGCGTCGACCGACATCCGCCGCAACAGGTCGGCAATCCGCGGATCGTCGGTGGGACGGACCGACAGGAGCGGGGCCGCGCCCACGCTCCGGCGTCCGACGAGCACGGCCGAAGCCGAAAGGAGCGCCGCCGCCCCCAGCCAGGCACGACGGGCGATCGGGGGCGTCGTAGCGATACCGTAGAGATTACCGCGTGTTGGACCCATCAGACAAGCGACCTGACGATCGTTCGCGCATCGTTGACAGCCTCCCCGCCCCTGCTTAGAAAGCGGACACCATGGCCGAGTCGACGTCGAACGGGCGTTCGCCCGAACCCTCCGAGACGACCCGCGGCGGCGATCTCCGGCCGGCCGCCGGCCCCGCTGGCGGCGACTCCGCGCCGCCAGTCCCTCCGTCCACCCGTCCGGCAGAGGCCGCTCCGGGGACGACCGCCGCGGCGGCCCCGACCGGTCCCGAGGCCCAGATTCGGGAGCTGCAGAGCCTCGTCGTCCACCTGAAGGCCGACTTCGACAACTACCGCAAGCGGATGCAGAAGGAGCTCCAGGCGTCGATCCGGACCGGCGAGCTGGACGCGGTTCGCAAGTTCCTGCCGGTATTCGCGAATCTGGAACGCGCCCGCGCCGCTTCGACCGGCAGCCCCGACGCCGCGTCGCTCTCCGCCGGGATCGAGCAGATCGTCGAGCAGATCCGCTCGGTTCTGCAGGCGATCCAGGTGGAGCGGATTCCGACGGTCGGAACCCCCTTCGACCCGACCTTTCACGAAGCGGTCGCCGCCTCCCCCAGCGCCGGCGTCCCGGCGGGAACGGTGCTGGACGAGTTCGAGCCCGGCTTCCAGGCCGATGGACGGGCCGTCATCCCGGCGAAAGTCCGCGTGTCCACGACGGATTGATGGCGCCTTTGGGGACTCCCCCGACCCCCCGGGTCCCAAATAAGATCCCGGTCTCGACCGTCTTCACGGGTTGAACGAGCATCCTCGAGCACGGAGGCATCGACCACGATGCGCAGGACGAACGGATCGGCGTGGCTGGGGCTCCTTCTCACGGCGTCCGTCGCCGAGGGGACGGCGCGGGCGGAGCATGGGGGCGGGGGCGAGGCGGAGCCGGCCCCCGCGCGGGTCTCGGCGATCGCGGGGGCCGGGGAGTACTCCGGAGGAGCCCGAACGGGCGGACAGGGGACGCTGTTCGGCCGCGGACCGTACGACGCCGAAGATTCGGAGCTGGCGCCGAACGCCGTGCTGCGCGCCGGCGACGAGCTGTTCACCGCCGAAGGGTCGATGGCCGAGTTGGAGCTCCCGGGCGAGACGTTCGTCCGACTCGGCCCCTCGACGACCGTCGTCCTGCAGGCGGTCGACGGAAACGGGCTGGAGATTTCGCTGGCGAGCGGCTCGGTCTACGTGTCGCGCGGACCGAACGCCCTGCCGGCCCGCGTGCAGTCGTTCGCGGGGGTGGTCGAACTGGGCGGCCGGTCGATGGCGCGGGTCACCGCGGCCGCCGACAAGGGCCAGCTCGTCCTCTCGGTTGCCGGCGGCGGGGCCGAGCTTCGCACCGACCGCACGGCCCTCTCCGTCCGCGAGGGCCAGCGGCTGGTGTGGACGCGCGACCGGACCTGGCAGGATCCGTTCCAGGCGAGCCGCGGCGACGAATTCGATCGTTGGAATGCCGAGCGCGAGCGGATCGTCCGCGGCACCCGGCGGCCGGAGTACGTCGCGGAGAACGTCGTCGGCTCGTACGAGCTGGAGGGGAACGGAACGTGGATCCGGATCGACGGTCACTGGGCCTGGCGCCGCACGGTGGTCGCCGTCGGATGGCGCCCCTACTTCCACGGCCATTGGGCCTGGTGCGAGCCCTGGGGATGGACCTGGGTCTCGACCGAGTCGTGGGGCTACACCACCTATCACTACGGTCGCTGGTACTACCGATCGCACCACGGGTGGGTCTGGTACCCCGATTCGGTATGGGGGGCGGCGTGGGTGGTGTGGGCCGCCTTCGGTCCGAACGTCGGCTGGGCCCCCTGCGACTTCTGGGGACGCCCGATCTACGTCTACAGCTACTACTCGTACTACGACTACGGCGCGTGGTGCTACAGCGACGCCCACTACTTCTACGGCGGCGGCGGCTACTCCGGACGGCGGCGCTCGCGCGAGGTCACCACGACCACCTCCCGCGAGTCGGCCGGAAGCGGACGCGGCGGACGCGCCTTCTCGGCGGATCACGACGGCGCACCGGAGATCCACGCCTTCACCGCCGAGACGATCCGCCAGCACAGTCCGGTCGCCGTGCGCGATCCGCGGCGCGAGCTGACCCCCGAACACATCGCCGCCGCCGCCGGGCGCGGAGCGATCCGCGGCGTCTCCGCCGAGCAGCGCTCCGGCACCTTGCTGGCCCGCGCGGTGAAGGAGGGCAGCGTGCGCCCCGAGCCGTGGCACGACCGATCACGCGCGCGGGGCATCGACCGTGGAGCGGGTTCCCGCGGCGCCACCGACCGCGCCGTCGGCCCGGGCCGTCGCGACGACGACGAGGCGGTGCGCGGTCGCGCGACCGGCTTCGACCGGGATCGCGCCGGCGACGGATGGCGTCCACGCGGCACGACCCTGCGCGATCGGAGCGTCGAACCGGATGCGCAGTCCGAGCCCGACCGCCCGTGGAACCCGGACACGACCGGTTCGCGCAACCGCTCCGACGATCCCCCCGCCCCAGGGCCCCGCGGCGAGCCCCGGAGCGAGCCGCGCAGCTCGCCGTCGCGCGGTCCGTCCTACACGCCGCGGACCGAGCCCCGCCGCGCCCCGTCCACGCCGGCACCGGCCCCGGCACCGGCCAAGCCGTCGAAGTCGCCGCCGCGGTCGGGCAAGCCCAAGGCGTCGTTCTCGCCGCCGGCCTCGCACACCGGCGCGGCCTCGGCGCCGGTGGCCGTCCACCGCGCGCACGGTCGCGACA
>CAYJRR010000025.1:21618-40035 GCA_964372275.1 uncultured bacterium
GCGGAAGGAGCCGGTCTACGCGCCGCGAAGCGAGCCGCGCAGCTCGCCGTCGCGCGCCCCGTCCTACACGCCGAGGTCCGAGCCGCGGCGCGCCCCATCCACCCCGGCACCGACCCCGGCCAAGCCGTCGAAGTCGCCGTCGCGGTCGGGCAAGCCCAAGGCATCGTTCTCGCCGCCGTCCTCGCACACCGGTGCGGCCTCGGCGCCGGCCGCCGTCCGCCGCGCGCACGGCCGCGCCGAGTACGGCGCCGCCGTCGGACGCTCGTCAACCGGTCGCCTGTCTTCCGCGATCCGCACCGGCACCGAACGCGCGGCGTCGCATGCGCCGAGGGCGACGTCATCGACGAAGCCCGCCGCCCGCGCTCGCCGGAGATAGTGTCCTCGGCGAACGCGGACATTGAGCCATGAACCCTCGATTTCGCTTCACGGTTGGCAGCGAGCCTGAGTACGAGGACCTCGTCGGCGACCTCTACTTCGACGATCTCATCGTATGCGTCCTCACGCAGGAAGCCGGCTTCGAGGCAATGCAAGTTGAGATTCATGGGCCACCGGAAGGTGGCACATGGACCTTCCCTCTCGCTGATTTTGAGGCTGCCCTCGGGGCGCTCAAGCGGCGGATGTGGGAACTTCGGCGCACGGAATCTGGTGGACCTGCTGCCTGAACCACCGGCCGCCGGTGGCTCGCCTGAATCCTAATCACCCTGCGGCGGCTTCAATCCCTGGCGTAAGGGGGCGTGGGCGAACAGCCTCGCCCGGCCACCTGTGTGAGCCCGTTCCCCGGGGTGTCTACGGTTTCCCCCACGCCCCCGTCTTCCAGGTATTGAAACCGCGGCTAGTGTGGCGGGCCGCCCAGCGTCTCGTGGGTGGTGAGGAGGTTGACCTCTTCGAACGCGCTCGAGGGCCACTCGAGCGTGCCGACCACCCAGGCGGAGTCGGTACCGATGAGCGGCGTCGGGGTGGTGAGCTCGGCGAGGAGATCACCGTTGAGCTCGACCTTGACCGTGGCCGTCGTCGCGCCGGCGCCGTGGTTGTTGAAGGTGTGGACGACGATCGAGTAGATCCCGGTGTCCTGCGGCGACGCCAGCGAGATCACTTCCGGGCCGAATCCGGTGTCGATGTCGGCCTCCAGGAGCGGATTGTCGGCGCGGATCCCTTCCGCCCCCCACTCCGGATCGGGAACGCCGTAGTAGCAGTCGTCGGTCGTCCAGTAGCCGTAGATGTTGTTGCGGATCAGGTGCAGGTCGAGGTCCGACATGTCGGTGTCCCAGTTCAGGGTCACCCGCAGGTCGCGGAAGGGGAGCACCACGATGTCGGTGAGGTTGTCGTCGTCGCGGCCGCCGTACCCGATCTCGCCGCTGTCGGTCTCGTCGGTGTCGGTCACGACCAGCCCGATGCGGTAGAGCCCGGCCTGGTCGGCGATGAAGCTGGGGGACTCCGCGGAGGGATCGTCGAGCTGCGCGTTCGACCCCTCCGGCCGGGTCACGATCTCCCAGGCGTAGGTGATCGTCTCGCCGTCCTCGAAGTCGTAGCTGCCGGAGCCATCGAGCTGGATCGGACTGCCGGCGAACGCCTCGGCGCTGGGGCCGGCGTTGGCGACCGGCGCCGAGTTCACCGGCGCGAGGAGCGTGTCGTTGCAGCCGCCAAGCAGCAGGAGCGACGACACCGCCCCCGCCGTCCGGAGTCCGCCGGCCGTCACCGCCCGCACGGCGGGCGCGGCCGCCTCGCGGCGACGCGACCACCAGGCGGCCAGCGCCAGCGCCGAGACGGCGATCGTCGCGGCCGCCAGCGGCGCGCGCTCCTCGGCGGTGCCGGTCAGCCGGCAGCTGCAGCTGCTGCTTCCGAATCCGCCGTCGTCGGCGCGGCCGAGATAGAGGTAGCCGCCGTCGAGCGCGGAGGTGGCGCTGTCGGTGTTGGTGGCGCGAACCTCGACCGATCCCGAACCGCGCGGCGTGGTGACGACGATCTCGTCCCCGTTGATGAACTGCTGCGCCGGCACCGCGACGCCGTCGAACGAGATGACCGTTCCCAGGTCGAAGCCGCTCCCGCGCACCGTCACCTGCACGCCGCCGATCGCCGGCCCTTCCGGCGGGTCGACCGACAGCACCTGCAGCGGCGCGTCCTCGGGATGGACGTAGTAGGTGTAGGCGCCGGCGCGCACACCGGTCGAGGCCGTGCCGCTCGGGGAGGCCGTCACCGCCACGTCGACCGGGCCGACCGAGTGCGGCGGGGTCACCGCGACGATCGTCTCTTCGTCGATCACCTGGAACAGCGCCGGCACGGTGCCGAACGACACCGCCTGCACGTTGATGTAGCCGTCGCCGTGGATCTGCACCTGCGTGCCGCCCGCGACCGGGCCGCTCTTCGGAGAGAGGTAGTCGATCTGCACCTGGCCCGCTGTCGTCGGACCTTCGACGTACTCTTCCGAGAGCTGGAAGTTGTCGACCAACACCGCCGAGTCGTAGATCCCGTCGCCGCGGTCACGGATGCTGAAGGTCAGCGTCACCGTCTCGCCGGGGACGACCGGCGCCTGGGTCACGAGCAGCCCGGTCGCCCCGGCGTCGCACGAGCCGCCGGAATAGATGTCGAAGCCGGTGTTCTCCAGCGAATTGCACGGCTGGTTGAAGAACGCGGAGTCGATGTTGATCGGGTTTCCGTTGATGTCGAAGACGATGTTCGCGTAGTTGTAGGACGGGCTCTGCACCTGGACCGAGAACTCGTCGTTGAACCCGAGGTTCACGAACTCGGGGTACTCGACCGACATGAAGTTGAAGTCGAACTGGATCGAATGCATGTCGGCCGGGACGACGAAGCTGAACTTCAGGAAGACGCAGTCGTAACCGATCCCGGAGGAGCAGCTGCCGCCCATGTTCGTCCCCGACTCGGTTCCCCACGCCGACGGGTCGAGCGATTGCGGCGTCCCGGCGCCGACGACGCCCGTGCTCAGGAAGGCGAAGTTCGAACCCTGCGTCGGGATGAGCGAGCCCAGCCCCGGGAGCGCGGCGAACTGGTTCTGATGCCCGGTGATCGACGGCGAGGAGACGGTCGCCGGATCGATCCCCATCGCGGTAAGGATGTCCTCCACGCTCGTCGCGGCCTGGCCGAGCATGCCGAGGTCGTCCTTTTCGGCGTGGTGCGCGAACTGCCGCTGCCACTGCCGCAGCCGCACGCGCGCGTCGGCCGACAACTCGGCGTTCGCGGCCCATGCCGACAGCGGCAACACCCCCAGAACCAGAACGACCCGCCGGACCCACCCGCCACGCGTTCTCATTCGCATCTCCCCTCGAGCCACCGGACTCGGGCACCGCCTTCTACGTCAAGGGAACCCACCGGAGCAAGAGGCAGGCCAAGCGACCCCGCGGTCGCACCCGCTTTCGAGACCCGACAGGTGAGTCCCGAGTTCTTTCCGAACCCGTTGGAACAAAAAGAGAAAGTGAGTCCGATCGGGCCGCCCGAAGAGACCCCTTTTCCGTCGCTGAACGCGCACTCAAGGGGCGCTCCGGGTGTGACAGGAACCACACCCTCCCGTTTGCGCCACCGTGTCGCGATTCGCCGAAAAATGGTTGTACCGGTCGATCGTTCCAGCCGCTGCCCAATCGACTACTTTTTCGACGAAAGCCGGTAGATCGAGACGCGTTCGTTCCGGTAGACGGCCTCCAACGCCTCGAACTTGGCGAGCCGGAACTCCGGATACTTTTCGGTATCTTGCTCCAGTTCGCCGACGACGACGTAGTCGGCGTCGTAGCGACGGGCCGCGGCCCGCGCCGTCTCGAGGTCGGGGGCCGTGTAAATCTGGTCGATCGCATGACCACGCTGGGTGGCGGGCGCCCAATCGTTCCGCCACCCCGATTCGTGGTTTTTCCATCCGACCAGACCGATGCGACCGGTGAAGGTGGCGAAGCGAGATTCCCATTTGTACGCGTGGTCGGCCGCCTCGACGATCCGGCTGTCGGGCGGAAGGTGCGCGTCGACCCACGCCACCGCGGCGGCGTCGTACGGATGGCGTTTCTCGAACAGCGACAGCGGATCGAGCGTCGGTTCGTTTCCGGATCGCGTCCTCGTGAAGCCCGACGAGCGGCTGGCGTCGGCGAGAAGGGCGAACAGGAGGGACGGAAGGAGGACCGCCGCCAGCGCCGCGGCGAATCCGATCCGCGCCCGCCGTCGATCGGCGAGCGCCGTCCATGACGCCGCCAGGAGACCGGCCCCGCCGACGGCCAGCAGGATCCACGCCTGGACGTAGGCCTTGAAGATGGTGTTCATCCGCTCCTTCTCGCCGTCGTAGAAGTCGTCGACGTAGGCGAACTCGCAGACCAGCACCACGCCGAACGCCGCCGCGACGAGGAGGCGCGCGATCCCGGGCCCCGTCCGGAGCGCGCCGGCCGGAAGGTCGGCGAGGAGCGTCCAGAGCAGCGCGATCAGCAGCACGAACGACAGGCCGCGCAGCAGGAGATGTTCGAGGGAGAGCGCCGCCGCGAGGCGAACGCCGCCGTCTCCGCCGGCGACGTGCAGCAGACCTTCGACCGGCGCCGTTCCCCACCGCTCGTAGGCGACCAGTCCGACGATCGCCAAGGCGAGCGGCAGGAGCCGCCCGCGCCGTTCCGCGCCCGACCGCGCCGCCGTCCAGGCCCAGATCGCGACGACCAGCACCCACGGACCGAAGTGGACCAGCATCGCCGCCGCATCGCTGCGGAGTGTCGCGATCCCGACCCCGCGGCCGACCTGTTTTCCGAAACCGATGTGGAACGGAAGGTAGAGCAGCACCGAGAGGAGGACGAGCGCCGCCGCCCATCCAGCCGCCGGCCGGAGCGCGGCGAACGCGCCCCGAGCGGTCCGAATCGGTGGAACGAGCGGCATCGCCATCGCCGCGACGGCGAGCGCGAGGAAGGTCGGGTAGTCCCAGGAGTTCGTCGGGTAGAGGGACCCCAGCGCGAGCGAAAGGACCGCGAGCGCGAGCAGGCGGTCCCGGCGCGGGCGCGCCGACGAGAACGGCGACTCCCCCTCGCGCGCCATCGCCACCACCAGCGCCACCGCGGCCGCGACCAGCGGAAAGGCGATGACGTACGGGTGGAGGTCCCCCCAGAAGGCGGCGAAGGCCGGCGTCTCGTTGATCGTCCCGGGAATCACCCTCGCGGCCGCGAACCAGTCGAGCGAGCCGAAGGCCCATCGCCCTTCGTCGAACCGTCGCACGAGGAGCTGCCGCGCGAACTCGTAGTTCCCGACGAAGGCCCCGCCGAGCGCCGCGAACATCGCGAACGCTCGGCGGCCGGTCAGGACCAGTCCGGCTCCGAACAGCGCCATGGCGAACGAGGCGTAGACGACGGGGATCCCGAGGTTGAAGAAGTCGCGCAACGGAAGGCCGGCGATGCGCCGCACCACGTCCATCAGGTGGTAGCCGTAGTAGTAGTACTGCAGCGTCATCCCCGCCATCCACGAGTCGTCCGGCGGGAAGTGCGTCGACAGCGAGAGGCGCTTGAGGATGGCGTAGTCCATGAACCGCTCGGCGAGCGGATGGACGTCGCCGTTGAATCGCGCCGCCCACACCAGGAGCGCGAAGACCAGGACCCCCAGGAGCTCGGCGAGGAGCCAGGTGCGCCCGCGCGCGCGCGCCAAGTCCCGCCACGCGACGCGGTCGGCCCAGGCGACGGCCCCGCCCGCGGCGGCGAGCGCGAAAAGCGATGCGACCACCAGCCACGTCCCGTAGGGGACGGGCGAGATCGAGGCGACGATCCACGCCGGCCAGGCGACGAGGATCCATCCGACGGGCCGGGCGATCGTCCATCCGCCGTCGCCGAGGGACGGGAACGCGCGACGGAGGAGCGGCGCGGCGAAGACGGCCGGCAGCGCCGCCGCGAGGTAGACGCGCGCGGCGTCGGCGATCACCGTCTAGCCCGCCTCGCCCAGACGACGCGCGTCGTGGACCAGCATCGCCCCGAGCGGCTCGGGCGCCGCCGAGCCACGCCGCTTGAGATCGAGACGGAGCACCGCCCCGCCGCCGGCGTCGAAGTAGCGCACCTCGATCGGGTGCAGCCCGGGCGCGAGGCGGCGCAGTACGCCGGTCCGCGCTTGCGCCCCGTGGGTACCGCCGTTGTCGAGGACCAGCGCGCCGTCGAGGTAGACCCACGAGCCGTCGTCGGAGTGTGTGGTGAAGGCGTACTCGTCGTCGTGCTCGACGCGGAGATAGCCGGTCCACCGGGCGCAGAACGGCGCGCGGAACTCGCGCGCCTCACGGCGAAGATCGTCGCGTCGCCGGCCGTAGACCGGCACCGGGTCGACGCGCCGCGCGAGCGTCTCGCCGGTGCATCCGATGCCGTAGCGGTAGTCGGCGATCAGGCCGGGGGAAAGGGCCACGCCGGGATCGCGCGTGATCGCCGGATCGACGGCCGCGGGCTCCGGCGGGGGGCCGAAGAGCGGATCCCAGACCTCGGGCGTGGCGTAGAGCACCAGCACCACGCCGGGGCGGAGCATGAAGCGCTCCGCGCGATAGCCGGCGAGCTTCTCGCGCAGCGCCTCCTCCTGCGTCGACGAGGCGACGACCACCGGCGGCGGATCTCCGGACGGGATCTTCCCCTGGTAGTAGTCGACCTGCTTCTCGTGCCGCCGCATGTAGAACGGCATCGGCCAGTAGTCGCCGGAGGTGGTCCACACCTTGAGCGACGGACCCTCCGCCTCGAACAGCCGCTCCAGACGCGCGATCATCGTCTCGTAGTCGCGCACCGTCTGGACGTAGACGATGCGGTGGCGGTCGTCGTCGGCGTGGACGAAGTTCACGTCCCATCCGACCTCGAACCAGGTGGCGGAGCGGCCGGTTCCCGCCGGATCGAGCACCGCCCCCGCCGGCACCGGAAAGAGGAACGTCACCGGAACGGCCAGCGCGGCGAACGCCGCCTCCGCGACGCCCCCCCACCGCGCCCGTACCGCCGGGAGCGCACGCGCCGCCTCGCGCGCCGCGATCCCACCGAGCAGCGCCATCGGCACGGTGAAGTTGAGGTTGAGCCAGGGGGTCTTGTAGGAGATCAGCGAGTAGATCCCCCAGAGACCCCAGGCCCAGACCAGGACGAACAAACCGACCCGATCGCGGCGCCACAGGACCGCCAGCGACCCCAGCGCGGCGAAGACGAGGATCGGCAGGTCGTACTGGTGCAACAGCTCGAGCCAATAGGCGAACGGCTTGGAGTGTCCCGCCCCCTCGTTCCCGCGCCCGACCCAGGTGAGGTAGGTGGCGAACATGTCGACGGCGCCGCGCATGTTCTTGAACAGCGAAGTGAACAGGATCACCACCAGCGCCGCCCCCCAGGCGTAGGCGAGCGCCCAGTCGGAGAGCGCCTCCAGTTCGGCCGGGGCCCGCCGCTCGACCGCGCCGCACGCCCGCTCCACCGGCCCGAGCGGCAGCCCGTAGGTGCGTCCGAGCCATCGGAGCAGGAACAGCGGTCCGACCACGAAGAAGAGAAAGCCCCAGAGGGCGAGGCGCGCCAGCGGCACGAGCGCGAGCCACGGCGCCTCCAACGCGAAACGGTGGCGCCGGGTCGAAGTCGTCCAGATCGCGGCACCGGCGATGCCCGCGGCGGCGAACCACGGCAGCCACGTGCCACGCTGCACGCCGTCGGCGAAGGCGGCGATCGTGGCGACGGGAAGGACGGCGAGCGCCGCCGCCCCGGCGACCGACAGCCCGCTCGATCTCCGCGCCGGGGCCTCCGGTTCGTCCGGCCGGCAGCCGATCCACGCGACCAGCGCCGCCAGCGCGAAGACGGCGAAGGTGAGGACCGACGTCTCCTTGTTGGTGAAGACCAATGCCAGGCTCACGACTCCGAACAGCAGCCAGTTGCGGTCGAACGGCGCTCCTCCCCGCGGGATCCGTTCGAACGAGCGCAGCAGGCAGACGAACGCGGCCAGTCCGAAGAAGACGACGTAGGTCTCGTGGATGATCGTCCGCGAGAAGTAGACGGCGGGCGGGGAGAGGGCGACCAGCCAGGCGGCGAGCGCCAGTCCCGACCAGCCGAGCCATCGGCGGATCGGCCAGAGGATCGCGATGCAGCCGGTCCCCGCCAGCGCGGGCAGCAGGCGGAGCGAGAAGACCGAAGGCCCCAACGTGAAGAAGGGGAGGAGCCCCGCGAAGTAGAGGAAGGGACCGTGGTAGTTGGTCGGATCGTACTTGTAGTTGACGAGCCACCCGCGCCAGGTGAGCCCCAGGAACTTCCGCCCGCCCGACGCTTCGTCGAACGACACCGGCCAGTGTGCCAGGCCGTTGTAGAGCTTCATCAGGAACCAGCCGTTCACCCCCTCGTCGGAGTGGAGAGGCTTTTGCTCCAGCACCCGGAGTCGCAGCCACCCGCCGACGGCGACGGCGGCCAGGAAGACCAGCGTCCCCACCACCCGTGCCGCGCGCGCGTCGCCGCCGCCGCCTGCCGGAGCGGGTGCCGGCGAGGCGGGCGGTCTTTCGCGCGAAGCGGTCGCGGACATCGATCGGGGTGTCGTTGGCGTCAAGGGATCGGCAGTCGGCCCGTCCGCAGCCACGACATCACGAACACGATCCCGGCGCCGCACGCGAGCATGTTGAGGAGCGTCCAACGCTCTCCGCGCAGCGCGCGCCACCGGAACGCTTCACCGGGTCCGGCATCGCCGCTCGCGATCCCCCGGAGGCGCGGCACGAAGCGCGGGACGCGCGCCTTGTAGGTGCGGTATTCATCGCCGAATTTCCCCTCCAGGAACTCCTCCTCGATGCTGACGATCAGCCGGTACTGGAAGGCGAAGAACAGGACGTAGAGGGCGATCACCCAGCCGATCCGGGTCAGCAGCACGAAGCCGAGTCCCAGGAGGAAGTTCCCGACGTAGATCGGATTGCGGACGACGGCGTAGGGCCCGCCCGTGGCGAGCGCCGGGGCCTTCAGCGATTTGGCACGGGTCGTCGTACCGGAATGGCCGACCGACCAGATGCGCAAGAGCTCGCCGGCGAGTACCAGCGTCGCGGACAGCGCGGTGGTCGCCGCCGCCGCCGCCGGATTGCCGCTCGCGAAGTCCGGGTGGTGGAACCACATCCCGCCGAGCGCCACGACCGCCACCGGGATCGGCACGTGATCGCGGTGCCGGAACAGGAATTCGCGCAGGTCGAACGCCTTCGCCTCGGACCCCATGGGGCCGGCCATGCTATCAGAAGCGGTATCGGAACGACACGACGACGCTGCCGTGCGCGTCGGTGCCGGCGGAGTCGACGAGCGGAGGATCGTAGGCGGGCTTGGCGTCCCCGGTGAACGCCACGCCGCGCACCTCCTGGGTCACGCGCACGGCGAAGGCGGAGCGGCGGCCGTCGAGTTCGATCGACGCGCCGCCGCCGAACGCCCATCCTCCGTCGTACTTGCCGGAGGCCGCGGCCGGCGTCTCGGTGTAGGCGTGCACCAGCCGGACCTCCCCCCGCGGGACGACGTTCAGGCGCAGTCGCCCGACGCCGATCGGGATCCGTACGTCGAGGCGCGCCAGCGATTCCACCGACTGGTGCGATGGCAGGAGGTTGGCGGCCTCCTCCTCGACGGTGAGGTCGTTGAACGTGCCCCGTTCGTAGGCGAACCCCATCGACGCCGAGAGGGCGGGAGAGCCGTCGGAATCGCGCTGGCCGAAGAGGTGACGATAGCCGCCGAGCACGCGCGCCCGCGCCGTCGATCCCCCCTTCACGCTCACCGTCGAGCCGTCGGAGAGCTGCGTGTCGAGCGTCGACAGGCCGTAGTTCGCCCAGCCCACTTCCGTCGCCGCCAGCCATCCGCGACCGGCGACCTCCACCGCGACCGCCGGCCCGACGCCGAAGAACTGGCTCTTGAACGTCCCACCGTCCTTCCCCGCCAACTCCCGCGCGATCAGCGACAGGAGCACCCCGCCTTCCGCCGTGACGCGAACGCCGCCCGGTCGCGAGGAGGCGGCGACGACCGTCGGAAGCGGGCCGGACGGCCTTCCCGACGCCGGCGGTGGTCCGGCCGATCCGCTCGGCACCGAGGCCGACGCCCCCGCGGAGCTCACCGGCGGGGCGCGCGGCGCCTGGAAATGCCCCTCGAGCCACGAGCCGAGCGCCTCCCCGACGCCGCCGCGGAACGGAAGCGTCAGACTCAAGGCGGCGGTCTCCGCGCGCGCGTCGATCAGCGCCGCGCGGACCTGCAGGTCGGGCCCCTTCCTCGCCGAGGCGAACACCATCCACTCGACGCCGAGCTTCCGCCCGAGGGTCGAGAGTTTCTGCACCACCGCCGGCGGCGGCCGCTCGCTCCAGACGAGTTCTCCGACCAGCTTCTCCAGCGCCGGAGTGACGTCGTAGGGGAGGTCGAGCGGGAACTGGAGATCGCCGTCGACCTGGAGCACCCGCGCGACTTCGCGGCGACCCGGCGCGGAGACGACGAGCGTGTGGCGACCGAGCGGCACGGTGAAGCTGGCGTCGACCGGCCGGTCGTCGACCGTCACCTTCGCCCCGGCCGGCAGCCCGACGACGGTCACCTTGCCGGTCGGGAGCTTGGTCGCGCGCGCCCGCTCCACCAGGTCGCGGACCGACGGCCGGAACTCCTTCGGCACCGTCAAATCCGGACCGAGCACGAGCGCCTCGCGAGCCTCCGCGCGCGCCTGGTCCTCGTCCTCGGCGGCGAGGAAGACCGCCGCGCGCCAGAGCCGCATCCGGATCCGTTCGGTGACCGGAAAACGCGCGAACCGCTCCTGGAGCGAGGCGAGGCCCCCGAGCCGCTCCAGCGCCATCGCGGTCCGGTCTTCGTAGTAGGCGGCCTTCGCCTGGTCGAGGAGCGTCGTCGCCTCGGCGATCGCCGCTTGGAGCGCGGGATCGGCCGATGCGGGACCGGCGGCGTCGCCCGTCCGCAGCACGCCCGAGACGGTCGCGAGCTTCTGGGGCGGGAGCAGCGCGATCCCCGGATAGGCCCCCAACCGTCCGAGGAGCGATGCCTGCAACTCGGCCACGACGTCGATCTCGTTCCCGGCGCAGATCACCGCCGCCGGAACCGGGGAAGCGCCGGCGCCGCCGGCGGGGCCGAAGGAGGTGACGAACAGCGACGCCGAGAGGAGCGGAAGGGGCGTCATTTGACGCGGGCGGTCTTCGCATCGACGTCGACGAACAGCTCGACGTTCTCGGAGGCAGGAATGGTCACGCTCTTCTCCAGGCTGAACTGGTAGTCGCGGTTCACGAACTTGAGCTTGTGCGGGCCGGCCGGGAGGCGATGGCCCTTGAGCGGCGTCTCCTCGGCGACCCGCTTGCCGTCGACCCATACCTCGACCCAGGGTTTGGCCTTCACCGAGAGCGTGCCGGTCGCCGCCAGGTCGACGGTGGCGACCTTCTCGGTCTTCGGCACGGCCTTCGCCTTGGCCGGCGGGGGGGCCGCCTTCGCCGCGACCGGGGCGCCCGTCGAGGGGACGGCGGCACGCGGCTCGGGCGCGGCGGCGCGCGCGTCGGGCTCGATCGGCGCGGCGGCCGGCGCGGCCTCCACGGCCTCCCCGGCGGGAGAGACGACGTCGGGCGCGACGGCGGCGGCCGGCGGCGCGGAGACGGTCGCCACGGAGGCCGACGGCTCGGCGGCGGGCGTCCCCGCGGGGGCCCGACCTCCGAGCGTCACGAATCCCTGCTCGACCGCGATGAAAAGCCCCAGCCCGCCGACGAGGAGGAGGGACGCGACGCCGAGAACGACGCCGTTCAAGAGTCCGGCCGGCTTTTCGACATCGGTCCGGCGCGGCTCCGGCTTCTTGATCGACTCCTTGCTGCGGATGTCGACCTTCTTGCTCGGCTCCTTGTTGACGGTGAGATTGCTCCCGGTCCCCACCTCCGGCTCGGGCTCACCGACGGCCGCGACCTGGAACGCCCCCGACGGAACCTGCATCGTCTCTTTCGACGCGAGGGCGCTGCGTTCGGTCGTCGCCGACCGGGAGGAGGCCGCCGCGCGCTCGGCCGGCGGTTGGCCCGACCACTGTCCGGTCGGCTCCGAGCCCGGATCGGGGGCGAGATCGGCCTGCCGCTCCGCGGCGAACAGATCCATCACCAGCTTGGAAAGCGCTTCGCGGGCCTGCACCTGTCCCTGCGCGCCGAGGGCCATCGACAGCGCCGTCTCCATCTCCAGCCCCGATTGGTAGCGATCCTCGAGCCGGCCGCGCAGCGAGCGGTCCAGCACCCCGCGGGCTTCGGGCGGAAAGGCAGCGAGCTCCGCCTGCGAGAGCCCCTGGTAGCGGCCGATCTTTCCCAGGATCTCGGCGCTGCTGTCGCCGCCGAACAGCTTCTCCCCCGTCAGCAGCAGGTAGAGCACCAATCCGAGCGAGAACAGGTCGCTGCGGCGATCGAGTGGATTTCCGATCGCCTGCTCCGGGCTCATGTAGGCGAGCTTGCCGCGAACGCTACCCGAGGTGGTGTGCGAGACGGCGCTGGCGACCTTGGCGATGCCGAAGTCGGCGACCTTCACCTCGCCGCCGTAGGAGACGAGCAGGTTCTGCGGCGAGACGTCCCGGTGGACCAGGTTGAGCGGCGCGCCGTTGGGTCCGGTGCGGGCGTGGGCGTAGCCCAGTCCGCGGCAAGCCTCGAGCGTGACGTAGAGCGCGAGCGGCGCCGGGAGCAATCTCTCCTTGGCCTTCAGCCGCTTCAGGAGCTGCGCGAGGTTCGTTCCGGCGACGTACTCCATCGCCAGGAAGTATTCGTCGGGCCCGAGCTGCCCGAAGTCGAACACTTGCACGATGTTGGGATGGACGAGCTCGGCGACGAGCTTCGCCTCCTGGATGAACATGTCGATGAAGGAGCTATCCTCGACCAGGTGGGGAAGCACCTTCTTGATGGCGAGGGTCTTCTGGAAGCCGGCGGGGCCGTCGGCGCGCGCCTTCCAGATCTCCGCCATCCCGCCGACGGCGATGCGACGGACGAGGGTGTACCGCCCGAAAGCCGGCATTCCGAAAGGGATTGTACCCTAGAATGGGTTTGGATGGTGGACCGGGTGGAGAGCCGCCGACCGACTCGATTCCGGCCGTTCCTCGCCACCTTGGCCGGGGTCCTCCTGGTCGCGTCCAGCTGCCGCTTTTCGACCGACGCCACACTCGGCGACGGCGGGGACGAGCCGACGCCGACCGGTTCCGGAACGGGCCCCACACCGGCTCCCAGTCCGCACACCGATCGCACCTTCCAGCCCCCCGCCGAAGGGACCGGCGAGGAGTTCGGGCGATCGGTGGCGTTCGTGGGTGGTCACGTCCTGATCGGTGCGCCGGCCCGCGCGGAGGGGGCGACGGAGGCCGGAATCGCTTACTTGTTCGACGGCTACGACGGATCGCCGATCTGGACGCTGCACAACCCCGACCCGGATCCCGTCGATCGCTTTGGATGGTCGGTCGGGTCGCTGAACGGAAATCCGGTCGTCTCCGCGCCGAACGACGATCCGTCGGGCGTCACCGACTGCGGCAGCGTCTACCTCTTCAGCGCCGAGACCGGCGACCTTCTGCGTACGAGCCCCTGCCCCGCGGCGCAGTCCGGAATCAACTTCGGCGAGAGCGGACTGGTCGAATTCGATGGAGACCTGCTCGTCGGCGCCCCCGACCGGACCGTCGGAAGCACGAACCAAGCGGGTACGGTCTATCGCCTCGACGGTCAGACCGGGGATCTGGTTCGCACCTACACCAACCCGTCTCCGGACAACGAAGAGCTCGGATCGGTGCTCGCCGCCGTCGACGGAACCCTCGTCACGGCGGCGCTGTCCTACGACGTCAGCATCAACGACAACATCGGCATCCTCCACCAGTTCGACCTGGAGACGGGCACGCTCCTGCGCTCCATCGCCAATCCCGATCCGGACGAGAGCGATACGTTCGGCCGCTCGATCGCCGCAGGGAACGGGATGGTCCTCGCCGGGAGCGATGGGGACGACACCAGCGGAAGCAACAGCGGTCGGGCCTACCTCCTCTCGGCCGCGAACGGAACGTTGCTGCGAGAGATCGCCAATCCGGCGCCGAGCACCGGCGACCGGTTCGGGGGCGCCGCGGCGTGGATCGGTCCTTGGGTGGCCGTCGCCGCCACCCAGGAGAGCGACGGAGAGGGAGCCGTCTACCTGATCGATCCCGCGACCGGCGGCCTGCTTCGCACGATCACCCTCCCGCTCGCCGCCGACGGGGATGCGTTCGGATCGGCGGTGGCGGCGATCGACTGCTGCCTCCTGATCGGCGCGCCCGGCGCGGCGCTCAACGACGGTGCGGTCCGTCTTGTCGTCGTCGATTCGGGCGGCGCCTTCGCGCGCGGGTCCCCCGGACCCTGACGGGCCTCGACCGCCGGCCACCCGACCCGCCTCTCTGCGGACGCTTGACAGAGGCGGGGCCGCTCCCGTAGAATATTGAAGTTGAGAATGATTCTCAAAATCATCGATTGGCGTAGCGAGGAGACCGAGACGATGCAGATCAGACGGTGGACGGGACTGGGGGCGGCGCTGCTGCTCGCCGGATGCAGCGGCGGGGACGAGAAGGCGGGCGGACACGACGAGGTCGCGCCGCCGGAGACCTACACCTTCGAGAGCCGCTTCGAGGAGGGCACGAGCGGCGTGAAGTACACCGGGCAGATCTTCCGCCACGTCCTGATCGAGGACGTGAAGGCCTACATCGGGGGGTTGACGGCCTCGATCGACGACGCCTCGTTCACCCCTTCCGCCGGCGACGTCGTCGACGGACTCGCCTACTACTACGAATTCGACATCGCCACCTCGGCCGACGGCGAGCCGTCGATCAGCACCACCCCGGCGCGCCGGCAGACCCAGTACGACGACCTCTCCGCCAGCGGCGCCAAACTCAAGGAGAAGATCGCCGGCAACGACCCCGAGGGGCAGCACAAGGATTGGACCGTCGCCGGCACGCTGGTCGGGGTCACCACCATCGGCTCCAACGGCGGGCAGACCTTCACCCCCGATTCGCTCGTCGCCGCCTGGTTCGAAAAGCTCGACGACCTGGCGGTCGACTGGGCCAACGGCATCAAGGGGACGACCCCGACGGGCGCCACCCTGACCAAGGTGCACGTTACGCCGCAGGGGCAGGACCTGCAGCAGTTGATCCAGAAGTTCCTGGTCGGGGCGATCGCCTTCTCCCAGGGGACCGACGACTACCTCGACGACACCATCGACGGGAAAGGGCTGCTCTCGGACAACGAGGCGCAGGACGGCGAGAACCCCTACACCGCCCTCGAGCACGCATGGGACGAGGGGTTCGGCTACTTCGGCGCGTCCCGCGACTACGGGCTGCGCACCGACGAGGCGATCGCGACCACCCCCTACTTCGATACCGACCAGGACGGGTCGATCGACCTCCTCTCCGAGTACAGCTTCGGCCACTCGGTGAACGCGTCGAAGCGCGACAACGGCTCGGCGGAGAGCGCGCCGACCGACTTCAGCGGCGAAGCGTTCCAGGCGTTCCTCACCGGGCGGGCGATCATCACCGCCGCCGGCGGAGCGCTGACCGAGCACGAGATGGAGCACCTCGTCGAACAGCGGGACATCGCCGTGGCCGCCTGGGAGAAGGCGATCGGCGCGTCGATCGTGCACTACGTCAACCAGGTGCTGGTCGACATGGGGACGATCGGGACGGGCGACTACGACTTCTACGACCATGCCAAGCACTGGTCGGAGATGAAGGGGTTCTCGCTGGCGCTGCAGTTCAACCCGCGGTCGCCGGTGACCGACGCGCAGTTCGCCGACTTGCAGGACCTGCTCGGCCAGGCGCCCGTCCTGACGGGAACCACCGAGCTCGACGCCTACCGGGACGATCTGAACGCCGCGAAGGACCTCCTCCAGTCGGCCTACGGCTTCGACGATGCCAACATGGGCGACGCGGACGGATTGGCCGGCTGGTGAGCCCGCACGCGCCCCGGCTGGGCCGCCGGCGTGGGGGACGAAAAGGGGGCGGCGCGACCGACGCGCCGCCCCGTCCCTCTCGAGGAGACGACCGATGAGAGCGATCCGAATCGCATTACCGACCGCCCTCGCGGCGGCCGTTCTCGGCGCCGCCGCGGCGTGCCAGCGAGGCTCCACCGGCGGCGGCGGCCCGACCGACGACTTCGACCGTCGCGCGATGCTCGCCCACCTCGGGGGGCAGGTGATCCTCCCCACCTATCGCGACTTCCGCGATGCCGCGGACCAGCTCGTCCTGGCCACCGCCTCCAACGGCGCGGCGGTGGGCACGGCTGGCGAAGCGGCGTCGCTGGAGACGGCACGGGCGGCCTGGCGCACGGTGATGGCGATCTGGCAGGAGGCCGAGCTGTTCCAGCTCGGCCCCGCTGGGCTCTCGTCGGCGACGACCGGCGGGCAGGGTCTCCGGGACGAGATCTACTCCTGGCCGACGGTGAACCCGTGCCGCATCGACCAGGAGATCGTCGATCGGCAGTACGACGACGAGGGGTTCTTCGACGGCGAGTTGGTCAACGTCTACGGGATCGACGCGATCGAATACCTGCTGTTCCACGACGGTCCGGACAACCAGTGCCCGTCGCAGGTGACGATCAACCAGAGCGGCGCCTGGGCCGCGCTGTCGGCGCAGGAACGGGCGCAGCGGCGCGCCGACTACGCGGCGGCGGCGGCGGTGCACCTGGCGGCGGACGCGAAGGCGCTCGTCGACGCCTGGGAACCGACCGCCGGCGACTTCCTCGGGACGCTGTCCACGGCGGGGGAGAGCGGCTCGCCGTTCGAAACCGCCCAGCAGGCGGTCGACGAGCTGTTCGCGGCGATGTTCTACCTGGACCTGACCACCAAGGACGTGAAGCTCGCGGTGCCGGCCGGGATCAGTCCCGACTGCGATGCGGTGACCTGTCCGGACGACGTGGAATCGCCGTGGAGTGGCCATTCGAAGGAGAACATCACCGCCAACCTGCGCGCGTTCCGACGGCTGCTGGTGGGGGGCGAGACGCCGGAGGCGGGCATCGGATTCGACGATTTCCTGGTCGAGCTCGGAGCCGAGGCGCTTTCGACCGCCATGATCGAGAAGACCGACGCCGCCCTGACGGCGGTCGCGTCGATCGCCGGCACGCTGGAGTCGTCGATCGCCGCCGATCCGACCGCCGCACGGGATGCGCACGCGGCGCTCAAGGCGGTCACCGACGAGCTGAAGAGCCAGTTCGTCGCCGTGCTGAACCTCCGCGTCCCCGACGAAGGGGCGGCCGACAATGACTGACGCGCGGCGGCCGGCCGGCCGGGCGTTCGCGCCGGTCGACGCGGCATCGCTGGCGGCCTTCCGGATCCTGCTCGGTTCGGCGCTCTTCGTCGGCGCCCTTCGCTACGTGGCGAAGGGATGGATTCCGATCGTCTACGAGCGTCCGACCTTCTTCTTCAAGTATCCCGGTTTCGCGTGGGTCGAGCCGTGGCCGGGGATCGGGATGTACCTGCACTTCGCCGTCACCGCGCTCGCGGCGCTGGGGATCGCGCTCGGGTTCCGCTATCGCGCGAGCGTCGTCCTGTTCACCCTCTCGTTCGCCTACGCCGAGCTGATCGACGTCACCAACTACCTGAACCACTACTACCTGGTGATCCTCCTCGGCGGGCTGATGTCGATCCTGCCCTTGCACGCCGCGTGGTCCCTCGACGCGCGCCGCGATCCGTCGATCCGCCGCGACGCCCTCCCGGCCTGGATGCTGTGGCTGCTCCGCTTCCAGGTCGCGGTCGTCTACGTGCACGCGGGGCTGGCCAAGGCGGGATCGGACTGGCTCCTCCACGCCCAGCCGCTGTCGATCTGGCTGGCCGCCCGAAACGAGACGCCGGTCCTCGGACCGCTGTTCGACCACGCGTGGACCCCATATCTGATGAGCTGGGCCGGATTCCTGTTCGACACCACCATTGTCGGCTGGCTCCTCTGGCGACGCACACGGCCGTTCGCGTACGCGGCGGTGCTCGTCTTCCACCTCTTCACCCACGTGCTGTTCGAGATCGGAATGTTCCCGGTGATCATGCCGATCGCCGCGACGCTCTTCTTCGACCCGTCGTGGCCGCGCGCGCTGGGCCGCCGCCTCCGCACCGCCTTCGCGCCATGCGGTACCGATCCGTTCCGATCGGAATCGGTACCGGAATCCGATCCGATCGGACCGGTATCGGTATCCGTTTCCGATCCGCGCTGGACCCTCCCCCGCCGCGCCGCCGCGACCCTTCTCCTCGCCTACTGCGCCTTCCAGGCCCTCTTCCCCCTCCGCCATCTCCTCTACCCCGGCGACGTGAACTGGAACGAGCAGGGGATGCGCTTCGCCTGGAAGGTGATGCTCCGGGAGAAGAGCGGCAGCATCACCTACCGCGTGCGCTCGCGCGAGACGGGGCGCGAGTGGCAGGTTTCGCCGCACGACTACCTCGACTGGCGCCAGGCGAACGAGATGGGCGGGCAGCCCGACCTGATCCTCCAGCTCGCGCGCCACATCGCCCGCGACTTCCGGGAGAAGGGACGTGGCGAGGTCGAGGTTCGCGCCGACGCCTG
>CAYJRR010000026.1:0-39983 GCA_964372275.1 uncultured bacterium
GGCGAGCGACTCGGCGATCTCCACGCGCGGATCGTCTCCGGCGGGGGCCGGCAAGCGCCGGAGATCCGCGATCACCGCCCGCGCGTCGGCGGTCCGGTCGGCGGAGGCGAGCGCCTCGGCGTAGGCCAGCCCGATCTCCAGGTCGTCGGGCCGCTCGCGGTGGAGCGCGCGCCACTCCTCGGCGGCGCGCTCGTAGTCTCCGGCGATCTCGTGCCGCAACACCTCGATCCGCCGCCGCTCCTCGGACGAAAGGTGAACCCCGAGCTCCGCGGCGCGCCGCGCCTCCTCCCGCGCCGCCTGCGGTTGGTCGAGTTGGTGGAGCGCGCGCGCCAGCGCCTCGCGCGCGAGCGGAAAGGCCGGATCGGCGGTGGCCGCGGCGGACAGCCTCTCCCGGGCGGTCACCAGTTCGCCGGCGCGCAGCGCGTCGAGCCCTTCGGCGTAGGCCTTCGCCGCCTCGGCAGACGCGGGGACGGCCGCGCGCGCGGAACGCGCCTCGTCACGCGTCGCGACCCCCAGCTTCAGCGACCGTCGGATCGCCGACGAGGCGCGGGTCGCGAGCGCATCGACCCCGCCGGCGCTGCCGCTTTCGGAGACGGCGGTCAGCTCTCGCCCGGTCGCGCCCTCCTCCAGCCAGAGATCGAGACGGAGCTTTCCGTCCTCCGCCGCCAGGAAGGTCCCGTGCGCGACCAGGTCGACCGCCAGGTGCTTCCGAGCAGCCTCGATCTGGGTGCGCTCGAGAGAGGCCACCGCCGCGATCCCGAGCTCTCGCCACGCCTCGGCGACCCGCGCCGGCGGAGTCGTCCGCAACCCTCCACCCGCCGCCAGATCGGCGCGCATCATCTCGGTCAACGCCGTTCCGATCCAATCCGCCGCCGGGTCGCCCGACAGGTTGCGGAATCCGAGCACCGCGATCGTCCGCGGCCCGCGCGCGGTCCGCCGGCGCACCGCGTACCCGGCCGACGCGAACGCCGCCAGCGCCAGGACCGCCACCGTGGCGCGAAGGCGGCGGCTCCGCCGCGCGCGCCGCGCCTTCGCCGACGGGGCCACCGCCTCGCCCCCCAGCGACCGAACGACGTCTCCCGCGCTCTCGTAACGGTCGCCCGGATTGCGTTCCAGGCAACGCAGGATCGTCTCCTCCCAGCGGGGATCGAGATCCGGCACCAACGAACGTGGTGGTGGCGGCGGCGACTTCAGGCGCATCACCGCGGTCGCGAGCGACGTCTCCCCCAGGTAGGGGAGGCTGCCGGTCACCATGTGATAGATCACCGCCCCCAGTGCGTAGAGATCGGCGGCTCGCCCGACCTCTCCCCCTTCGACCTGCTCCGGCGCCATGAACGCCGGCGTCCCCACCATCTCACCGGTCGCCGTCAGCGTGGCGTCGTCCTCGCCGGCCACGGCCCGGGCGAGCCCGAAGTCGGTCACGACCGCCCGCCGCGCGCACAGCAGGACGTTCCCGCTCTTGAAGTCCCGGTGGACGACCCCCGCGGCGTGTGCCGCGTCGAGCGCCGCCGCCATCTGTTCCACGATCGGGAACGCCTCGCCGGCCGTCATCCGTCCGGTTCGCTTCAGATGCGCCGCGAGCGATTCGCCCGGCAGGAGCTCCATGGTGAGGTAGGGGATCCCCCCCGTTCCGTCGGCCGCGGCGCCGTGCGCCCCCACGTCGAACAGCCGGCAGACGTTCCCGTGCGTGACCCGCCGCGCCAGCACCATCTCCCGCCGGAATCGCTCCGCCGCCTTCGACGTCCGGTTCGCGTCGGCGCGCAACGTCTTGAGCGCCACCCGCCCGCCGAGCGAAAGGTCCTCGACTTCGTAGACCTCCCCCATCCCGCCGGCGGCCACGAATCGCTCCACACGATACCGGCCGTCGACCACCTCCCCGTCGCTGAACGCGCGATGCGCGGGCGCGCGCGGGGGATCGTTCGACTCGGGGGGGGCCATCCGGGCGAAGTCTATCCGAGGCCTCGAACGGCCCGTGCTAGAACTCCGCCCGCATGCGCCGCCGAACGGCGATCCCGTTGCCTGTTCTTCTCGAACGCCTCGAGCGCGCCTGGCCCGACGCGCACTGCGAGCTTACGCACCGGAATCCGTTCGAGCTCCTGATCGCCACGATCCTTTCGGCGCAGTGCACCGACGTCCGGGTGAACCTGACCACGCCGGCGCTGTTCACCCGGTTCCCCACGCCGGCGGCGATGGCCAAGGCGCGCCCGGCGGAGCTCGAGTCGTTGATCCGTTCGACCGGCTTCTACCGCAACAAGGCGAAGTCGATCCTCGGGGCGTCGAAGCGGATCGTCGAGGCGTACGGCGGAAACGTTCCGGACTCGATGGACGACCTGCTCACGCTCCCGGGGGTCGCGCGCAAGACGGCGAGCGTGGTGCTCGGCAACGCCTTCGGCAAGAACGAAGGGATCGCCGTCGACACCCACGTCACACGGCTGACCCAGCGGTGGGGGCTCACCCGCGAGTCCGACCCGACCAAGATCGAACGCGAACTGATGGCGGCGCTCCCGCGTGAACAATGGACGGCGTTCAGCCACCGCACCATCTTCCACGGCCGCCGCACCTGCGCCGCGCGCAATCCGCGCTGCGGCGACTGCCTGCTCGCCGACCTCTGCCCCAGCGCGGAGCCGGCGAGCGCGCCCGCTACGCCGGAGGGGCGGCGGCGGTCGGTCGCCACAGCTCGGTCACGACCTCGCGCGCGTCGATCGACCCGCCGTTGATCTCCTCGTAGGGGCGATGGGCGATCCGCAGGAACGCCTCGGCGATCGTCTCGACGGGCGGAAGGGTGTCGGGGTCCTCGTCGGGGTAGGCGGCGGCGCGCATCGCGGTGCGCGTGGCGCCGGGGTTCACCGCCACGGCGGCCAGGCCGTAGGGCCGGACCTCTTCGGCCAGCACCTGGGTCAGCCCCTCGACGGCGAACTTCGAGACCGAGTAGGGCCCCCACGTCGCGCGCCCGCGGCGGCCGACGCCGGAGGTGACGTTCACGATCAGACCCTCCCCTTGGCTGATCATCGTCGGCAGGAAGGCGCGGGTGACGAGGAACGGCCCGGTGGCGTTCGTCTTGATCACGTCGTTCCAGGCGCCGGGGGTCACCTCGAGCAGCGGCGCCTTGGGACCCAGGATCCCGGCGTTGTTGACGAGGATGTCGACGCGTCCGAGCTCGCTCGTCGCCATCAGCGCCAGCGCCCGCGCTCCGTCCGGCTCGCCGACGTCGAGCGTCGTCCACCCGGCTCGACCCCCCTCGGCCAGGATCGACTCGGCGACCTGCCGCACCTCGTCATCGGTCCGCGCGCAGAGAAAGACGCGCGCGCCGTCCTTGGAGAAGGCGCGCGCCATCGCGGCGCCGATCCCGCGCCCGGCCCCGGTGATGACGACACCTTTGTCGGTGAACCGTCTCAACGGCGCCGACGCTACGCCGCTTTTTCCAAAAGGTCGAGGGCGCGGAACGGCTCCGGCGCGACGCCGAAGGTGATCTCCCGCCGGTAGCCGGCGGCGTCCCCGCCGACCTGGAACGGCATCGGCTCCGAGAAGCGGACCTGCACCGCCTCGACGAGGTAGTCCTCGATCGACGACGATTCGTAGCGTCCCTGCCAGATCGGGATCAGCCGGCGAACGGCCTCCCCCACCGGCGTCGTCGCGATCCGAAGCTGCATCATCCCGGGGACGATCCGGGCAAACGGGAACATCTTGAACCGGAACCCGTAGTAGGGGACGGTCCCCGCCGCCAGCATCTTGATCGGCCCCTGGTAGAGCACCTGACCGGGGGAGACCTGCCGCTCGAACAGGCCATGGGGGGTGGCCCGGTAGATCCGGCGGCCGGCGTTGATCACCCGCACCTCGGGGTCGGCCCGCCGAAGAAGTTGGTTGGGGACCGTCTTCCCGAACGCCGCAAGCAGGTACCCCGGAAGGCTCCCGACCACCTTCTTCAGGATCGCCGGCCGCGCCCGGTCTTTGAAAAACATGAAGTCGTTCAGGATCTGGGCGTCGTATCCGAACCCGACGAACGGGGCCTGCACCCCTTCGCAGTCGATCAGGTCGAGGTCGGTGGTGGCGTGGCTCTCGGCCAGCGCCATCCGCAGGAGGTCTTCGGCCGGCCGGGTGCTCCCGAGGACGTCGGCAACGGCGTTCCCCGTCCCGAGCTTCAGCACGCCGAGCTCCGGCAGCGGCAACGCCGCGCTCGGATTCTGCCGGCGCATCGCATGGATTTGATTACGGATCGTGGTGGCGACCTGCACCACCGTGCCGTCCCCGCCGCCGGCGACGATCCGCCGGAATCCGCGGCGGAGGGCCTCCTGGATCGCGTCCTCCGCCTCCTCGCGGGTGCGCGTGGAGATGACGGAAGCGCCCGGCACCGCCTCCTTCAGGCGGCGGGCGGTGGAACGACGGACCCCGCGTGCGTGCTCGTTGAGAAGAACGGTCAATCCTGCGCCTGGTGCGAAGGTGGCTCCCATACGGTCGCGACGCTCCTTGTGAAGGGGTCCTCATCCTCCTGGGGGCCGGCCGCGTGCCCGGGGTCGACCGCCACGATGGGCAGACCCTACCCCGCCCCGGCGATCCGACCCAAACAGAAATCTTGTGGAGGCGGTCCGATAGCGTAAAAACGACACGAATCGATGCGGTGGCGCCACACGTCGTGGCGAAGACGCGACAGCCCGTGGTAATCAGGCGGCGTGAAGATCTACACCCGCACCGGCGATCAGGGAGAGACCGGACTCTACGGGGGGGGACGAGTCCCGAAGGACGATCCCCGGGTCGACGCGTATGGCGAGCTGGACGAGGCGAACGCCGCCCTCGGCGCCGCCCGGGCCGCTTCGCTCGAACCCGACCTCGACGCCCTCGCCGCCGAGTTCCAACATGCCCTGTTCGACCTGGGGGCCGAGCTGGCGACCCCCCCGGGGGCCAATCCGAAGGCCGCCGCCCGGGTTCCGCGGGTCGACGCCGAGGCGGTCGCCACGCTGGAGCGGGAGATCGATCGGTTGACGGCCGAGCTCCCGGCGCAGACCCACTTCATCCTTCCGGGTGGCCACCCGTCCGGGGCCGCCCTCCACCTGGCCCGCACCGTCCTGCGCCGGGCCGAGCGGAGAGTCGTCCAGCTCCACCGCGCCCAGCCCATCCGGCCGGAGATGCTCCAATACGTGAACCGCCTGTCCGACCTGCTGTTCGTGATGGCCCGGGCGGTCAACCACCGGCGGGGCGCCCCCGAGATCCGGTGGGAATCGGAGAAGCGGCGCTAGAGTATCGCGCATGCCCGCGCATTCGCGCTCGGCCGGACCCGGACCCCAGGCGTTCATCCGCGTTGCGTCGCGCGCCGACGTGGCGACGGTTGGCGGCGCGCTCAAGGTGACGGTGAACGGCAAAGGGGTCGCCCTGTTCGACGCCGGCGGTGAGATCCATGCCGTCGAGAACGCCTGTCCGCACCGTGGGGCGCCGCTGGCGAACGGCCGGGTTCAGCCGATGACCGACGGCCTGTTCGTCATCTGCCCCGACCATGCCTGGCGCTTTCGCCTGACCGACGGCGTCTGCCCGGAGGCCGGACCGGAGTGCCGGCTGATGGTCTGGGACGTGCGCCTCGAGGGCGAGGAGATCCACCTCTCGCGCCTACCGCGCTTGATGGAGGATCCGTGAGCCGCCGCCGCGCGGACCGCGTGGCGCGGCGCGCGCCCCCCCGGCCCCGCGTCCGTCCCTGGAAACGGATCGCGTCGGAGCCGGTCGCCGACTACCGCATCTTTCGCGTGCGCCGGGATCGCTCCGTCTCCCCCCGGACCGGGCGCGCGCACGACTTCACCGTTCTCACCGGGGTCGACTGGGTGAACGTCCTGCCCCTGACCCCCGACGGGAATGTCGTCTTCATCGAACAGTTCCGCCACGGGGTGCGGCGGACGACGCTCGAGCTCCCCGGAGGGATGGTCGATCCCGGCGAGCGTCCGACGACGGCCGCCCGGCGGGAGCTTCGCGAGGAGACGGGCTACGCGGGCGGCCGACCCGTCGCGCTCGGCTGGGTCTTTCCCAACCCCGCCGTCCAGAACAACCGCTGCCACACCTTCCTGGTCCGCGGCGCGCGACGAGTCGCCCCGCCGTCGGTCGACGCCGCCGAGGACATCTCGACGCGGGAGATCCCGCTGGCCGACGTGCCGCGCCTGATCGCGAAGGGGCGCGTCCGGCACGCCCTGATCGTCGCGGCCTTCCACTGGCTGTGGCTCCGCGAGCGCACGCACGCGAGCGGACCGATCCGGGCCGTGCTCGCGATCGCCCTCCTTCTCGCGGCGGCGACGCCGGACGGCGCCCGCGCCGAGGCGATCGAGGATCGAATCGCCCCGGCGTGGCTGTTGGCGCCGGTGGCAACGGCCCCCGACGCCCCGTTCGCGCGGTCCGACGCGCCGGTCCCCGACGACCGGCTGATCGTCGCCGGCTACGCCTGTTTCGACCTCGTTCCGGCGATCCTGGTGATCGGCGCGGCGGTGACCCTCGCCGGCTACGTGGGATACCAGGCGGTGAACGGCGCGGCGCCGGCCACGGGGGATTCGCTCGGAGCGCCCCCCGCGGCGGGGCCGATCCACGTTCGGTTCTAGTATCCCTGCGATACGCGAACGCGGCGCCAGCCGGTGTCGGTCCAGACGGTTCGCTCGACGAGCGGACCGCCGTAGCCGTCGGCGTAGCCGGAGCTGCATCCGTAGCCGTATCGGTACCCGTAGCCGTATCCGGAGCCGGAGCCGTAGAGGTAGCGGCGGGCGTGGTAGGCGCCGTGGCGGCGGGCACGGGAGAGGTGCTCGCGGGTGTGGCGGAGCGACTCGCGCGCGTGGGTCACGCCGTGATCGACGTCGTCCGCCAGGTGGTAGAAGTCGTGCGCCAGGCCGCCCTCCCCGTACCAGTAATGGAAGGCGTCGTGATTCGCTTCCCGCTGGAGATGGTCGACGTCGTGACGGAACTCCCCCTCGGCGTGCTCCTCGGCGTGGCGGTAGGCCTCCTCCTCGTGGTAGAGGCGGTGATCCCGATCGCCGGCGGAGGCGGCGGGTGCGGCGAGCAGGACGGCGGAGACGGCGCAGGTGGCGGCGAGTCGCGGGACGGGACGGTTCATGGCGTGCCTCTCGGGGTTGGTCGGTGGTCGGACGGGTCGTCCTGCGTACGTCGACGCCCGGCGGTCGGCGGCTATTCGAGGGAGGATGGCGTGAGCGCGTCGGACCGGGGGACGCCCCCCTTCCCGCCGGATCCCCCCGGAGACCCGCTGGCGCGACTGGCGGCGAGGCTCGAACGCCGCGTGCGAGAGATCGGGGCGCTGCGGTCGATGTCGGCGCACGTGACGATCTGCCTGGACGGACCGGCGCAGCTCCGACTCTTCAGCCGGTTCGACGCGCAGGCGGCGCGCGAGGGGTTGACGATCGACGAGCTCGACGTCGACTCGGACGCCGACCGGGCGCGGATCCGCGACTGGAGCCGCGACCGCGCCCGGGAGCGAGGCCTTCCGGAACCCGACTGGAACGAGTCGAACGGGTTCCGGCGCACGATCGTCGACGAGCCCGATCCGGTCCCGCTCCTCTCCGGACGGCTCGAATGCGTGCGGCGCCGGTTTCCGGACCGGCGCATCGTCGAGCTGTCCGTCCTCTCCGAGCGCATCGACCGCCACGGTGTCGAATCGCGCGTGCTGTCGGTCGTGGTGGAGGGCCCCACGCTCGCCCCTGCCGCCACGACCCCGGTCGTCCTCGCATCGTCAGGAGGGGATCCCACCCGACTCCGCCGGGAGGAGGCGTTCTGGGACGCGGCCGACCGCTGGGCGGAGGGCGAGGCCCGCCGGCTCGGCGCAACCTTCACCCGCGCCCAGGGCGGTGACTAGGGGGTTCGGCAGGGGGTTCGGGGGACTCCCCCGACAAGCGCGGACGCGCGGAACGATCTCCCCCGGGGAGCGCGAACGCGCGGATTAGAACATCTGCTCGAGCGATTGGATCTCGTTCAGCAGCTTGTGCGCGGGCGCCGTGCGATCCGCCGGGAGGACGGCGTGCGCCAGCGCGGGCGGATAGCGGACCGAGTACTCCACCCGCCAGGTGCGGCTCTGCTTCGGCCCGATCTTCGCGTCCCAGTGCAGCACCCCTTCGCGGTCGGGCTTCACCTCGGGTTGGATGCGAAGGATCTCGACCTCCACGTCGGCCAGCGCGGAGACCGGGACACGCTCGGCCAGGTCGAGGGCCACCGCCTCCTCGGAGAGGTTCTCGGCGGAGATCAGCCACGAGACGGTGAGTCGCGTTCGCTTGCCGCTGCGCTCGACGGAGCTCCGCTTGCGGTCGACGGTGCGCGCCAGCTTCACGCGGTCGGCGACCCCCGCGAAGACCTGGAACGCTTCCCCCTGCGAGACGAAGGGAAGCTCGCTGTTCCCGAGGAACGCGCCGTCGAGGAACAACGAGACCTTCCCCGGGAGCAGGGGGCGCGGCCCGGCGTTGACGAGGTCGAGCGTGCGCGCGGCGTTCAGCGACAGCTCGGGGGCGGCGACCAGGCGCTGCGCGGCCGCAAGATCGACCGCGCCGATCGGAAGCCGCACGGATTTCCCGTCGGCCCGGACGGTGCGCGACCCGGGCACGTGGAAGTGCGCGGTCGTCCCGCGCTCGCGCACCGATTCGAAGGCGCGCTCGACGCGGCGCTGGGTCTCCTCCAGGACGGAGAGACTGGCCGCGATCTCCGGTCGGGCCTTGCCGATCGCCTGGTTCTGGCTCGAGTAGGACGACAGGGCGCGCTGGAAGCTCGCGCCGGCCCGGGCCGCCAAGCCGGCGAGCACCGGCCCGCCGCCGAACGTCAGCGCCTCCAGCTGGGGGACGCGGAGGGTGTCGCTCGGACGCTGCGTCGACAGCGAGATCTTCGCCCCCTCCCAGTCCTCGCCGGTGTTCTGGGTGACGAGCGCAAACTGCGCGATCCCCACCGTCGAGTTGCCGCCCGACGCGCGTAGCTCGGTCAACGGTTCCCAGGTCGCTCCCGGCGTGAGGTAGGTCAGGGAGAGCGATGCGCGCCGTGAATCGCCGTCGGCGGCGATCTCCACCACCACCGACCGCTCCTCGAGCTGCGCGCTCGCCTGCACGTCGGCGAGCCTCTTCGACCGGGCGGCGAGCTCGGGTTGGAGCGCCTGCCGCTTGCGCTCGACCTCGCGGCGGGCGGCGGCGATCCGCCGCAGGCGCGCCCCCACGAAGTCGAGCGTCTCGGCGAAGGTCGCGGTCTTCACGTCCCGGACCGCCATCTCCTTGGGGAGCTTGTCGAGCGAGAAGGCGCGGATCGCCTCGACCTGCGCCGCTTCGGCGTCGAGCACCTTCGCCTCGTCGTTCAACGCGGCGATCTCGCCGGCCACCTCGCGCACCGCCGCCTCGGCCTTCGCGACCTCCGCCTCCGGGGACCGCGCCAGGAACGACCGGACGACCTGCACGTCGAGGATCCGGCCGGCCTCCGGGGGAACGACCGCCACCCGCACCGACTCCTCGTCGATCCAGCCGGGCAGGTTGGCGAAGACGTATCGCTCCCCGTCGCGCGGAACGTCGACGGAGGCCGTGCGCGTGACCTGCGCCCGATCGGCGTAGAGCGTGACTTCGGTGACCTTCGAGACCAACGTCCGCTCGTTCGACGCGGCCGCCGCCGACACCCCACCCAGGGCCGCGAGCGCGGCCAGGACCGTCCGTTTCATCCGGAATCCCCCTTCGTCCTCGGTTGGAACCCGCGACAGGCGGATTCCTTCCGAGGCCGCGTTGGACGTCGGCGCGGTCGACGGCATTCGATCCGGTCCGCGCCGCCCGCGACGTCGGCGTAGCTCCAGACCCTTTCCCAGACCGGGGCGCTGAACGCCTCGACCCGCTCGTCGCGCAGGCTCCGATGACGGAGGGAGTCCCGGATGCGCAAGCGCCTGGATCCTCCGCCCGGGTAACGAGGGCTATAGCGGCCAGAGCAGGTGTTGCACGTCGAGCAGTGTCGCCGCTCGATCCTGCCAGCCGTCGATCCGTATCTGACGGTTCGGTTCGCTGTACCGGTGCAGGAGGAACAGGACCATCAACCGCCGACTCAAGGACGGATCGATCTCCACGTCCGAGAGCCCATAACCCCGAAGCAGACTCCGAACCCGGCGGGGCATGCCTCCGGCCATGAACGTGCTCGGACCAAGCAGGTCGTACTCACCCCACCCCGTCATGACGTCACCGAAATCGAACAGGCCCGAGAGTCGCCACCCATCGGCATCGCGTCTCAAGAGAAAGTTCTCGGGGATGTACTCCCCCGTGAGAATCACCGGATCGACCTTCGTCGGAACGAGGGTCCCGGCATCCTGCAGATACTCTTCCAGGCCTTCTAAGTACCGCTCCGACAAGCCAAGGCGCAGATGCCGGGCACGACAACCTTCGATCTGTTCTCTGATGAAGCGATCCCATCGCGGCTCGAGTTGCAACAGCTCTCCGGGAGGAATCCGCTGCACCTCGGCGATCACCCCGCCGACTTGTCGGAGAACCCGCTCTTTCTCCTCCTCTGCCAGCGTCGGCCAGACCTCGTCTCCCATCCAACCCTCGAGCCGAGTGATCACCAGGTACGGCCACCCATCCCGTTCCCCTTGCAACACGATCTCCGGAGTAGGGACGGCAAGCCGGCCTTGGAGCAGCCGAAGGGACGCCCGCTCCGATTCGAACTGATGCCGGAGCATCGGAGGAAAGATCTTGAGGATGAGCCTTTCATCGAGCGCGGCGACCAGATTGGAGCCGTTCGGAAAGACGTGCAGATCGACATGGGGTAGCGAATGCGACCTCGCAATGTCGATCGCCGCGGAACGCCACAACGCCGGAGCGGTGCGAAAAGCCTCGTAGTGATCGAGGCTCATGGGTCCGGGAAGGGCAAGGGACATCGGCGCTACGTAGCACGGTGATGCGTTCACATGAACCCTGGATGACGCCGTTCACGTGTCCTGCCCGTGCAGCTGCCCCGACTTCTCGCAGCTCCGCCCTATTCCCGCGGCCGCAGGAACGACATCGGACTCGAACGTGAGGCCGGCCAGCTACTCCACGATCATCCGGTCCCCGGCGCCGCGGCCGAAGGTCTCGGGTGCGTACATCTCCTCCGCCTTCGGCGGCGGGACGACGAACGTGCCCGGCGTCGTGGCGCGCGCGACGTAGGCGTAGCTCCAGACCCCTTCCCAGACCAGGGCGCTGAACGCTTCGGCCCGCTCGTCGCGCAGGTTCTGGTGGTCGTACCAGGGGCGGAGCCAGATCCACCAATGGCCGCCGTGCCGGTCGCCGAATCCCGGCCCGCCGATCGTGGCGACCGTCGGATCCGGTCCGGGCGGGAGGGCCCCGGTGGTCGCGAGAGCCGGGTTGAGCGCCTCGAGGCCGGCCGGAAGCGGATCGACCAGCGCCACGTGGTAGCGGCGCGACGGCGCGACCATCGTCAGTTTCACGCGCACGCGGCGGCCGGCCTTCACGCGCCAGGTTCCGTCGGCATCGCGCCGCACGTCGTCCGGATCGTCGACCCCTTCGTAGACGCGTTCGACGGTGAAGCCGGCGTCGTACGGTTTCGGCGTGAGGTCGTCCGGCGCGTAGCGGAGGCCGACGCGGTAGTAGAGCCGCCCGGCCCCCTCCTTGGCGACGATCAGGTCGGTGGTCCCGCGTTCCGGAAGCGCGGCCAACGGGATCTCGACGTGGTGCCGCTCCGTGGTGCGCCCCTTGAAGGCGTGCTCGCCGGCGTACCGCTCCCCCAGCCACGCGCGGGCCACGAAGTCCGGCGTCGCCTTCTCGAAAGCCTGGAAATACCGGTCGAGGGCCAACAGGACGAAGACGTTCTCCTGCGTGTTCCCCCAGCGCCCCGCCTTGCGGTGCGCGAGGAGACCGGAGACGAGCTTGGGGATCAGGTCGCTCCTGGGATCGGCGCCGATCAAGCCGTCCAGCACCAGCGCGTCGGCGCGGCGGTCGGAGTGGAGGAGGAGGTGCGCACCGTCGCCGTAGGAGACGGCGAAGTGCGCGTTTCCCGCCGTCTCGACGACGCGGTTTCCGAGGTGGCGCAGGATGGCGTCGGTCTCCTTGCGGGATCCCGGGTCGCGGTGCAGGACGGGGAGGATCCACGCCAGCCCCTCGAGGGGCGTCTTCTCCGCGCCGCCGGATTCGCGCAGCAGCGCGCGGGCCCGCCCCGGGTCGGCATCGCCGTAGAGACTTCGCACGGACAGGGCGTAGGCGATCAGCGCGCGACGGCTCTCGATACCGTAGTGGGAGGGGATCCGCTGCTCGATCGACCGGAGATATCCGAGCGCGCGCGTCCGCGCCGGCTCCGGGACGGCGAACCCCTTCTCCTGCGCGCGCGCGAAGGCGTGCGCGACGTGGATCGAGAGGTAGGGCCACGAATCGTCCCCGCGGCGCCAGAAGGCGAATCCGCCGTCGTCGTTCTGCAGCCGCACGAGCCGCTCCAGGTCGCGCTCGACGGCGGCGACGATCTCCGCCGGTTCCGGCAGTCCTTCCGCTTCGAACGCCGCGAGCACATCGCGCAGCGCGGCGATCGACAGGACGCGCGACGCGAGCTGCTCCGAGCACTCGAAGGGATAGGAGACGAGGTAGAGGACGGCGTCGGTCAGCGCCTGCAACGCCGTCGACGAGGTGGTGACCTCGAGGCCCCCGAACCCCTTCACGCTCCCGGCCGGTGCGACGACCGGCTGGGTCACCGCCCCGGCCTCGTCGAGCGTCCCGTAGGTCGCGAACCCCTCCGTGGTCGCCGGCGTCCAGACCGGCCACTTCACTTCGGCCGCGTCGGCGGCGCCCTTGCGGGCGGCTCCGTCGCGGGAGCCGGATCCGCTCGCGGCGGCGGCCACCTGGAGGTGGACGCGTCCGGCCCGATCCGCGGCGGCCGGGAAGCGGACCTCCGCGCGGTCGTTGGCCGGAACCGTCACGCGGCGCCCCGCCCCCGCGGTGATGCGCAGGTTCGACGCCCTCACCGCCACGTCGACCTCGAGCGGGGCGTCGGTCTGGTTCTGCACCACGACCGGCAACTCGAACCGGTCGCCGAAGTTCGAAAAACGCGGCGGGGAGGGCCGCACCATCAACGGCAGGCGGGCGGTGATCGCCGACTCCCCCTTGCCGAACTCGTTGCGGCGCGCGGCGGCGACCGCCATCACCCGGTAGCGGGTGAGGTTGTCGGGAAGCTTCACCGCCACGTCGACCCGACCGCGGCTGTCCGTCGGGAGAGCGGCGGCGAAGAAGGCGAGCGCCGAGAAGTCGGTGCGCATCCGGATCGCAGGCTGCGGCCCGCCCGGCTCCGGTGCCGCCATCGGCGCCCCGGCGAACGACTCCTGCAGCACCACACCGTCGAACTCCATCTCGGCATCGGCAACCGCTCGCGTCTTCGCCCTCGCGCCACCGGGGACCCGGTTCAGGCGAGGCTCCGGCGAGAGCAGGACGTCGTCGGGACGGGCGAGGAGGATCGATTCGCGAAGGTGGTGATCGTCGACGCCGGGATCGCGCTCCCGATAGAGGGTGGCGATCGGATCGGGGGTGCGATAGCCGCTGAGCGAGAGCACCGCTTCGTCGACGACGACCAGCGCCACCTCGCTGCCGGCGACCGGACGGCCGGCGGCGTCGGTCACCACGACCTCGACCTCCGTCTCGCCCCCGGGCTCGAGCTTCCGGTCGCGCGGGGTCACCTCCAGCGACAACGTTCGCACGCGCGCCGGGATCGGAAGGGAGAGCGAACCGCCCGCGAAGGCCGGACGTTCGGGAAGCGTCGGATCGACCTCCCCGTCGTCGTTGGTCCGCGGCGCGCTGCCGACCACGTCGACCTGCACGTGGACGTTGGGAGTGAAGCCCTCCTCGATCGGGATCTTCACCGTGTGCGAGACCCCTTTCATCGCGAAGCGCTCGGCGCGGACGATCCCGGAACGGCGGAGCGTCATCACCGCCTCGCCCCCCTCCCAGGGGGCGAGCACCAGCACCTCGGCCGTCTCTCCGGCGCGGTACTCCCTCTTGTCCGGGATCAGCGTCACCGTCTCGCGCTCCACCGTCCGCCGCGGCGGCGCCTTACCGCCGGCGACCCAGACCGAATGGCGGCTGCGATTCGGCCGCCCCTCGGCGTCGGCGACGAGCGCCGTGATCCGGTGCAGGCCACCCTCTTTCGGCTTCACCGCGCACGCCACCGGCTGCGTGCCCGACCGAAGGGAGCAGTTCTGCGGATCGCGCGCGACCTGGCGCCACTCCCCTTCGATCGGCTCCCAGTCCATCCGCTCGACGACGATCGCGATCTCCCGCTCGCCGATCGCCTTCCCGTCGAGGTCGGTGACGATCGCCTCGATCGCGATCGGCGCACCGGCCTGCACGAAGGTGCGCGCCGTCCGGAGACCGACGTAGAGCTCGGCGGGGTGGACGAGCCAGCTCGCCGACGCGCTCCAGGCCTGTCGATTGACGTCGAGGACGGTCGCCTCCGCCGTCACCTGCGTCGGTTGCGGCGGCCGGACCGCCGGGACGTCGACGCGCAGGTGGTGGGCGCCATCGCCCCCCGTCTTCGCTTCGTAGGTCTCGACCTCCACCTCGCCGCCGTCGCCGTGCGACTCCCACCACGGAACGAACGTCCCGAAGGTCCAGCCGTCGCGGTTCGGGGGGACGAACGTCGCGCGCCTCGCCGTCACCCGCCAGCTCGTCTCGGCGCCGGCGAGCGCGCCGCCCGCGTAATAGGTGGCGCGGACGCTCGCGGTCGCGTGCCCGCCGACGAAATGCGGGCCCTCCGATGCCTCGGCGGCCACCTCGAACTCGGGACGGCGGAACTCCTGCACCTCGATCGGATGGTGGTGCTCGTGATCGCCGAAGGCGCTCGGGCCTTCGATCTCGAGGTCGGCCGTGCCGAGGTTCATCGTCGGCGGCAGCTTCAGCGTCAGGTCGAAACCGCCGGCCGGTCCGATCCACTGCGTCCCCTTGTCGATCTCGTTCCCCTGCGAATCGACGAGGCGGTAGCCCACTCCGGTCCGCGCCGACCGGTCGTCCAGCAACGGCACGACGTCGCCCTGCGGCCCGAGACCGACGCGGCGGACCCATCCCTTCACCCGGACCTCTTCGCCGGGGCGGTACATCCCCCGGTCGTCGAAGACCACGAATCGAAGCGCGTCCGGCCGCTCGGCGCGCTGCCAGCCGCCGCTCCCCCACCACTGGACCTGACGGGGCAGGATCGCGACGTCCCCTCCGCGCCGCGCCACGAGCACCGGCGCCTCGAGCATCGTCAGCGGCACGGTGGCGAGTCCGCCGGCGTCGGTGGTGCGCGTCTCGGGTCCGAGCGAGAGCTCGACACCGGCCAACGCCGATCCGTCCGTCAGGTTCGTGACAAATGCCAGGAGCTGCGTGGCATCGGAGAAGGCGTCAAGGCCGATCCGGGTCCGCTGCACCCAGGCGATGAACCGCTGCCGGTCCTTCTTCCGGACCGCCGGCTCGATCACCACCACCGCGTGGCCGAGGTCGCCCGGAAAGGCCGCGGCCAGGTCGACGCGCGTCTCCGTCAGCTCGTCCTCCTCGCCGGCGACGTCGACGGACCTCTCGAGCAGCTTCCGGCCGGGGGGCTGCGCCTTCGCGTCCTCGCGGAAGAAGTCGCTCAAGTAGGCGCGGAACGACGGCCAATCGGCGGGCGTCACCGCCCAGGCGCCGATGCGCAGCGACCGGTGGTTCACGCTGAAGACGGAGAGCGTCGGTTCGGCCGACGGATCGAGCACGACGAACGGGCCGCCCGGCACGCTCATCTGCGGCTCGGCCTTTCCCACCTTGAAGGTGAAAGCGGCGTCCCGGCCGAGCGTTTGCCCGAAGGTGTCCGGAAGGTCGGCCGAGAGCGTGACACGGTAGGCGGTCCGACCCTTCGTCCGGCCCGCGACCGAGAGCCACGTGCCGTTCGCCGACACCTTCATCCCGGGGATCGGCGGTTCGGCGGTCACCATCTCCTTGCGGAACCGCTTCGCGTCGATCGGATTGGCGAGCTCGAACTGGAACGGCGTGTGCGGGCGGCAGTCGTTGCGCCAACCGCAGCGGTGCGAGACGACCTCCATCGGTCCGAAGGTCCGGAAGGAGTACTCCTGGACCTTCTCCGTGCGGCGCTCCCCTTCCGCCGACGGCGCACCGGGAACGATCTCGACGCGGACCTCGGCGCCGGCCGGAAGCGGCTCCTCCGTCCGCACCGCGATCCAGCGACCGTCCGCCGTTTCGCGGGACCTGCGCAGCGCATCGGGGTCGGCGTCGACCTCCTCGCGGGTGGCGAGGCGAAGCTTCGCGCCGCGGATCCGGATCCACGGAAGGACGGTCGCCGGATCGATCGTCTGGTCGAAGGCGAGGACGATCGTCGGCTGACGCGTGCTCGGCCCGCCGACCGGGTGGGAGGCGACGAGCGTCGGCGGCGGCGTGCGGAAGGAGAACGACGCCGCCGCGGCGAGCGTCCCGCCGGCCGCCGAGCGCGCGCCGGCCGGAACCTCGACACGGTACGCCGTCGCCATCGGGAACCGCCCGCCGTCCGGCTCGAACAGGAGGGTCCGGGTGCCGATCCAGCGCCATCGCCCCGGCACCGGCGGATGCAGTCGCACGGGGACCTCGGCCGTGGCGAGCGCGTCGACCGACGCGAGGGCGACCATCGGCTGCGAGAAGGTGATCGAGAGCGACGGCGCGAGAGGGACGTCGCCGTCCGGCTGGTGACGAAGGACCTCGACTTGAGGTGCGGGGAGATCCCCGGGGGAGCCCGACGGGCGAAACGATCCGGCGGCGCCGACCGCCTCCGACGGCGGAAACACGGTCTTCGCCGCGGCCGCTCCGGGACGCGGAGGGGGAAGGGAGCGATCCCGGAGGGCGAACGGCGCCGTCTCGGGCTCGCGTGGCAACGGGGGAAGGCGTGCGAGGACGGCGTCGGTGTCGGAGTCGCTCAGCCTCGAGGCCCGGGCCGGCGCGGCGAGATCGGCCTTCGGCGCGTCGGGGACCCCTTCGCCCAGCCGCAGGACCACGTCGGTCGATGCGTCGTCGAGCATCAGACTCTCCCCTCCGGAATCGGGCGCCGGGGCGTGCCCCGCGGTCCCCGGCCGTGCCGACGGGGAGCAGGAGGCGGCGAGGAGCGCGAGCACGCACCAGACCCGACGCATGGCGGAGGAGCGTAACACCGCCCACTCCAGACACCGGCTCCGCCCGGCCGGTTCCCTCCCGGCCGTCCCACGCGAGCGCAACGCTTGATCTGCACGGACGGGAGGGCGTATGACGCCCGCCGATGAGCGACCTTCCGATCCAGCATTCGGCGGCCTTCCGGGCGAGACGCGCCCTCAACTGGTTCCCGCTCGGCCTGGCCTACGCCTTCCTCTACATGGGGCGCTACAACCTCACGGTCGCCAAGAACGCGCTCGGCGACCTGATGACCAAGGAGGACTTCGGATTCATCTTCCTGGTCGGCACCTGGGTCTACGGCACCGCGTTCCTGCTCAACGGACCGCTGACCGACAAGATCGGCGGACGGCGCTCGATGCTGGTGTCGCTGTTCGGCTCCGCGGCGGCGAACGCGGCGATGGGGTTCTTCCTCCACGCGATGCTGACCGGCTGCGACCCGGGGAGCGTCGACATCCGCTTCTGGATGAGCGCCCTCTACGGCGTGAACATGTACTTTCAGTCGTTCGGGGCGGTGGCGATCGTCAAGGTCAACGCCTCGTGGTTCCACGTGCGCGAGCGCGGCGGGTTCTCCGGGATCTTCGGCACGATGATCTCGTCGGGAATCTTCATGGCCTTCACCGTGAACGGCTGGATCCTGCAGCTCCTGAAGCCGGCCGATGGAGGCCTGCTGCCGAGCTGGCACGTCTTCTTCGTCCCGGCGGCGCTCCTCGGATCGATCTTCGTGGTGGAGTCGTTCCTCCTGCGCGATCGACCCTCGCAGGCCGGACACGCCGACTTCGACACCGGGGACGCCGACTCCGGCGCCGACGCCGGCGCGCCGGTGAGCGTCGGGTCGATCATGCGGAGGATCTTCACCAACCCGATCATCCTCACGATCGCGGCGATCGAGTTCTGCACCGGGCTCGTCCGCCAGGGAGTGATGCAGTGGTTCCCGATCTACCTGAAAGAGGTCTGGGTCCTGCCGTCGAAGCACCCGCTGGTGAACGGCGATGTCACGGGACGACTTCCGCTGTTCGTGACCGTCTTCGTCGTTGCGGTCGCGCTGTTCCTGTGGGCGCGGCGGCTCAAAGGCAGCCAGCGGCGTCTGGCGATCGTCGCCGGAGCGCTCGTCGCGCTCGCCCCCTTCTCGGTCTGGGGTTGGGGGGGGTTGCTGTTCGTCGCCGGCGTGATCGGAGGCAACGTCGCGGGGTACGTCAGCGACCTGTTCTTCCAATCGCGGCGCGCGCCGGCCGCCGGCGGCCTCGACCTGCTGCTGACGATCTGCGCCGTCGTGATGGTCTTCTCGCTCGGCGGGACGACTTCCGAGGTGGGATGGGCGGTCCCGGCGAAGGGCAAGGAGGGGCAGCCGCCACCGCCGGCGCTCCAGGTCGGCGATCGCATCGTCGAGGTGGCCGGTCGAAACGGATTCTCCAACTGGAAGGAGATCAGCGAAACGGTGCGCTGTCTCCCCGCCGCGTGCGGCCGGCCGAAGTGCCAGACCGAGATCGCCCACTGGGATCCCGACGCCTGCACCTGCAGCACGAAGGCATCGCCCGATCCCTCGATCGCCCCGTCGGACGGGACGATCGCGATGACGGTGGTTCGAGGCGGCGAGGAGATGGAGCTCACGATCCGGGATCCGAAGGCGACGATGATGGCGGGGGACTCGCGGGCGCTGGCCGCCGGACCGCGGCTGACCCTTTCGCCCTGGGTCCTGGGGGTGCTCGGATTCCTGATGTCGCTGTGCGTGATCGGAACGCACGGACTGCTTTCGGGCACGGCGACGATGGACTTCGGCGGACGGCGCGGCGCCGCCACCGCCGTCGGCGTCATCGACGGGTTCGTCTACCTCGGAAGCGGCGTGCAGGCGCTGGCCCTGGGAAGTCTCACCACCAAGGACTGGAGCTACTGGCCGATCTTCCTCGTCCCCTTTTCGCTGGCCGGCTTCCTGCTCTGCCTCCCGATCTGGAACTCCAAGCCCCGAAAGGGCGGCGGGCATTAGTACAGCGGGCCCCCCGCCGGGTGGTGGCGGCGAACGGGATCTGCGCTAGGATCCGCCGCCTATGGCCAAGACCGCCGCGCGTCCCCTCCCCCGCTCCAAGCCCGCTCCCCGCCGCGCCCGTCCGCGGCTGACCGAGGAGCAGCTGGAGGAGATCGAGCTCCGGCGGAAGGCGATCGCCGAGAGCCAAGCGGCTCGCGATCGGGAGCGGCGGGCGGCGTGGGAGGAGCACCAGCGCGAGAGGCGCGAGGCCGAAGCGCGTGCGACCGCGCTACCGGTCGACCCCGAGTACGCCGCCGCGCTCCAGCGCGCCAAGGAACGCGCCGAGAAGGAGCGCAACGAACTGCATCGGCGGTCGTTCGACAAGGAGCTCCGCGCCCGCTACCCCGAATCGGGCCTCGAGACCCGCTTCCGGAAGGCGCACGCCGACGTCGACACGCGACTGCTCGGCCTCTGGGCGCGGCTGCAGGAGGCCCTCGCCGGCGCCGACGTCCTGCTTCAACGAACCGCCGCCAAGGAGATGGCCCAAGGCTGGCGCGACCGAGACGCGCGCCTCGCCGAACTGAAGGCGGCGTCGTCCCGCCATTCGAGCAAGCGCGCCGACGCCTCCGCCGTGCTCGAAAACCAGACCGCCAAACTGAAGGAGCGGCTCGCCCTCCTGGAGAAAAGCCGCAACGCCGCCCGCAAGCCGACCCGCCGCCGAAAGCGCGCGCCCGCCAGGGATTGATTCACCGCCGTCGGATCAGCGGAGAAATCCGTCGATCGCCGGCACGTCGCCCCGTAACGCTTCCGCCCCCGGAGAGTAGTCGGTCCTCACCCAGACCACCATCGCCCCCGGGAAGGCGTCCCGCAGCCGATTGACGTGCGTCGTTTCGTTGTCGAACGACGCGGCGACGTCGCCCATCGCGCGCAGGCGGGCGACGGCGATCTCCTTCCACTGCGTGTCGGTCATCTCGAAGGTCGGCTTGAGCAGCAGCGTGCCGGGCACGAACCCGCCGTCCAGGAGGGAGCCGACCGTCCCCTCCCGCATCGCCTCGTGTCGTCCGGTGAGGTAGGCCACCGTCCCCCCTTTCGACTCGACGTCGCGCACGAAGTTGGAGGCGCCCGGAAGCGGGACGTCGTGGCGGCAGAAGGCGCTGGTGAAGAAACGGTCGCGCCAGAACGGCTTGAAGGCGCGCGTCAGAGCCTCCAGCCTGCCGTCGAGCCCGTCGAGTCTCGCGATCGACTCCGACAGGCGCCAACCGTCGATCGACTCGACCGACAGTCGCTCGACGCCGGTCAGCCCGTGGTCGCGCGCGAACGCCTCGAGGATGCGGAGCTGTCGCGGACGGTTGTCGAAGAGGGTCGAATCGAGGTCGAAGGTGACGATCGCGCCGCCGGCCGATGCCGCCTCCTCCACCCGCCTCAGGACGGCGTCGAGAATCCGCGTCTGTTCCGGACTCCGGTGCGCGCTGCGCCAGGTCGCGGGGGGTGCGATCTCGGAGGCGGCCGCCATCGGGCCCTTGTACCCGAACTCCGCTGGGGCGGCCAGTTCCCATGGCGGCATCGGCACCTGGGCGATTTTTCCCCGAACCGCCCGGGGCGCGGTTCGGCGTCTCGGCGGACCGTTCCATCTCTTCGTGAAACAAGCGGTTTTGGGGCCGCATCGGCACGCCGAAATCGGCCGTCCTGGAATGGGGTGTGCACTTCGAGTCGGCTTCCCCGCGGGGAGGTCCGCGAAGTGCCCTGTCAGGAGCGTCCATGAGATCGGTTCGGTCCGCTTCGGTCGTGATGCTGTTCGCCGCCGGAATCCTTTCGGCCTGTGGCGATACGCGGTCGGGCGCGAGCGCCGGTCCGGACGAGACCCCCCCCGTCCTTCGCGTCCTCGCCCCCTCGCGCGGCGCGATCGTCGCCGGAACGAGCGCCACGATCGACGTCCGCGGAACCGTCCAGGACGGACGGGGTGTGAAACGCGTCGAGGTCAACGGCGAAGAGGCGATCGTCGAGCCCGACGGAACGTTCGCCGCGACGGTCGCAATCGATCCGGGGATGACCCTGCTGAAGACGACCGCCGAGGACCGCGCCGGAAACCTCACCGACGACACGCGCGCCGTGATCCGCGGAAACCTCGTCTCCCAGGGAACCTCGGTGTACCAGGGGATCGTGGCCCGGGTCACCGCCGACACCCTCTTCGACGTCGGGACGATCGCCGGGACGGCGATCGAGCAGATCGACCTGGGGACCGCCGCGCAGCCGTTCAACCCGGTGGTCGACGTCGGCGGCTCCTGCCTCAACGCGCGCGTCGACGTCCTCGACGCCGACGAGTGGAACGCCGATCTGTACCTCTACCCTGTCGAAGGCGGCCTCTACTACTCGCTGTGGCTCGACTGGCTCTGGGTCGACATGAACGCGACCTTCAAGGTCGCCTGCCTCGGCGGTAGCTCCGGGGTCTACCTCACCGCCGACACCTTCGAGCTGTCGGGGGTGATCTCGCTCGACGTCGCCCCCGACGGGTCGTTCGACGCGGAGATGGCCTCGGCCTACGCGGCGTTCCAGAACTTCAATCTCGACGTCGGCTTCATCCCGGGCTCGGTGGTCAATCTGTTCGCGCCCGGTCTCGACATGAAGGTCGCCAGCATCATCGCCTCCAAGGTGGCCGACGTCGTCCCGACGAGGATCGAGCAGTATTTCGATTCGCTCGCGATGCAGCACACCAGCGTGATCGCCGGCCGCCAGCTTCAGATCGGATACGTCCCGACGCGCCTCGACCTCACCTACGACGGCGCCTGGGTCGGACTCGACACCACGGCCGCGGTCTTGGGGAGCCCCGCGGGCCCCGGCTACGTCTCGACCCCGGCCGCCGTGCCGCCGATGCCGGCCGGCGAATCGCCGGAGCAGGGGATCCGGATCGCCATGGCCGACGACGTGCTGAACCAATCGCTCACCGCCTTCTGGAACACGGGCGTGATGAACAAGAGCTACGACGTCAGTGAGCAGACCGACGGCGGGATCGGGCCGCGGGTGGAGCGGGTCGACGTATGGTGGACCCTTCCCCCGTTCGTCGTCTCCAGTCCGTCCGACCAGGACGCCAAGGTCTACATCGGCGACCTTCAGATCGACGCGGTGGAGCTCGTCGACGGCGTGGAGAAGAAGACCCGCGTCTACGGACAGGCCGTGGCCGAGGTCGACGTGATCATCACCGAGCAGAACAAGCTCCGACTGCGCGCCGGCGAGAAGACCGCCTGGTTCGACATCGTCGAGGAGGAGAGCGATCCCAATCCGATCGAGCAGGCGGCGATCGACATCCTGGGCGGGCTCGCCTTCGAGAACGTCGTCCCGTTCGTCGAGAATCTGATCGGGGAGTTCCCGATCCCGAGCCTTCCCTACGTGCAGATCACCGGCGTCGACGTGACGGCGACCTCCGGCGAGGGGGGCTATCTGGTGCTGGGCGCGACGATCGAGCCGAATTAGCGACGTATCCAACTACGCGTATTCGCACGCGCGCGGTGTCAACCGTTGGGTGGCCCGACTCCGCGTGGTTCAATCAACGGTCGCATGGTGGAGCTCCTGAAAAGCGAGCCCGAGGGGCCGGCCGCGGTCGACCTCAAGGACCCGTCGCTCTACCTGAACCGGGAGCTATCCTGGATCCAGTTCAATCAGCGCGTCCTCGAGCAGGCGCGCTCGCCGGAGACGCCGCTCCTGGAGCGTCTGAAGTTCCTGTCGATCAGCGGGACCAACCTCGACGAGTTTTTCATGGTCCGGGCCGCCGGTCTGATGCAGCAGGTTGCGGGGAAGATCGAGGAGCCCGGACCCGACGGGCGGACCCCGTCCGCCGCGCTGCGCGAAATCGCGCGCCAGGCGCACGAGCTGACGGCCGACCAGTATCGACTTCTCGGTGACGAGCTGACACCGGCGCTCGCCGAGGCGGGGATCCTGCTCGTGCGGCGGAACGGTTTCACCCCGGAGGACCGACGCCAGCTCGATCCCTACTTCCACGAGCAGATCTTCCCGGTGTTGACGCCGCTGGCGGTCGACCCCGGCCATCCGTTCCCGAGCCTCCGAAACCTCACTCTCAATCTGGCGGTCCGACTCAAGCGCCGCGACCGCGCCGCGTCGCTCGGCGTGGTGCAGGTACCGAGCGTCCTGGCGCGATTCGTTCCGCTCGCCTCCCCCGCCGGGACGCGGCGGCTGGCCTTCCTGGAGGACGTGATTGCGCTGGAGGTCGACCACCTCTTCCCCGGGACCCAGATCGAGGCGGTCTGTCCGTTCCGCATCACCCGCAACTGGGAGCTGCACTTCGACGAAGAGGATGCCGACGACCTGCTGGAGATGATCGAGAAGGAGGTCCGTCGGCGCGACCGCGGCAACGCCGTTCGGCTGGAGGTCGACGAAAGCGCGGACGACGCATTGCGCGCCGAGCTGGTGGAGGCCCTGGGGCTCGGAACCGAGAACGTCTACCCGATCGCCGGTCCGTTGAACCTCGCCGATCTGATGCGCGTCTACCACACCCACGAGGGGACGACGCCGGGGGGACGGGGGGGCCCCGAGGAGGCCCGACGGGGGGACCGTTCGACGCGGCTCAAGGACGAGGCGCTGGTCCCGGCGCTTCCGGCGGCGGTGCGCGAAGCGGAGCGGATGATCCCGCTCATCGCCCGCGGCGACCTGCTGCTGCACCATCCCTACGAGTCGTTCGATCCGGTGGTCGACTTCGTCGAGGAGGCGGCGGAGGACCCGGACGTGCTGGCGATCAAGCAGACGCTCTATCGCACCAGCGGCGGCTCCTCGATCATCAAGGCACTGGCGCGCGCCGCCGAGAACCGCAAACAGGTGACGGCGATCGTCGAGCTGAAAGCCCGCTTCGACGAGGAGAACAACATCGCCTGGGCGCGGGCGCTGGAGGAGGCCGGGGTGCACGTCGTCTACGGCCTGATCGGGCTCAAGACGCACTGCAAGATGTGTCTGGTCGTCCGGCGGGAGGCGAACGGGATCCGGCGCTACCTCCACCTCTCCACCGGCAACTACAACCCGTCGACGGCACGCCTCTACACCGACCTGTCGCTGTTCACCGCACGCTCGGAGCTGTGTCGCGACGCGTCGGCGCTGTTCAATCTCCTCACGGGAAACGCCTCCTCGGGGGAGCTCGAGCGCTTCTCGGTGGCGCCGATCGACCTGCATCGCCGGGTTCTCGAGCGGATCGGCGAGGTCGCCGATGCCGCGCGCGCCGGGAAACGGGCCGAAATCTGCGCCAAGATGAACGCGCTCGTCGACGGGGACGTGATCCGCGCCCTCTACCGCGCCTCGCAGGCGGGAGCGACGATCGAGCTGTTGGTCCGCGGGATCTGCTGCCTGCGGCCCGGGGTCCCCGGCGTCAGCGACCGGATCCGCGTTCGAAGCGTGGTCGACCGCTTCCTCGAGCACAGCCGGATCTTCCATTTCATCGCCGGCGACGCGGAACGGGTCTACCTCTCCAGCGCCGACTGGATGCCGCGTAACTTTCAACGTCGCGTCGAGGTGATGTTCCCGGTGGAGGAGCCGGCGGCGGCGCGGCGATTGGTCGACGAGATCCTCGGGACGCTCCGGCACGAGCGGGCGCGCTCGTGGCAGCTTTGTCCCGACGGCGAATGGCGCCCGTTCCCGTCGGGCGGCGCCGCGGCGGCGGGCGGGGAAGGCGCCGGCCTCTACTCGCCGCAGGCCCGCTTTCTCGACCTCGGGCGGGAGGCGGAGCGGGCGCCTCCCAAGCTGCAACCGGTTCCATCGCTGCACGTCGTCGCGGACGGCAAGAGCGGATAAGCTAGTGCCGGCGTGCGAAACCTGCCCCGCGACTACGGGCGCTATCGCCTGACCGCCCTCCTGGGCGTGGGCGGAGCGGCCGAGGTCTACCGCGCCGAGACGCAACCGGTCGCCGGGATCACCCGGCAGGTGGCGATCAAACGGATCATCGGCGGCGCCATGCACGAGGGTGGCGTCGACACCTCGCTCCTGGACGAGACGCGAATCTGGGTACGGCTGCAGCATCCGAACGTCGTCTCGGTGATCGATTTCGGCGAAGAGGAGGGGGACTGGTATCTCGCGCTCGAGCTGATCGAGGGGGTCACCGCCTCCGAATACGTGGCGAGCATGGGGGCGCTGCCGGCACGCGAAGCGCTCACCATCGTGGAGCGCGTGGCCAGAGCACTGGCCTACGTGCACGCGCTCGAGGAGAACGGCCGCCCGATGGGCCTGGTCCATCGCGACGTGAAGCCGGCGAACATCCTCCTGTCGAGCCGCGGCGAGATCAAGCTGACCGACTTCGGCATCGCGCAGGCCAAAGTCCGGAGCACCAAGACCCAGATGGGAGTGCTCAAGGGTAGCGCCTCGACCCTCTCCCCGGAGCAGGTGCGCGAGGAGCCGCTGGACGGCCGAAGCGATCTGTTCGGCCTGGGATCGACCTTGCACGTCCTTCTCACCGGCAAGCCGCTGCTCGACCTGCCGCTGGAGCAGCTGCTGGTGGCGTTGGAGGAAAACCGCGTCCCCGACCCGCCGGCGGACCTGCCGGAGGCGCTGCAGGAGCTCCTCCGCTCGCTGACGGCGGCCGACCGCAACGCGCGCATCTCGAGTGCGGCCGAGGTCGCGAAGCACGCGCGGCTGATACTGACGCCGGACCTGGTCGAGGACGTCGAGCTCGAGATCGCGAGGAAGGTCCCGGTGGCCCGGAAGCGCTTCGACCAGGAGCGCTCGCGGCGATCGGAGAGCTTTCGACGCGCGAAGGCGGAGGCGTTCGCGGCGCGGGAGCAGGGCGCCTCCGGCCTGGTAAAGCTCGCGAGCGCCGATCCGCCGGCCGCCGCGCCGGAGGCGCCGCTCGAGGTTCCGGCCGAGCCGGAGCCGACGGCGACGGTCGCGTCCCCGTCCGTTCCCGCCGACACCGTTTCCAAGGCGGCCGATCTTCCGCCGGCCGAGATTCCGCAGGCGCTCGTCGACACCCAGGTCGGCGTCAAGCAGCTCCCGCCGGAGTTGCCGGTACCGGGTCCGACCTTCGCGACCGAACGTCCGTCGGCGACGGTCCGGAAGGGAAGCACCGGCTCGTTCCAGAAGCCTTCCGACTCCGGTTCGGTGCGGAAAGGGGATTCCGGGTCGGTCCCGGTGCGCAAGGGTGATTCCGGCTCCGTGCGGCGAGCGGGGGAGAGCACGGCTTCGTTCTCCGTTCGAAAGGCCGCGAAGCGATCGAAGGTCGAGTCGGATCCCCTGCCGCCGTCGCCCACCGTCGAACGGGCGAAGACGCCGCCGCCGATCCCGTCCCCCGCGCCGGCCCCCGCGGAGGTCGCGGACGACGACGAAGAAGAGGACCTGCACTGGATGGCGGGGATCCTCGCCTCCAAGTTCACGTGGATCGGACTGGCGGCGGTCCTGGGGATCGTCGGATTGATCGTGGGAATCCCGCTCCTGCGATCGGGCGGCGACACCTCCTGCTCGTCCGCGCAGGGCAAGGTGGCCGAGACGCTCCTGGCCGGCGGCGCCGGCGCGGCGCTGAAGGAGATCCAGTCCCAGTCCGCCGCCTGTCCCACGCTCGATCCCGATCTCTCGATCCGCGTACGGCTCGCGACGATGGCGGGAAACTCCAAGGGGGCGGTCGGCCTGCTGCCGCCGGCCTCGTCGCGCTCTGCGGAGCATCGCATCCTCGCGGCCTCCGTCGACTTCACCGACCGCAACTACCGCGCCGCGGAGGCTGCGGCCGTCAAGCTCGCCGGCGAGGGGGCGGAGAAGGTCGGACCCGCCGCGCGGTGCCTCGCGGCGGCGGCCGCGCTGAACCAGGACGACCCGAACCGGGCGATGGGTCACGTGTCGGGGCTGTCGTCGCCGTGCGCCGTCCTCCTCGCGGGGGCGGCGAAGCTGCAGAACGGGGACGCCGCGGGAGCGAAGGCGGAGATCTCCCGGCTGAACGCCAACGGCGATGCCACCGTCGAGGCGGCGATCCTCTCCGCCGCCGGCACCTTGAGCCTGGTTCAGGGCGAGATGACGAAGGTCTCGACCGACGCGGCGGCTGCGCGAGCCGCCGCCGAGCGGGCGCTCCTGACGCCACAGCCGTTCATCTGGTACACCGCGGCGAATCCGCGCGGCGGCGGGCGGATGGTCCTGCGGGTCACCGGTCCGTTCGACGATCCGGCGCTCTACACGCGCCTGTTGCAGGGGGACGCCGCGCGCGCTGCCGGGAGTCTCGAGCAGGCGCAGAGACTCTACGGCGAAGCGTTGCGACGCGGCGGGAGGACCGCGATTGCCGACCACCGGATGGCGCAGCTGCTCCTCGCGCAGGGGAAGGCGCAACTCGCGCGGGCCAACCTCTCGCGCGCCATCCAGTTCGATCCGTACTACGCCCCCGCGTTGGTTCAACTGGCGATGCTCGACGAACGGGACGCGCCGTCCGCCGCGGTCCAGCGCGCGACGCAGGCGCTCGCACTCGAGCCCGAGAACGCCGACGCCAAGCGGATCGCCATGAAGGGCGCCCCCGCGCCCAAGCCCACCCGCCGCCGTTAGACCGCGCCTTCGCGCTACGTCGGGGGAACGGCCCCGCCCTCCGTGCCGAGAAGGACGGCGCGAAGAGCGGCGACGTCGTCGACGAGCCAACGCGGCCGTTCGGCGGTGAGAGCCGCTCGGTCGCCGTAGCCCCAGGTGCAGGAGGCGACGTCGACGACGGCGGCGCGCGCCGTCTCGACGTCGACGACGCTGTCTCCGACGAACAGGATCCGTTCGGCCGCAACCGCCGGGTACCGTTTGCGGCAGATCTCGACGCACATCGGGTCGGGCTTCCGGGGCGCGTCGTCTCCGCACGCCACGACCGGATCGAAGACGTCGCCGAACAGCCGATCGATGATTCCCGCGGTGAAGATTCGCGGCTTGTTGGTGGCGACGGCGAGCCGCACCGAACGGTTCCGCAGGTCGGAGAGCATCCGATCGATCCCGTCGTACGGGCGCGTGGCGTCGAGCATGTGCTCGCGGTAGTAGGGGACGAAGACCTGCCGCGCCTTCTCCAGAAGCGACGGGTCTTCGGCGCGCGGTCCCAGCGCGCGGGCCAGGAGTCTCGTCAGACCGCCGCCGACGAAGGTCGCGATCACATCCGCGGGAAAGGTCTCGAATCCCAGCTCGCGGAGGGTGTGGTTGGTCGCGGCCGCGAGGTCGAGCTTGGTATCGGCGAGCGTGCCGTCGAGGTCGAAGATTGCAAGCTCGTACCGGGGCATCGGATGAATGGTCCGCCCTTCGGGCTTCCTCGGGGACTCCCCGAATGGTCCGCCCTTCGGGCTTCCTCGGGGACTCCCCGAACCCCTGGCAGTCTACCAGCGCTGGACCAGCCAGTCGCGGCCGTTCCGGCGGCGCAACCAACCCTCTCCCGGCGGCGGATTGACCAGCAGGGCGAGCTCGGTCGAGGACTCCAACAGGTCGTAGTCGTAGTGACTGTTGCCCGCGGCGAAGTGGGGCGCGGACCCCACCGCCGACCGGAACGCCTCGACCTTCGTCTCGAGCGTCGGAAGGGGGGCGGCGAGATCCGCGGCGATCCGTCCCCCTTCGACCTTCGCCTCCGCCGCGAGGACGCGTTCCGGCCCGATCTCCAGCAGCCGCGCGCCCGCGGCGACGCACCAGGCCGGGCTGCCGGAGACGATCCACGCCTCCGCTCCGATCGACTTCAGCCGTCCGACGAGCTCGCGCATCGCGGGGAAGAGATGACGTTCCCACGAGGTCGCGACGAAACGGTCGGACCACTCGACGACCGTTCCGTGGTCGAGCCCCTCGAACGCCGTGACGCAGTGCTCGAAGGCGTGACGCAGATCACCGGTGGCGAGCCTCCGCTCGTACTCGCGCCACGCGGACCCCGCCTCGGGCCAGGCCGGAAGGCGACCTTGCCGCTCGCCGGCCCATTGCAGGAACGACTCTCCGACGTCTTCGCGCCACAGCGTGCCGTCGGCGTCGAAGGCGGCGCGCGTCGACGGCGTCGCGCGCGCGAGCCACGCGTCGAGCCGCCGGGCGACGTCGGGGTCCCAGACGGTCATCTCTGCCCGAGAAGTCGCGGAGCGTCGGCCATCAGGCGGCGCGCGCCGGGATGGACGTCGACCGCCGCCGGGTCGACGGTGCGTGCATTGATCGCCCGGCGCAGCGTCTCGATCGCTTTTCGGGGATCCGCGTAGGCGTATTCGTGGGCGGCGAGGTTCAGCCACGGCTTCGCCGCCCCGGGAGCGCGCTCGGCGGCCGCGGCGAACGCTACGCCGGCCTCTCCGACCTCTCCGCGGCGCAAGAGCGCGATCGCCAACAGCCCGTGCGATTCGGACCGGGATTCGTCGACCTCCACCGCCCGGCGGGCGATCAGTTCGGCGGCGTACGGATCTCCCGCCTGCAGGTAGGCGGTCGCCAGCCGCGCCAACAGTCCGGCGTTCAACGGATCGCGCCGAAGCGCCTCGACGATCTCCGACGGCGAACGGAAGCGCCCGGCGCGAGGCGGGGGTGGACTCGGGCGTGAGGGCTCGCCACGCGCACCGAGCGCGGCGCACGCGGAGAGCCACGGCGAGAGCACGTTCAGCTCGTTCCCTTTGGCGACGCAGGCGCCGAACGTCGTCCGCGCCTTCTGGTCGATCGGGAGCGCCTTCTCCTCCAGGAGCCGGCGATACTCGGCCCTCTCCTCCGCGCTCAAGGCGGGAGGCTCGGGCGCCGCCCGGAGGAACTCCGCCAGTCCACGGTAGGCCTGGCCGACCCGGAACAGCGCCGCGATCGCCCACTCCGGGCTGCCGAGCTTCACCACCTCCGCCGCTTCGGACTCGAGCTGCCGTACCCTCTCCAGGCGCCGCTCGATCGCCGCCAAATCCTCCGCCGACGCGTAGCGAATCGCCTCCAGGGCGCGCTTCGTCTCCTCCGTGAGAAGGAACGCGGCCTCCGCCGCCGCATCGCGGTCCTCCGGCCGGAGCGCCTTCGCCGCGCGCGAGGAGTCGACGGCGGCCACCAACTCGAGCTTCGCCTCCTCCATCTTCCCGGCGCGCCAGAGCGCGTCGCCGACGACGAAACGGGCGAGCGGACCATCGCCCCCCGCCTGGATCAATCGCTTCGCCGCCTCCGCCGCCTTCGCCCAATCGCCGACCGCGCGGTAGGCCGCGATCGAACGCCGCGCCGCCTCGGCCGGCGAGATCCCGCCCGGCGCCTGCGACAGGCGCTGGTAGTCGACCGCCGCGCGATCGGCCTGCCCCAACTTCTCCCGGATCGCCGCGGCCCGTTCGAGAAGGGACCACGCCTCCTTGTCGCCCGGGCGCGCCTTGACGTAGGCCTCGAAATAGCCCGCCGCGCGCCCGAAGTCGGCGGAGTCGATCGCCAGCCGCGTGATCGACTGCAGCACCTCCGGCGCGAGCTCGCTCCGCGCGTACCGCGCCAGGAATCGCGTCCCGGCGTCGTAGATCTTCTCCGGCTCGCCGCGGTCGCGGTGGGTGATGAAGAGGGTGTAGAGGGCCTTCTCCCCCAGCTCGCTTCCGGCGGACGACTCGGCGAGGCGCGCCAGCTTCTCGGCCGGATCCTCGCCTCCGTCGGTCTCGGCGAGGACGCTCCCGACGCGCCGGAAGTCGGCCTGCTTCCCGATCTCCGCCGCCTTCCGCCGGAACGCGGGATCGGGAAGGGTGGGGTCGGTCGAGAACGCCTTCGCCGTCTCCGAAAGTCCGTCGAGGTCCTCCAGCTGCGCCAGCGAGTCGAGCACCAGGTTTGCCGCCGCGTAGGCCTCTTTGGTGCCGGGATGGGCGCGGAGGTAATCGCGGAAGAGCGCGATCGCCGTCTTGTAGTCCCCCTCCTCGTAGTGGGCGCGCGCGACGTTGAAGGTCACCGCCGCGACGTCCCTCCCGTCCGGGTGGATCTTTGCGTAGTACTCGCCGAGCTGTTTTTCGGCTTCGCGCGCCTGCACACGGCGGAACCGGCCCAGCCGGTCGCGGTCTGCGTTGGCGAGGTGGTACTCCGCCAGGGCGTCGTGGATCGCCTCCCGTTCCCCCGACTTCCGTTCGCGGGCCACCGTCTCGAACGCCCTCCCGGCCTCCCAGTGGAGGCCCGCGGCGGCGAGCGCCTCGGCATGGTTCTCCTCCATCGCCAGCCGCGTCGCGCGATCGTCGAAGTACGAGAGGTGGGCTTGGTACGCCCGCGCGGCCTCGGCCGCGAGCGCGACCTTCCTCGCCGGATCGGGCTCCTTCTCCGAGGCGAGCTGGATCCGGGTGGCGATGTCCCGGACGTAGACTTCGAACTCCTTCCGTGCCGCCTCGCGGTCGGACCTCGGGATCCGCCACGACGACGCGTAGCGGGCGGCGATTTCGGTCAACACCCGCGCGTCATCGGCGACGAACGGCAGCGGTCGCTTGGCCGTATCGGGATCCTTGAGGACCTTCTGCGCGCACTCGACGAACCGCCGGCCGAAGCCGTGCGCGCGCTCCACGTCGTGGGTCAAGGTCAGCAGCGTCCGATAGACCTTGGACGCGGGGCCCCAGTTCTGCTGCACGTAGTAGCGGTTCCCCAGCTTCTCCAGGATCGCCGCATAGAGCGTCCGCGAATCGGCCAGAGCGCCGTAGTAGACGACCGCTTCCTCGGGCTTCTTCACTTCGGTGAACGGCTGCACCGAATCGACCAGCGCCTCTCGGCGCACGCCCCGGAGCTTCTGCGCGGTCGCCGCCGGCAGTCCGCTCGCGGCGGAGGCGATCGCTTCGTCCGCTGCGCGGGCGGCCCCTTCGAACTCCGCGAGCGCGGCCTTGTGGTCGGCATGGTTCATCGCGATCCAGCCGAGCTTGTATCGCGCCAGCGCCGTCAGGCCCGTATCCCGGCGCGCCACCACTTCTGCGTAGTGCTTGCGGGCTTCGTCCAGGTCACGGTTCTCGAAGTAGAAGTTCCCGAGGAGGAGATACGTCTCCGGCACCAGCGGACTGTCGGGGTGCTCGGCGATCAGCGCTTTGTATTCGCGGAGCATCTCCGGACGCTGCGAGAGCTCCTGGTGTTCGTGCCCCAGGTAGAATCGAACCTTGTCACGGTGGAGGAATCCCGGGAACTCCCGCAGGATCCGCCGGTAGAGCTCGATCGCGAGCTCCTTGAAGTACTTCGACTCCGGTGCGGAGATCGCTTCGCCGCCCGCCCGGGCGCCGCGCTCCTCCACCGCGCGATAGTAGAGAAGCCGGCTCTTTTCGACGTACAGCTCGGCCAGGCGGAGAAGGACGTCGGCGAGGATCGCGCTGTCCTTGCTCTTGGAAAGCAGCTCCTTCGTGGCATCGATCGAGGCGTCGACCTTGGCCAGGTCGGACCGGACCCGCTTCAGGAACGCCTTGGGATCCTCGTCTCCGGCCCGGCCGAGGACCGAGTCCCCCGGCAGCGGCGCTCCGTCCGCATCGCGATGCGGCGCCAAGGCGATCGAGACGAGGAGCCCCGCAGCGACCGCCCGTACGGCAGCCCGCGCGACGGGGCGCGCGGCGGCGAGGGCGGCGCCACCGTTCACGGCGCGGCCCCCGGCTTCCCTTCGCGGGTCATCCCTTCGCAGCGGTCCTCGACCACCACACGCAGGTCCTCGAGCTCGTCGTTCCAGTACTCGCCGTCGAACCGGTAGAACTGGATCGACGGACTGGCGGGTACGTCGACGATCAGCTCCCCGACCTCCGGCGGCCGCGTCCGCGCCCGCCGGTTGCGCGAGAGCGCGATCTCGTATTCGAGGATGTTCATCTGCTCCTCGCTCTCCAGGAGCAGGTCGCCGAGCGACTCCACCTTCGCCTCGATCGACAGATAGAGCCGTCGCCTGGCCTCGGCCTGCTTCAGTTCGTAGAGCGTCGACAGTGCGGACTTCAGCCCGTTGGCCTCCCACCCGGTGGGGGTCGTCGTGCGAAGCAGGTCGATCTCCCTGGCGAGCGCGTCGACGAAGGATCCGCGCTCCCCCACCTCCGGCGAGCGCAGCGCGAGGGCGCGAAAGGTCTCGTCGGCGGCGAGATCGCCGCGGGCGTAGACGTTCCGGATCGCCGGACCGAACGCCCGCCGGAACGACGCCACCGCCTCCTCCGCCGCGTCGAAATGGCAGACATCGCTCAACATCAGCGCGCGGAGGGTGTACTTCTCCGGATCGTCGAACTCCCGGTACAGCGGCGACTCCAGGGCCACGAGGAGCCCCAACGCGCGGCTGTACTCCCCGAGCCGGTAGTGACACCAGGCCCGCTCCAGGAGGAGCGGCGCGCGCTCGGCGCGCGGGAGGGAGATCGATTCGTACCGGGCGAGCGCCCGCCGGTACTCCCCGGCCTCGTAGTCGAGCCGGGCCAGGGTGAGGTCGACTCGGCGCGCCAGCCCTTCGTCTCCGACGTCGGCGGCGTCGAGCGCGAGCAGGCTCGATCGCGCGCGCTCCGCATCGTCGGCGGCGATCAGCGCGACCGCCTCCTGGTAGCGGCGCTCCCAGTAGAACGTGCCGCCGACCCGGAGGTCCTGGAAGCGCGCCTCCGCCCACCGGGCGAACCCTTCGCGCGCGTCGGTCGTTCCCTGGTGGAACGCCACGAAGTCGTCCACCCCTTCCGGGAGGTACCCGAAGTCGGTGTCGGAGAGCAGCTCTCCGACGACCAGCTCGGCGTCGAACGGCCGTGCCCGGACCGTCTCCGCCAGACCGGCGAGCGCGGGCGCGAGGAGCCGCGCGTCCCGGCGGCCTCGCGCCACGTTGACGTAGTACTCCGCCGCCGCATGGTGGAGACCGACACGGTCGAGGGCTCGGGCGAGGTGGAACTCCGCGCGCTCGTACTCCGGGATCTCCGGCGGATTTCGCTTCAGAAACGTCCAGAGCAACGGGACCGCGCGTTCCGCCGATCGCCGGTCGTCCGCGGCGGCCAGACTCAAGCCCTCACGGTACTGCTTCCGCGCGGACATCCCCTTGTCGGGCCCCGCCGCTTCGGGACCCGCCGCGGACACCCTCGCCGCGGAGGCCGCGGTGGCGAGACACGCCGCCACGGCGATCGCGCGCGCCGCCAAGGCGCCATCGATGCCGATCGCGCGCCCTCCCCTCACCGCGCGCGCCTCGTCGACAGCGAGACGCCGAGGGTGACGTAGACCTGGTCGTCGATCCCCCCGCCCTCCTTGAAGTAGAGGTTCTCGATCACCTCGAGGCGGTAGCTCAACAGATGCGACGAGTACCAGCGGAATCCGACCCCCAGATCGAACGCCGGCCGGAACGACGTGAGGCGGTCGGCCTTCCCATTCTCGTGCAGCGCCCAGCCGACACCGCCGATGCCGGTCGTGGCGTACAACTCGTGGTGGACGATCCAGCGCTCGAGCAGCGCCTGCTTCCCGTAGAAGGGCGCGAACTGCACGTGGGTCGAAAGGAGGTATTGCGCCTTCTCGTAGGGATCGTTGTCGACGTCGAACTCGCTCCGCAGCCGCCGTGAGAGATCGGTGGTGTGGTTCCAGGAGTAGGCGCCGCGCAACACCTCCCAGGTGACGAAATCGGAGAAATGGTAGGCGTAGGAGAAGTCGAACGAGGTCCCCTTGTAGAAGGCGTTCTGCGGGAGCCAGCCCGCGGCGAGCCGGAACTCGTGACCCGGCCGGAACCGCCGGTCTTGTACGACGTAGACCGTCCCCCCTTCGCGCGCGGAGGGCGGCGTCCGGGCGCCGTCGCCCGACGCGCCGGCCGGAACCGCGATCAGCATCGCGGCCAGCGCGAGCGCGGAAGGACCGGATGCGTTCACCGCTCGAGCCCCGCCGAGGATCCGCGTTCCTGGAACGGCTTTCGTTCCTTCTCCGGCAAGGCGAAGCCCAATCCAATCGTCAGGTAGACGTGGTCCTGCACGCCGCCGCCCGATCGGCGCATCAGGTTCTCCAGGACCTCCGCCTTGACGCTCCACCGCCGCGAGGCGTACCACCGGAATCCCAAACCGACGTCGATCGCGGGTCGCACTCCGCCGCCGTTCGAGCCGTCTTCGGGCCCGGTCCACCCGATCAGCCCGAGCCCGCCGACGAGGTAGGCCTCCTGGTGCAGGAGGCCGCGGTTCATCACCGTGAACCGCCCGTAGAGAGGCGCGAACCGCGCGTGGCTTCCGACGAAGAATCGGGCCTTTTCGTAGGGGTCGTCGTCGACGTCGAACTCGTCGCGGATCTGCCGGCGAATCTTGCTGTCGAAAGGCGCGAAGACGCCGATTCGAACCGCCTCCCACGAAAACGACTCGGTGCGATGCCAGATGTACGACAAGTCGGGTCCGGCCGCCTTGTAGAACGGGTCCTGGGGAAGGTAGGCGATCGATGCCCGGAGCTCGTGTCCGCGCCGGTAGCGGCGCTCCTGGATCACGCGTCCGGCGAGCCCGTCGTCCGCCGCCGAGGACCGCGTGGAAGCGGCCGTCGACGCGGCGACCGCCAACGCCACGAGCGCCGATCGGGCCCGGCTCCGCATGGGGGAATCCTACTCCAGCCGCCGCTCTAGAAGCCGACCGAGTCGAAGAGGAACGGATAGTTCACGATCACGTATCCGTTCCCCTTGGGACGCGGAAACTGCCATCCGCGGATCTTTCCGCCGATGCAACCGGCCACGTCGCCTCCCCGCAGCGACGAGAATTTGGTCTTCACCCCGGCGACGCCGCCGTCGGGACGGATCGTCCACTCGACCTGCACCTTTCCGGCGAGGGAAGGATCGTTGATCAGGTTCTTTTCGTAGCAATGCCGGATCTCGGCGATGTGCCGGTTCACGACGGCCGCGATCTGGGAGCGGTCGAGGGATCCTTGCACGCCGACGCTCGCGGTCGGGGTCTGCGTCACGACGCCCCGAACCTTTCCGCCGCCACGTTTCGCAAGGCCGCCGTATCCGCCCTTGGCGCTGGCGAGCAGGTCCTTCCCGCTCAGGGTGTCGATCGCCACCGATCCGTTGAGACGCCCGGGCCGGCCGAGCGCGACATCGCCGCCCGGAATCTTCCCGGTGAGCGATGAAACCTTGAATCCGCCGCGTTTTCCGGAGGTCGACCGGACGGCGTCGAGGTTGGTTGCGGCCGCCAGCGAGGACGACGAGGAGTCGATCTTCAGGTCGAGCTTTCCCAGACCGCGCAGGACGCCGGCGGACGCGACACGCGATTCGGTGCGGTCCGCCCCACCGATTGCCGGCGGTGGCGCCTTGCTCGGTCGCCGCGCCAGCCGTTGCGGCGGTGCCGGCGCACGCTTCGGCTCCGGTTTCGCAGGCTCCGGAGTGGGGACGACCTCGGCCTCCTTCGGCTCGGCCGTCTCCTCCGGCAGCTCGACGCGTGCGAACGCGCCCCACTCCGGCTCCTTCGGACGCAGGGCGTCGGCGATCATGAAGGTCCCGGCCACCAGCACGTGCATCCCGAACGCCCCGGCCCCGGCGGCGGCCACGCGGCCGGTGGCCAATGCGCGCGCCTCGGCGCGGTTCGGCTCGACCGGCTCGACGAAACGCATCAGGTACCCGATCTCGCCGATCCGGAGATCGAGCACGTCGCCGACGCCGAGATCGATCCTCCCCGAAACCGGCCGGCGCGAGGAGCCGCTCGAGAGTTGGGCGCGTGCTCCGTCGGGGACCTCCACCGTCGCCCGGTCGCGCTCGTCGAACGAAACCAAGTCCGAACCGGAGAACGGGACGCGATAGACGCCACGCAGGTCGACGCGCGCGACCTCCAGCACGTTGACGCCGCGGTAGCGCACCACCTCCACCACGCCGCGCCCCTCCTCGGGTCGCGAGTTCCAGCCGCGGACGAGGAGATCGGCGTAGTCGAACGCGGGGGTGGCCGTCGCCTCCTCCTCGTCCTCGTCGTCGACGTCGTCGAGGAACCGGCGGACGCCGGACGTGGAGAGCGGCGACGGTCGCTGCGCGTTCGTTGCTTCCGCGGCGCTCGCGTCGAGCGGGACCGGCGCGATGGCGGTATCGGCGATCGCCCAAGCGGGGGGCGCGGACGCCGGAACGACGGCGGTGGGGCGGGGCGAGGAGCCGGAGACCGCCCTCCGCTGAAGCGGCACGGCGGGCGGCGGCGGCTCGATGGCGCGCTGCTCCGTCGACGGTGTCGGCCGATCCCCGCCATCGCTCGACGGCCGTTCGCGCCGCACGGGAGGCGCGTGCCGCGCGGTGGTGGTGGCCACTCCACCCCACACCCGGTACGACTTCAGGCGATATCGCTCGATCACCACCTCGTCGCGCGAGGTGAGCAGCGCCTCTTTGAAGCGCCGGCCGTTGACCCAGATCCCGTTGCGCGAACCGTTGTCGCGCACGAAGACGCCGGCGGGCCGGAGCTCGACGACGCAGTGCACGCGCGACACCGCCGGATCGTCCAGACGCACGTCGGCCGTCTTGGAGCGGCCGACGGTCACCGACTCCTTGTCGAACTCCCAGGCGCCGACCGGCTCGTTCTCCCGGAGGACGACGACCCGGAGCGATCCGTCGGAAATGGGCGCCCTAGCGTCGGATCTCACGCGCCCCTCCTTCGTCCCGTTTCGCGATCTCCGTCGGCCCCTCGGATGCGGCCGCCGCGCCGGCCATCGGCACCGAAGCCGCTGACGGCGGGGCGGCGGCGGGCGCCGTCGATCCCGCCAGGCTCTCGTTCCGGTAGCTGCTCCGCGTCTTCACCAGCGATCCGAACTCCCCTTCCTTTCGCTCGATCAGGTGCACGGCGCCGCGGTGCACCTGCCCCTGAACCAGCTGGTCGTCGAAATCGACCTTCGACGCGTTCGCCGCCGTCTGCGCCGAGGCGGCCGGGATCCATGCGAGGACGGCCGGTGCGGCCAGCACGGCCGCGGCCGCGACGGAAGAAAGCCATGTCTGGATCGATGGCGCGCTCACGACGTTCCTCCTATTCGGCGACCGGATCGGCAATCAGCAACTCGGAGAAGTCCTCGGGCACCAGCACCACGTCGACCATCGCGGAGTAGGCGACCGTCTTCCTTGCGATGCGGAACGACTTCTCCTTCTGGGCGTTGTCCTGCGGGCTCTGCGCGAAGTAGACGAGAATCTCGTTCTCCCCGGTGAGCGTCGGCATCACCGACACGTTTTCCACGCGGAAGTCGTAGCAGCGTGCGTTGTCCGGCTGCTGATCGAGGTAGTCGTACTCGTAGGCCCAATCCGAGCGGATGTCGCCGTCGGAGTGGTGCGGGCTCATGTGCGTCCGCAGCTCGGCCAGGTCCTGCACTCCGTCGGCGTCGAAATCCATCCCGTCGTTGGGGAAGAGAAGGTCGTTCAGGTAGGTGTGGTCCAACCCGTCCGGCACCAGATCGCCGATCACCAGGTCGTCCTCGTTCTTGTCGGCGTCGGGGTAGAGGCTGGAGCTCGCCAGCCACTTCTCCTCGCAGTCGGTCAGGCCGTCGAAGTCGGTATCGGCCGTGCGCGTCTCCTCGGTGCAGACGCACTGGTTGTTCTCGGATCCGGGGATCAGCGGATCCCACCCGGCATCGCGGCTTTCCATCAGGTCGCCGCAGCCGTCCGCGTCGGTGTCGCGCTTCGACGGGTCGGTTCCCAGGTCGCGCTCCCTCCCGTCCGGGATCCCGTCGCGGTCGCTGTCCGCCTGGTGTCCGGTGCGGGTCGGCATCGCGTTCCGGTTCGTCACCAGGAAGAACCGCTGGTTGAAGTTCCGGCGGATCGAGGAGAAGTCGAAGTCGGCGTAGTCGATGTCGTCGCCGTTGGGGAACGATCGGAAGATCCCGTTCCCCGCCTGCGCCATCTGCATCAGGATCTGCTGCGCCCCCATGTCGCCGCCGAGGAAGATGGTGTTGACGGTGACGTCCCCCGCGCGGTCTTTGAGACTCATCAGGTTCTCGACGCCGGGGAGGATCCCGTCCGGATCGCCGGGTCCGTTCGGCGCGCCGTCGGAGAGGAAGATGACGACGTAGCGCGTACGGCGTGCCTCCACGCCGCTGGCGAGGATGTCGGCGTTCAGCTCGCCGACGGCGAAGTTGAGGGCGGAGGTGTAGGGGGTGCCGCCGTTGCCCGGGTTCTGGACCGCGGCGATGTTGGCGTTGAAGACCGCGGCGCTCGGCGTGAACCGATCGGGCTGGGTAATGCGCGAGGCCCCCTGGTCGGCGAACCGCTCCGCTCCGAAGAACATGGCCGGATTCGCCTGGTCGGGGTCCTGGAGCGCGTTGGCCAGCTCCTTCGCCGCCTCATAGCGGCGCTGGTTGGGGTCGTTGTTCTGCATCGAACCCGAGTCGTCGATGATGAACCAGATCTTGACGGGGAACTTCAGCGTCTCGGGATCTTCGGTGCAGAACGAGCCCTGTACCGTGATCGTGTCTTCGGGCGGGGCCGGCGGCGGTCCCTCGTTGCGATGAAGACCGGCGTCGGTGCAGCCGGCCGCGAGGACGGCGGCAACCACCGGCCACGCGCCGCCTCCTCTCTTCGGCACACCCGTGGCGCCCACGGTCGGAACGATCCTTCACGTTCCATGCCCGCTACGCGGTGCGACAATTGGTTCAAGATCCTCTTTTCCAAGCCAAAAAATCGGGCTCGGAGCGCTGAACGTCGAGTCATTGCCGGGGGTCCAGACCCCCGGGGTGAGACCTGCAGGATCCAGGGGCCGAGCCCCCGGCGAGTGACACGTCGCCTTCGGCAACCTCGCCGGCGCCCCGAAGCGGACTCTTCTGTCCGCCGGGTTACTCGTCCGACGGGTCTCCGCCGTCGGCGTTCTCGTCGTCTTCGGCCGGGGCGGCCGCCTTCGACGCGCGCGTCCCCTTCTTCTTGGTTCGCGATCGGGTCGGCGCCGCGCTGGCCGCCGCCGGCTCCTCGGCCCGGATGCGATCGATCTCCGCCTCCTTGGCGGCGATCTCCTCGTCGAGCTGCAGCACCTTCTTGAACGTCCGCTCGAGGTCCTGCTTCGACAAGCTCCCCGCCTGGAGGGCGCGATACGCCTCCTCCCCCAGCCGCGCCACCTGGCGCGCGCGCTCCCGCCGGAGCTGCATCAGGTCGAGCAACGTCCCCTTGGCGATGCGCGACTGCTTGAGCAGCTCCTCTGTGCGCATGTTCGCCGCGATCGTGTTGAGCA
>CAYJRR010000027.1:0-39869 GCA_964372275.1 uncultured bacterium
AGGCGCGCCACGGCTCGACGCCGCGCGCGGAGAGGTCGACGTCGATCCCTTCGCGGCGGCAGAGGGCCAGCGCGTCGCGCAGCCAGACCCCCTTCACCACGGCGGTGCAGAAGTAGGAGATCGGCGCAGGGCCTTCGCGCGTCACACTGAGGAAGGGGGCGGCGAGCGTGTCGGTCCGGCGCGAGCCGAGGAGCTCGAGCTCCCAGGCGCTCTCCCCCTCGCGCAGGAGGGCGCGCAGGACCGTGCGGTCCCAGATCGCCGCCTGCGTCGAGAGTCGGTAGGGGCTCCCCGGATCGATCCGACCGATCGTCGGATCTGATTCCCACGGGCCGTCGGGCCCCGGGCTCGGGTAAAGCCGTACGCACGCGGCGCCCGACCGGCGGCAGAGCTCGTCGAGCGCGGCCACCCGCGCGCCGTCGACCGGGCGGAGGAGGAGATAGTCCTCCATCAGCAGGATCACCCGCGGCTCGGCGACCCGGTCGAGCGCGCGGGCGAAGGAACCGGTCCAGTCGCGGTCCTCGCCGACCGCGAGCGTCGTCACGCGCGGATCGTCGTGGGTGGCGTGGTTCGCGACGAGATAGACGGGATAGGGGCAGTCGGGCCAATGGCGGAAGAAGAGGGTAAAGAACGGCCGCCAGAGATCGCGGTAGCGATCGCAGGAGGAGACCAGGATCGCGAGTCCGGGCGTCGCGGGCGAACGGTCCGCGGCCACGGGCGACGGCGAATTCATGGGGCGGCCTCCGCACGCGTTACGCCGCCCTCGGCGAGGGAACGGAAGAAACCGTGCGGCGAGAGACGGTCCTCCCAGAGACGGCGGCAGGCCGTCTGCAGCGCTTCGAACTCCGCGGCGGAGATCCGGCGGTGGAAGTCGGCGACGCGCTCGCCGATCCGGTCGACCTCCGCTTCGTCGATCCAGACGCCGTGGCGGCGCCAGTCGATCTCCTCGTGGAACGGCAGGAGGCCGTCGGAGTCGACGACGATCGGGATCCGGCCGCAGGAGAGCGTCTCGTAGAACCGATAGGAGAAGTTCCCGCCGCCGCGCGCGCAGAGGACGTAGTCGCTTTCCACCATGTTCCGCACGTACTCGCGCCGTACCTCGCGCATCCGTTCGTAGTCGACCGTTCCCGCGCGCTCCGCGCCTCCCAGGAACCGGTCGCGCGCGCGCACGTTCAGGTCGACCAGGGGGCTTCTCGCCAGGGCGCGCAGTGCCCGTGAGCGCAGGAGGTCGCCGGGATGCGGGGGGGCCGGCGGGCGGCCGATAGCGAGCCGCGCACCGCGCCGGAGGGTCTCCGTCCACCGGTGGCGGCGCGACGCGAACGACGGCGCGTGCCCACAGAAGCCGACGGTGGGTCGCTCGCGCTTCTTCCGGGTCGCCGGCCGTCCGTCGAGGTAGCGCTCGAGGAAGTCCTCGCTCCAAGACGGCATCCCGCGCTCGCCCGGGGTGCGACGGGATCTCCGGGTCGACGTCCGGAAGACGACCGCGCCGTCGATCGGGACCGGACGCTCGGAATCGGCCCAGAAGAAGATCCAGAGCGGGCGGCCGGCGCTGCGTACCCGCGCCGAATAGGCGAACGCCTCTTCGCGAAGCGCCGGCGTCGATTCGGCGTGGGACCAGTCGAACGGGAGGATGGCGGCGTCGGCGCGCTCGAGCGGGACCAGCTCCAGGTATCGGTTCGCCTCGGACAGGAACCGCGCGTACCGGCCGGCTTCGGGCATCCGGGGGTCCTCGGCCGGAGCGCCCCAGAACGGGAAGAGGATCGGCGTCGGCGGGACCGACGCGGGGAGCAGGCGGCGATCGGAGGAGATCCGCATCGATCAGAAGACGAACGATCGCCCGCGGGGCGAGCCCCAGAGGCGGCCCGCGGTCAGGACGGCGTGGTAGAGGAGGCTCAAGGGCACCAAGGCCGCCGCCCCGGCCGGACCCACCGTCAGCCCGCGCGCCCGGGCCCGCCGGTGGAAGTCGAGCGCGTAGTAGCCGAGCGGAACCAGCGCGACGAGGGCCCATCGCGGTTCGGCGAGCGCGGGAAGCAGGAAGGCGGCGACGATCTTGTCCGGGGAGCCGGCGATCCAGACCCGTCCCGGAAGGCGTTCGCTGTCGAAGCGCAGGGCCCGCGACAGATCGACGAACGTCTTCCGCTTCCAGGCGAGCCGGAACCAGGCGGCGTGCGAGGCGCCGTACTTCCACGGCCGGCGGAGCAGCCCACCGATCGTCGACGGGGCGCGATGCGCGACGGCGGCTCCGACGCGCGCGATCTCGCCGCCGCGACGCAGGAGCTGGGCGGCGATCAGCGTGTCCTCGCACCACCGGAGCCTCGGATCGAAGCCGCCGATCTCGCGGAACGCGTCGGCACGGATCGCGAGCGAGGCGCTGGAGACGCCGTCGCGCGGACTGTCGAAGCGCGTCAGGGGGGGCGGGTCGGAGCCCGCGGACGGAGGGAGGAGGAGCGCCTGCAGCGTCTCGATCGCCCCCCGCGGCGCGTGCGCGGTCACGACGCCGGCCGAGGCGACGGTCGCCGCCGATCGTTCGAGCGGGGCCAGCAGCCGCTCCAACCAGTCGTCCGCGGGGACGCAGTCGGCGTCGACGAACGCGAACACCGACCCGGTTGCGGATTCGGATCCGCGGTTCCGCGCCGGACCGGGGCCGCGTCCGTCTCCGGTCACGACCCGGAGGCGCAGCGTGGCGGCGTGCGGCGAGCCTGCCGCGATCCGGGCGGTGGCGTCGGTCGAGCGGTCGTCGACGACGACCACCTCGCCGGGCGGGCGGGTCTGCCGGCGGAGCGCGCCGAGGCAGGCCTCGATCGTGGCGGCGGCGTTGTAGGCCGGGATCACGACGGAGACGGCCACGCGCGACTTATACCCCAGAGTTCGCGCGAACGCCTGTTCCGCCGCCTCGCCGCGCAAGGTGCGCCAGGCTCTCCGCCAGTTCGCGTGCGAGGGGCGAGGCGTCGGCGCGTCGGCGCCAGGTCTCGACGGCGGCGTTCCGGCGGCGAGCCCGTGTCTCCGGTGGCTCGGCGGCCAGCCTCGAGATCCACCCCGCCAGCTCCGCGGTCGCGATCTCCGGCGGCACGCCGACGGCGCCCTCGCCACCGTCGAGCAGTTCGGGGGTGCCGCCGGCGGCGGTCGCCAGGACCGGCAGGCCGCGGGCCAACGCCTCCATGATCGCCTCGGATCGCTCCTCCGCCTCGCCGACGTTGACGAAGAGATCGAGCGCCCTCGACTCGAGCCAGGAGATCCAGTGGCGGTGGCTCAGGCGTCCGACGAAGTGGACGGAGACCTGCGGCGGGAGAGACTCGGCGGACCGTTCGAGCGCGGGACGGTCATCGCCCCCCCCGACGTGGAACCATTCGACGGCGTGCTCGCACTTCCGCAGCGCGCTCAGGAGCAGGCGAAGACGCTTCGACGAGACGACGTCGCAACAGGTGACGATCCGGAAAACGCCGTCGGTCGACGGGGCGATGCGCCGGGAAGCGGCGGGGACGCCGGCGGGTCGCGTCTCGATCGGCGCGTCGGGGAATCGGGCGCGGAGGCGCACCATCCCGAATTGCGAATGGGCGTAGACGCGGTCGAGGGCCGCGACCGTGCGCGCGAGGAGCGGGTCGTCGAGCGCGCCGCCGCCCCGGAGCCGGGCGGCGACGGGCGCCCGGCCGCCGCGCTCGCGCCACAGCGCGATGGCCGTGGCCGCTACCCCTCCGTCGGGGGCGAAGAGAAGGTCGGGCGCAGGGGAATGGACCTCGATGGCATCACGCAGGCGCAGCGCGTGGCCGAGGTCGGTCGACACGTGCGGAACCTCCGCCGGACCTCGCTCACGCGCCACTCTCCATACGGACCGCATCCAATCGCGGGCCTGCCCGTCGAGGAAAAGGCGCGGACGGATCGGCGTGCTCGAGGAGGGGGGTACCGCGAGGAGGTCGATTCGATCGAAGCGCGCGAGGAGCGCGTCCTCCGTCGGCGTGGGGATGCCATCGCGTCGGGCATCGGTCGGCTGCGTCGAGACGAGGAGGAGACGCACGGGTTCCGGATCAACGTGTGGACGATTCGACCGCCGTTTCGACGGTTCGCCGGAAATGGAAGAAGCCGCACGCGTAGGCGCAGTCGTCGAAGGCGTGGGCGTCGGCGTTTTCGACGAACCTCCCCGTGTCGTCGACCCCGGAGAGCTCCTCGAGCGCGAGTCCGGGAAAGATCGACCGCACCTGCGCGACGGAGTGGACGCGGTGGGCGTTGAAGCAGAGCCGGGGCCTTCCGACCGGCAGCGCGAAGTAGAGGGATCCACCGGGGGCGAGCACGCGCGAAAGCTCCCGCGCGGCGGACCGGGTTCCGGCCGGATCGAGCGGATCGCCGTATCGGCCGAGACCGACGTGCTCGGCGACGTGCAGGCAGGAGAGCGACGACAGCGAGCGGTCGGGGTGAGGGATCTCCAGCACCGAACCGCGGATCGACTCCAGGTTCGGAACCACCGCGGCGAGCGGCCGGAGGTCGATGAACTGGACGCGCGTGGCGCAAGTGAGGAGGCCGACGAAGTTCACCTGGGAGCCGACGTCGACGTGGAAGGCGGGCTTCGCCTCCACGATGCGGCGGAAGGCCCAGATGCCGAGGTGGAAGTAGTGGGGATCGAAGGGGCTGGCGTCGTTCCATTCGCCGAGACAGGGGAGGAGGTCCTCCCGGCGGATCGGTTCCGCCCCCGGCATCGCGGCGTAGGCGCGCAGGTCCCGCAGGAAGCGGCGCTGGTCGCCGATCCGCGCCAGGCGGGCGCGGGGTTTGAGCTCGCGGCGGAGGAGATCCCAGACGAACACGAACCCCGTTGTACTCCACTCCGGCCCCGCCCGTCGCCGGGTCACCGGCCGGGGGCCGCGCCGGTGGCGCGGCCCCCCGGTGAATCGAACGCGTCAGCGAGTCTGCCCGACGCCGCCCGAGGCGGACGATGCCGCTCCGGTCGCGGCGGCCACGGCGGTCGACTCGGTGCGTCCGACGTTGCAGCCGGCGACCTCGCCGGCTTGCGCCGCGCGCGGCGCGCCGGTGACCGCCATGCGCTTCGGCTTGGCGCCGACGGTCGCCGTCCAGAGCTTCGTCCCCTTGCAGGCGCCGGCCATGGCGTAGGCCTCGACGGTGCCGGAGCCGGGGATCGACACGTAGGCCACCTTGCCCGACGGATCGACGGAGACCCAGTACGGTTGGGAGGAGAGGTTCTTCGCCTCGAACACCTTCCTCGCGCGGCCCGACGCGTCACGCTTGACGAAGGTCATCGCCTTGCGGCCCTCGTGGGTGTAGCCGAACAGCCGGCCGTCGTCGCTGGCGACGATCCCCTCGATCTGCTTGCGCGGTTCGCTGTGCGGACCGGACGCGTCCACGAACGGAGTCGTCACCTTCCCGTCGGCCAGCGACACGTGATGCACGCCGGTCGAGTGGTGCGCCGTGAAGTAGGCACCCTCGTTCGTGGCGTAGACGACGCGCGGGACGAGGTCGTAGCGGTACTCCTTGAGAGCCCCCTCGCCGTCGGCCGTGATCTCGATCGAGACCACCTTCGGATCGCGCCCCTGCACCGTCGCCCACAGCGTCTTGCCGTCGGGCGAGAGCGAGACGATGTGCGGCTTCGTCCCATCGCCGATCGGCACGGTGCGGAGGGACGAGAGGCCCGATCGCGCGTCGACCACCGCGATCGCGGAGCCGCCCGAGAGCGGGATGTAGATGCGGCCGTCCGCCGTCATCGCCGGCTGCTGCGGCGTCGCGCCAACCGGGATCGTGGCCCGCACGGCGCCGGTGGCCACGTCGATCTCGGACAACGTGCCGTTCTTCTTGTCGGTGACGAACGCCCGCTGTCCGTCCGGCGAGTAGAGCGCGCCGAAGGCGTCCGGTCCGGTGTCGAAGCGCTTCTGGATCGCGCAGGACTTCGGATCGAGCGTCACCGCGCCGCCCCCTTCGAGGGCGACGAGCAGTTCGGTCCCCTTCACCCATTTCTCGGCGCAGGCGTCGGCCTTGCCGGCGGATGCCGCGGCGGAGATCCCGGCGAGCGGGTTCTCGGCCGCCGTCGCGGCGGCGGGGAGGAGGGAGAGCAGCGGAAGCAGGGTTCGCGTGATCGTCTTCATCGTCTTTCTCCTTCTTGCGTAGCGGAACGTGTCCCCCCCGTTCCCCCGTGTCCCCGTCACGGGATGTTGAACGCGTAGTTGGCGCCGAAGTTCGAGTCGTAGACCCGGCAGCCGGTGTTGTCCTCGTTGATCATGTACATCTCGAGCTTGACCGCGCCCTCCGGCACCTGCACCCAGTAGGGGGTCTGCATCTTTCCGTCGTGGCCGGCGTTCGCGTAGTTGTAGGTGAACCAGAGGTAGCGCCACTGGCCACCGTTGACGCGGTACTGGCCCCACACCCTCCAGCCCGGTCCGCGGCAGCTCGGGAGCCGCGCCGTGTCGTAATCGACCCGGATCGGCGATCCGGCCTGGATCGGCCCGCTCTCCACCACCTCGTTCCAGTCGGAGCGGAAGAAGATCGTCGCGAAGTCCTTGACGAAGGTTCCGTTCGTCGCCGGTCGATACGGATGGATCAGCTCCTCGGTGCAGATCTCCCGGCCGTGATGGAGGAAGTACCAGTGATAGTTCGACTGGTCGTAGACGTTCCCCCATCCATCGCGACGGCTCTCGCCGCGGCGCACGGCGAACGTCTCGCCGGGGCGCAGGAAGCCGAAGGTGGCGACGTCGGTCAGACCGTAGGCCCATTTCGATCCGGCGGGGAGCAGCACGCCGGGCAAGGCGTTCGCCTTCGCGTAGGCGACGACGATCGGCTCGTCCTCGAGACTGTGCACGATCGTCTCTGCCGGATCGCCGATGCGATGCCAGCCGGAGCCGCTCACGGTGCCGCCGTCGGGCGCGGTCGCCTCCAGTTCCGGGCGCCGCCGCTCGAAGCAGGTGTACATCGTCTTCATCGGCGCGTAGGGAAGGCCGGCGACCCAGGTCCAACCCTGTCCCACCGCGGTGACGTCGTGGTGCCCACCCTCGGGGAACTCGCCGTGGATGTCGTCCGGCGTGTAGGGCGTCTGGTTGTAGTTCCCGGGGAAGGTCGTCGACGAGAGCGTGTCGAACGGCGCCTGGCCGGTCGACGCGATCGAGACCCCCAGCGGATCGATCAGGTCGCGGCCGTCCGAGTAACGGCGCATCGGCTCGGGGACGGTCTGCACGAACTCGTCGACGGTGCGGCGCGGGTGTTCGAAGGCGACCGGGAAGCCGTCGGGCCAGCCGGTCGGCTGCACGAAGCCGACCGATGCGCCGCTGCCGTCCCAGCCGACGGTCATCGGCGGATCGAACTCGGCGACGTAGTCGCCGTCCGCCTCCCGCGTCAGCGGAAAGGTGTTGAAGGTGTCGGCGGGAACCCACAGCCCGTCGTAGGTGCCGCGCACCGAGACGCCGGCGCCGAGCGGCAGCGTCCGGTCGAACTCCAACCGGATCCGGAACGAGCCGTTCCCGAACTTCAGGCGGGTGGCGACGAGCGGCGGGCGCTTCTGTCCCCACCACGGGAAGTCGACGGTGGCGTTGGTCTGCCCGTCACCGTAGGGGCTGAAGTCGCTGCGGACCATGCGCACCGGAACCGCGACGGTGACGTCGTCGACGCCCGGGCGCTCCCACGCGGCGTTGAGCGCCGCCGAGACGGCGTTCGCGAGCACCGCTTCGTTTCGCCAGCGCGACGCGTCGGCGCCGCCCCATGGTGCCAGCGCGCCCGTTCCGCCGGGGTGGGGCAGCTTCGGCATCGGAGACGGGTTGACCGGCTCCGAGCGTTGATCCGGTCCCGGCACGAACGGAAGCATCGGATCGCAGCCCGCGGCCGAAAGGAGCGCGATCCCCACCACCATCGAACGAGTTCCCAGACGCATCGAGCACCTCCACCTCTTTCCCGAGGCTGACGCGCTGCAGCACGGGGCGTGCCGCTCGAAAAGTCGAGGGGTTACGGGCCGAGCGCCGGCTCAACCGGCCGAACTTCGGCCACCGGCCGGCCCAAAACCGGCCACCTCGCGTATGCTGGAGGACGATGAGCGCCAAGCCCCGCACCACCGAGGACCAGCTTCGCGAGGCGAACGCCTTCCTCGACGCCATCGTCGAGAACATCCCCGACATGATCTTCGTGAAGCGCGCCGAAGATCACATGTTCGTGCGCTTCAATCGCGCCGGGGAGGAGCTGCTCGGCTGGTCGCGGCAGGAGCTGTTGGGGAAGACCGACCACGACTTCTACCCGAAGGAGCAGGCCGACTTCTTCCACGCCAAAGACCGGGAGACGCTGCGAAACAAGGTGCTGGTCGACGTCCCGGAGGAGCCGATCCAGACGCGCCACAAGGGGCTGCGCTGGTTGCACACCAAGAAGGTCCCGGTGCTCGATCATCGCGGCGAGCCGGTCTTCCTCCTCGGGATCTCCGAGGACATCACCGAACGCAAGGCGATGGAGGAGCGGACGCACGCGCTCGAACGGGAGCTCGCGGGTGTCGTCCGAAACGCGCGGGAGGCGATCGTCACCTGGGGTGACGACGGAACGATCGTCTCCTTCAACCCGGCGGCGGAAGAGCTCTACGGGGTTCGTGCCGAGGAGGCGATCGGTAGCTCGATCGAGCGGATCGTTCCGGACGCCGCGCGACCGGCGTTCCGCGCCGCGATGCGGAGGCTCCGGGACGGGGAGCGGGTGCCGTTCGCCGAGGTCGAGCGGCTGCGCGGCGGCGACGAGATCGAGGTGGAGGAGAGCCTCTTCCTGATCCCGGGAGGCAGCGATCGGACGCCGCGCGTCGGGAGCATCGCGCGCGAAGTCGGGGAGCTGAACCGGCTGCGGCGCGCGGCCGAGATCCTCGGTGGCACCTCGGCGGCGGGGGCGCGTCAGGAGGCGCGGTCGGCGGCGATGCGCGCGGCGCTGGCGGCGGCCGACGCCGCCGCGCACGACCCGAAGGCGACGGTGCTGCTCCTGGGCGAGACCGGCGTCGGGAAGGGCTGGCTCGCGCGGCGGATCCACGCCACCAGCGTGCGCGCCGGGAAGCCGTTCTTCGAGGTGAACTGCGCCTCGCTCGGACCGCAGCTCGTCGAGAGCGAGCTGTTCGGACACGAGCGCGGCGCCTTCACCGGCGCGGTGGCGCAGAAGCGGGGGCTGGTCGAAGTGGCGGAGGGTGGGACGCTGTTCCTCGACGAGATCGGCGAGCTACCCCCCGCGGTGCAGGCGCAGGTGCTGACCTTCCTCGACGACAGGAGCTTCCGGCGCGTCGGCGGGGTGCGGACGCAGAAGGCGGACGTGCGGATCCTCGCGGCGACCAACGTCGACCTGAAGGTGGCGTCCGAGGCCGGACGTTTTCGCAAGGACCTCTACTACCGGCTGAGCGTCTTTCCGATCGTCGTGCCGCCGTTGCGCGAGCGGAGGGAGGACCTGGCCGACCTGGCCGGGGAGATCCTGTCGACGCTCGAGCGCGCCGGCGCGCGGCGTGCGAAGGCGCTCGACCGGACGGTGGTGAAGGCGATCGAACGGTACGACTGGCCCGGCAACGTGCGCGAGTTGAAGAACGCGCTCGAGCGGGCGCTGATCCTCTCCCGCGGCGGGCCGGTGCGTCCCGAGCACCTGCCGCCGGAGATCGCGCAGCGCGCGTCGCCGGCGGCGAAGGAATCGATGCGTCTGGACGAGGTGGAACGGCAGCACATCGAGCGGGTGCTCGCGCGGGTCGACCAGAATCGGACGCGCGCGGCGGAGATGCTCGGGATCAGCCGCTCCACGCTGAAGCGAAAACTGGCCGAAGAGGGCTGAAAAAAGATTCCAACCGGGCCGGCGATCGGGTGTCGTATTGCGCCGATGGGCGAGCCCGACCCGCGGCGCGGACTCTGGACGGTCCTTTCGATCGCCGTTCTCCCGTGCCTCCTGCTCTGGACCGGGACCTCGCGCTTCGAAGTTCCGGAGGGGGAGAAGTTCTTCTCGCCGCTGGCGGGGGGGAGCGCCGACTTTCGCGCCACCTACCCGGGGGCGCAGGCGCTGGTGCGAGGGGTCGACCCGTACCACCACGACGAACCGGATCTGGTCGATCCGATCATGTCGCCGGTCACGATCGACGGCCGGACCTTCCGGTGCCTCTACCCGCCGACGCACCTCCTCCTGTACGTGCCGCTCGTCCGGCTCGTCGGAGACGACACGGCGCGGGCGGCGGTCCTCTGGTTCCGCGCGAACCAGTTGATGCTGGTGGCGCTCGCGGCGGTGACCGTTCTCCTCGCGCGCGCGGCGGAGTCGGCGACCGATGGCGCGGCGGTCGGCGGCGGCGGCGACGCGTCGACAGCGCACGTCGGCGGAAGAGCGTCGTCGGCTCTGGTCGGCGGGCTCGCGCTGGCGGTTTATTCGCAGAGCCCCGGGGGACAGTTGGGGTTGGAGCGGGGGCAAAGCTACGTCCTGCAAGCGCTCCTCACCTGGGGAGCGGCGTGGTGGCTGGTGCGCTCGCGGCTCCACGGCGGCCCGACGCGCGTGGCGTCGTTTGCCGTCTGCTTCCTCTCCGTCGCCGCGACGCTGGTGAAGGGTCCGACGCTCCTGTTCGGAGCGGGGCTGTGTCTGCTCGCGCTCGGGCCTGTCGCCGGTCGGGATCGTCGGCGCGCCGTCGCGGCGGTGGCCGGCGGCGCCGCGGCGATCGGCGTGTTGCTTCTCCCGGTTGCCCGCCACGTCCCGGACGGCTTCCGCGCGGCGGCCTTCTTTTCCAACTCGTTCGAGCGCAGTTGGATCAACCACGGATTCGAGAACCTCGCCTGGTCGGTGGCGGGGGAGGGGATGGCCGGTATCGGGCGCATCGCGCTCACGGTGCTCGCTCTCGTCGTGACGGTCCTCGTCTTCGTCCGCACGCGACGGGCGTTCGCGACCGGCACGCCGGCGGACGCGGCGCGGTGGCTGTCGTGGTTTGGCGTGTGCGCCGGCGCGACGATGGTCGGTTATCCCGGGTTCAGCGGCGCCTACAACCTGGTGCTCCTGCTTCCGGGGATCGTCGTCGCCGTCCTTTCGCAGGACCGATTCGCCGACGCGGCCGGTCTCGGCAGCCGCGGCCGAGCCATCCTCGGCGCGACGGCCCTCGCGGCGACCGTCCTGGTCGTCTTCGGCAAGCTGCCGTTCTCCTCCACCTTTCCGCTGGCCTCGGTCGGCCTGGTGGCGTGGATCGGCCTCTCCGCGTGGCTGGCCACGTGTCCCACCGCGAGGGGCGTGGCGTAAGGCCGGCAGGCTCGGCGCCGGCGAACGAGCCCTTCCGATGCGGAATCTTCAACGGGCGCGGATGGTAGAATCGGGGTTGTGCGTTTCGCCACAGCGCTCCTTGCCGCGAGCTCCGGCGGGCTTCTGGTCGTGGCCGTTGCGTCTTGTCGATTCGAGGCACGCTACCGTCCGGGAGGCGATTCCGACGGCAGTCCGACGCCGACCCATACGCCCGGCTTCGGTGATGGCTCCGACGGAAACCTCGTCCTCGCGGACGCGAGGGTCCTCGACTCCTGCCACTCGATCCAGTCGGCCTCCCAGACCACGATTGTGATGGGGACCGCGGCGAACGCGTTTCTGCCGCGAGGCTGGCTGCTCTTGCATCAGGTGCGGGACGACCTGGTCGCCACCTCGGGGGACCAGAACCCGCTCACGGCGCCCGGATCCGCCGGGCAATGGGAGATCACGCGCGTCGCTTCGGTCGGACCCGGTTCGCCCGTGATCGTGACCGTCGTCGATCCGTTGGGGCGGACCTTCGTTTCGGATCCGCGCCGTCGCGCTCAAGCCTGCCGGATGCCGGAGTTCGGAACGGTGCAGGTGAAGGCCGGAGCGCAACTATCGGCGAAGGCCTGGAACGGGTTCCGCGGCGGGGTGCTCGCATTCTTCGCGTCCGAGTTGAACGTCGAAGCGGACGGCGAGCTGACGATGGACGGGAAGGGAGACCGCGCCGGCGACTTCGGGCCGACGGGAAATCCGGGCGATGTCTACGAGTACGACTACCCGGCGTCGGACAACGCGGGTGGAAAAGGGGAAGGTCTCGACACGCAGTCGTACGGACTGGCGGGACGCGGCAATCGCGCGAACGCTGGGGGCGGAGGAAACGCCGACAACAACGGCGGTGGAGGCGGCGGAAACGGAGGGGCCGGAGGCAGGGGTGGATGGCGCAACGCCAACAACTCGAACGGCCCCGGATTGGGCGGTGTGCCCGTCCAGATGACGATGGAGATTCTGGTCTTCGGCGGCGGCGGCGGCGCGGGGCATTGGGACTACATCGCCAATGGGACCGCTGGTTCCGGCGGTGGGGTCATTTTGTTGATCGCCCGAACACTGGTCGGGAGCGGAACGATCGCCTCGCGCGGCATCGCCGGCGGCCTTGGGACGAACGACGGCTCCGGGGGCGGGGGGGCCGGAGGAACTCTCCTCCTCGTCACCGGGACCGCCAACTCGTTCACCGGCACGATCACGGCCGACGGCGGGGCGGGCGGCGGTGTCTCGGGAATACACGGGCCGGGCGGCGGCGGCGGTGGCGGTCGCGTCTACCTTCCGTCCCTGCGACTGGGCGGCGCGGCCGTTTCGGCCCTGGGCGGCGCGGCCGGGCTTTCCGGCAGCGATCCGCGAGGGGCCGCGGCCGGTGGAAACGGGCCGATCGTCGACAACGGCGCCGAGTAGCCTCCCGGTTTCGGGTTGGCTGGCGAGGACTCCGCGAAAACGGATCCGGCGGTGGTTCTCTCGCCCTTTTCTGCTGGAGTCCGATTCAGCCACGGGATATAAGCGCCGGTCGGTCGAGGGCGCACGAAAAGATCGATGGAATTCCAGCGGTTACGGAAGTGGCGGATCGCGGTGACCGGAGGAAACGGATTCCTTGGGAAGGTCGTCGTCCGCCGGCTGCGCGAGGCCGGCTGCGAGGTGGCGGCGCCGCGCAGCGCCGAGTACGACCTCGTCGACCGGGACGCCGTGCGCCGGTTCCTCCGCGATCTCCGACCGAACCTGGTCCTGCACCTGGCGGCGCGGGTCGGCGGCATCGGCGCCAACCGGGCGAACCCCGGATCCTACTTCTACGACAACCTCCTCATGGGGGTGCAGCTGATCCACGAGTCGTGGAAGGCGGGGGTCGACAAGCTTCTCGCGCTCGGGACGATCTGCGCCTATCCCAAGTTTGCGCCGGTCCCGTTCCGCGAGGAGGACCTGTGGAACGGCTATCCGGAGGAGACCAACGCGCCGTATGGCCTGGCCAAGAAGATGCTGCTCGTGCAGTCGCAGGCGTACCGGGCGCAGTACGGCTTCAACTCGTCGGTGATCTTCCCGGTGAACCTCTACGGCCCGGGCGACAACTTCGACCTCGAGACGAGCCACGTCATTCCGGCGATGATCCGCAAGTTCGTGGAGGCGAAGCGCGCGAAAGCGCCGTCGGTCCCCCTATGGGGGGACGGCTCGCCGACGCGCGAGTTCCTCTACGTCGACGATGCCGCGGAGGCGGTCGTGCGCGCGGCGGAGCTCTACGACGCGTCCGATCCGGTGAACGTCGGGAGCGGCGCGGAGATCTCGATCCGCGACCTGGCGGCGGTCGTCGCCAAGGCGACCGGATTCGAAGGGCGGATCGATTGGGACACGAGCCGGCCGAACGGGCAGCCGCGCCGGCGCCTGGAGACCTCGCGCGCCAAGGCGGCGTTCGGCTTCGAGGCGGCTACTTTGCTCGAGCCGGGGATCCGGGCGACGGTGGCGTGGTACCTGGAGCACGGGAAGGGGTCGGCCTGACATGGGCAAGCGCGCGCTGATCACCGGCATCACGGGGCAGGACGGCTCGTACCTGGCGGAGCTTCTGCTCGCCAAGGGATACGAGGTGTTCGGGATGATCCGCCGGAGCTCGTCGTTCAACACGGCGCGGATCGATCACCTCTACCACGATCCGCACGAGTCGGGTCCGCCGCTTTCGCTCGTCTACGGGGACTTGAACGACGCGTCGTCGCTGAACACGCTGCTGCGGAAGATCCGGCCCGACGAGATCTACAACTTGGGCGCGCAGAGTCACGTGCGGGTGTCGTTCGACATCCCCGAGTACACCGGCGAGATCGACGCGTTGGGGACGGTGCGGCTGTTGGAGGCGATCCGCGAGAGCGGGCTCGCGCCCCGCTTCTACCAGGCGAGCTCGTCGGAGCTCTACGGCAAGGTGCGCGAGACGCCGCAGACCGAATCGACGCCGTTCCACCCGCGAAGCCCCTACGCCTGCGCCAAGGCCTACGCCTTCTACATCACCCAGAACTACCGCGAGGCATACGGTCTCTTCGCCTGCAACGGGATCCTGTTCAACCACGAGTCCCCACGGCGCGGCGAGACGTTCGTCACCCGCAAGGTGACCCGCGGCGCCGCGCGGATCAAGCTCGGGCTGCAGGAGAAGCTGTTCCTCGGGAACCTCGACGCCAAGCGCGACTGGGGATTCGCCGGCGACTATGTCGAGGCGATGTGGCGGATGCTGCAGGCGCCCGAGCCGGACGACTACGTCATCGCCACCGGCGAGACGCACTCGATCCGGGAGCTGCTCGACGTCGCCTTCGGCCGCCTCGACCTCGAGTGGAAGCGCTTCGTCGAGATCGATCCGCGCTACATCCGCCCCGCCGAGGTCGATCTGCTTCAGGGTGACGCCAGCAAGGCGAAGGCGAAGCTCGGCTGGGAGCCGAAGGTCCGCTTTCGCGAGCTGGTGGAGATGATGGTCGACGCCGATCTCGACGCCGAGCGCGCGGGCCGAGACCGGAATTCGCGTGCACGTCCGTGATGAGCGTCCCGACGTGACGCTTGCTGGCCGCCGGGTGGTCTTCGTTCTCGGCAGCTTCGAGCTGGGCGGCGCCGAGCGGCAGGCGATCCTGCTCGCGCGCGAGCTCGGACGCCGGCACGGCGCCGACGTCGAGGTCTGGGGCTTCCCCCCGGTCGGCGCCGCGGCCCGTTGGTGCGAGGCGCAGGGAGTCCGCTGGCGGGAGCTGCCGCTCCGTTGGCGGGGCCCGTGGTGGCGGCGCCTCGCCTTCCTCGGGCGCTTCGCCGCCGCCGTCCGCCGGGCGAGGGTCGACCTGCTCGTCCCCTACACGATCACGCCCAACGTCGTCTGCGGTCTGACCTGGCGCTGGGCGGGCGCGCGCGCCTGCGTCTGGAATCAGCGCGACGAAGGGATCCAGCGGGAGCCCGCCGCGCTCGAACGACGGGCGGTGCGCGCGACGCCGTACTTCGTGGCGAACTCCGACGGGGGGAGGCAGTTCCTCGCGCAAACGTTCGGCCTCGATCCGGAGCGCGTCGAAGTGGTGCCGAACGGCGTCGAGGTCGGCGCGGCGCCGCGGACCGACCACGCGTCCGGCGGCCCGGGATCCGACAGCGGGGCGACCGCCGCGCGAACCGACGCTCGCCGGCGCCTCGGAATCGACGGCGGCCGGTTCGTCGCCTGCATGGCCGCCAACCTGCACTCGAACAAGGACCATGCGACGCTGCTCGACGCGTGGCGGAGGGTCGTCGACGACCTCCCGGGCCTCCGCCCGCTCCTGCTTCTGGCCGGCCGCGACGAGGACGCCGCCGCGGCGCTTCGCGAACGCATGCGCCGGCTGCGACTCGACGGCGACCTGCAGTTCCTGGGGCCGGTCGACGACGTACCCGCGCTCCTGTCCGCCGTCGATCTCGCCATCCTGAGCTCCCGCTCCGAGGGTTTGCCCAACGCCGTCCTCGAATCGATGGCCGCCGGCCTTCCGGTGGTCGGCACCGACATCCCCGGGATCCGGGAGGCGGTGGGGGAGGAGGGGGCCGCTCTCCTGTCCCCTGCCGGCGACCCCGCCGCCCTCGCCGAACGGATCGTCCGGCTGGCGCGCGACCCGGCCCTGCGCGAGCGGGCCGGTTCTGCCAATCGCCGCCGCATTGCGCTACTCTTCGACCTCGAAAAGACCTCCGATCGCGTCGCCGCACTCCTGGCGGCCGCGCTGGCGGGCTCGTCGAGATGAACCGCACTCCGAACACGGAGTTGGAACGACCGTCGGTCATCATTGAACGAAGCAGGGGGCTCTCTTCTCTGGGGCTTCGCAGCTTGTGGGAATCTCGGGAATTGATCTATTTCCTGGTCTGGCGGGACATCAAGGTCCGCTACAAGCAGACGGCGCTTGGAATTTCCTGGGTGATTCTTCAGCCGTTCTTCACGACGATCGTCTTCACCCTCTTCTTCGATCGGATGGTCAAGGTCGGCTCGGATGGTCTGCCCTATCCGCTGTTCGCCTTCGCCGGACTGCTGCCGTGGACCTTCTTCGCCCAGGGGCTCGGAAGGTGCTCGAACAGTCTGGTCGGCGCAGCCGGGCTCCTCAAGAAGGTCTACTTCCCGCGACTGGTGATCCCGATTGCCGCCGCACTCGGCGGGGTGCTTGATCTCGCCGTCGGTCTGGTGGCGTTGTTCGCGATGATGGCGTGGTACGGCGTACCGGTCGGCGCGGCGCTTTTCGCATTGCCGGCCGTTTTCGCGCTCGCGCTCGCATGCGTGCTCGGCGTCGGCCTGTGGCTGTCGGCGCTCAATGTGCAGTACCGCGATGTCGGGCACATCGCCCCCTACTTCATCCAGATCTGGATGTTTCTCACGCCGGTGATCTACCCGGCTTCGCGCGTGGTCGAGGCGCTCGAGACGCGCGGCATGCCGGGATGGCTATTCGGGCTAAACCCGATGGCGGGGGCGGTCGACGGTTTCCGGTGGTCGGTTTTCGGCGCTGCGCCGCAGGCAGGGGTGCTCGCCGCTGGCGCAGCCGTGGCGTTGCTCCTCGTCGTGACCGGTGCGGTCTACTTCAAGCGAATGGAGCGGACGTTCGCGGACGTCGTCTAGGACCATGGGGGAAATCGCAATCCGCGTGGAGGGGATGGGGAAGCGGTTCCGAATCGAAAGGAACCGGCCGCAGTACGCCACTCTGCGGGACGCGGTAACCGACGGGCTCCGATCGCGCCTCCGCCGACTTCGGCCGGCGAGTCGATGCGAGTCGCGCCTGGCGGACGGTGGCGAGGAGTCGATCTGGGCCCTGAGGGAGGTCTCGTTCGACGTCCATCGCGGTGACGTCGTCGGAATCGTTGGCGCGAACGGCGCGGGGAAGAGCACCTTGCTCAAGATCCTTTCCCGCATCACGGAGCCGACCGAGGGACGGGCGAGAATCTACGGGCGCCTGGGTTCGCTGCTTGAAGTTGGCACGGGATTCCATCCCGAGCTGTCGGGACGCGAGAACATCTTCCTCAACGCCGCCATTCTCGGGATGAAACGTGCCGAGATCGTCCGCAAACTCGACGAGATCATCGCCTTTGCCGAGATCGAGCGATTCCTGGACACGCCGGTGAAGCACTACTCCAGCGGCATGTACGTTCGTCTCGCCTTCGCGGTGGCGGCGCACCTGGAGCCCGACATTCTGGTGATCGATGAGGTCCTCGCGGTCGGCGATGCCGCGTTCCAGCGAAAATGCCTCGGTCGTATGCAGCAAGTGGCCGGGGAGGGGCGGACGGTTCTCTATGTCAGCCACAACCTGCGTTCGATTCGTACCCTATGCAAGCGCGCCCTCTGGCTCAAGGCAGGGAGGGTAGAGGCAAACGGGACTTCCGGTGAGGTCGTCGACCGCTACCTTCTCGACGTTCCGCGCGCCGCGTCTGCCGCGGAACTTACCGCTCAGATTCGCAAACTTCCCGCCGATCCGGTGTTCCGACTCGAGCAGGTGTGGCTCAAGCAGGACGGGGAGCCGCTCGCCGAGCGTGTCCAGGCCGGAAAACCGCTGGAGGTCGGAATCCGATATCGGATCCTGGAACGATCGACCGGTCTCCGGGTCTATTTCGACCTTTGCGATGCCGAGGACACACTCCTCTTCCGCACCTTCCACGACGAGGATCGGGACGTCATCTCCACGACGGATCCCGGCCTCTACGACTCGATTGCCGTTCTCCCCGCCGATCTGCTCGCTCCCGCGGCGTACGAGCTGCGATTTCAGGCGGGGATCTACAACGTGCGACATTGCCTGCCGGATTCCGTCCGGCTCCGCATCGAGGTCGATGCCACGGGGCGCTACAACCGATCCTATCCGGGGGACGTGGCGCGCGGCGCCCTCGCGCTCGCTGTGCCGTGGACAACGCGTGGAGTCGGCACGTGATCCGCATGGCGGCCAAGTTACTGCAACGGGCCGGCCGGCGGTTGGAGGCGTTCGCCGAGAACGGCGGTGTGACGGTACTGGAACGGGACGGGGACTGGGTGTTGTGCCGTGCGAGGGGATTTTCTTGGCGTCTCGACCCACGTCAGTACGTCGATGCGGAGATTGTACGTTACGGAATCTACGAGCGGGATTCGACGCTCTGGCTGCCGAAACTGGTGAAGCCGGGCATGGTGGTGGCCGATGTGGGGGCGAATTTCGGCTACTACGCGCTGCAGCTCAGCCGACTGGTCGGCAGCGAGGGGCGCGTCCACGCTTTCGAGCCGTCGGTCCGTTTCCGTGAGCGATTGCAGCGCCATCTTGCGGAGAACGGGTGCGACAACGTCACCGTTTCCGACGTTGCGCTTTCGGACGAGGCCGGGGAGCAGGAGTTGTTCGTTCGGGGCAGTACGGCGTCGTTCCAGCGCGTCGATTCGGCCGAGAGCGAATCGGTACTTCGGACGACGCTGGATCGCTATGTCGATGAGGCTGGCGTCTCGCGGTTGGACTTCGTAAAGGTCGACATCGACGGCCACGAGCCGCGGTTCCTGGCCGGGGCGGTGAGAACGCTGAGGCGATTCCAGCCGGTGGTACTGATGGAGTTCTCCCACCTGCACCTGTTGCTGGCTGGGAGCGGGGTCGAAGACCTTGCACGAACGATGGCCGAATTGGGCTATACCCTTTGTCCGGACCGGACGGGAAAGCCGTTCGCGGATCGGGTGGAGTTCTTGACCGAGGCAATGAACTGCTCCCATAGCGTGAACATTCTTTGCCACCCCGCGTCGAAGGTGCTTCCCGAATGAGCCTCGCGCGGCGGATCCGATCCAGGGCGAGACGCTGGCTAGGTCTCGACGACCTCGACCAGGTTCGTCGCGCCGTCATTCCGCTGAACGATACGGCCGAGCTTCGGAGGGCCTTCGGATGGAGCCTGGAGCCGATCCTCGACGATCCGCAGATCCATCGATGGGAATACTTGGAGGATGCGAACCAACGCCGTGTCCGGGACGCAGACTGTCTGGCGACCGTGGTTCGCAACGCGCGTCCGGCGGTATGCCTGGACATCGGCACCGCAACCGGCCGATCGGCGGCGCTCATGTCGGTGAACGCGCCGGAAAGCCGGGTGTTCACCGTCAACATCCCGCCCGAGGAGATCGCCTCGGGGGATGGGGGGGAAAAGGTAACGCGAGCGTTCGAACGCAACGAGATCGGTTCGTACTACCGGGAACGCGGTTTGACCAACATCACCCAGATCCTCGCCAACACCGCGCGGTGGGAGCCGGACGTGGGCACGATCGACGTGGCGTTCATCGACGGATGCCACGATGCCGAGTTCGTATACAACGACACGAAGAAAGTCCTTCGTCACATGCGGCGGGGCTCGTTCGTCCTGTGGCACGACTTCCATCCAGGTCTCGTCGAGCCATTCGACTGGATCCATGACGTCTGCCGAGGTGTTGACCGGCTGCTTGCGGAAGGTTTGGTACAGGGGCGAATCCTCCACGTGCGCGACTCGTGGACTGGCATCTACCGGGTGGGAGGACTCGCGGCTCCGTGATCGGTCCGCGTTTTCTTCTTGGCTACCCCTATTATCCGACTCCGTATCGAAACGTCGAACGGGTGGAGCTGGAGTACCATCAGCGGCTTCGCGCGGCCGGATTCGCCGTCGAGAGCTTCTGCCTGACACTGAATCCGCCGGGCCCGCCGCTAACGTTTGCGGAACTCGATGCGCGGTGGCGGCGAGGAGACCGCGAGCTTCTTACGATGTACGAGCGGCTCGAGGAGCGCCTGGACGGGGTCGACGTCCTCTACAATCTCGCCGGATTGAATCTCCATCCGGAGTTCGTGGAGCGTCTTCCTGTCTATACCGTCTTCCAGTGCTTCGACGATCCCGAAAGCTCGGAAAATCTATCGCGACCAGTGGCCCACGCCTACGACCTCTGTCTGGTGGGAAACGTCGCCGAAGTAGAGACGTATCGATCCTGGGGCGTGAAGGAGGTCACCTGGATTCCAATGGGTTACCGCGATGGCTTCTACGATCCGAGCCTCACCGAGGAGCAGATTCTCGAGGGAAAGCGGGACATCGACCTGTTCATGGTGAGCGATCTATCGAGTCCATGGCGACGGAATCGGCTGGAGCGGCTCGCGGGAGTATTTTCCGATGCTCACTTCTACGGCCGCGGCTGGCCGCGCGGTTTTCTGCCCGAGGAGAAGGAGAGGGAGCTGATTCGGCGAGCGAAGATCGGTCCCAACTTGCACAACACCACCGGACCGATCAATTTCCGAACGTACTGCCTGCCCGCCAACGGAGTCCTGCAGGTATGTGACAACGCTCGATACCTGGGAAAGGTTTTCGAAGTTGGAAAGGAGGTCGTCGGTTTCGAAACGGTCGAAGAATGTATCGACATGATTCGCTACTACCTGGCGCATGAACGGGAGCGGCGGGAGATCGCAGCAGCGGGTTGGCGTCGCGCGACACGGGACTACAACGAAGTCTCCGTCTTTCGGCGCGCACTGGAGGAGATCGAACGGCGACGCGGTCCGGCCGTCGCACCGAATCGCAATGCGCACGACAAGTCGGGTGGTGGACGGCAGGCGATGTCGGTAGCCCGTTCGCAACGCCATGCGACGATCGCAGCCCGGTGGTTCCACGACGTGCTCTCCCTGGCACGCCGCGGATGGCGGAGAATCAAGAAGGGTTTGGCCCTCTCGGCGACGTTCCAAGTAGTCTTTCGGTCATGAGTGCCTGCCTGACCTGCGGCTCCTCCACCGAGCCGTTCCACTCCTTCGGGCGGATGCCGATCGCGAACGGGTTCGTGGCGCCGGATCGGGTCGCGGAGGAGTACTTCTTCGAGCTGGCGGTCGCGTTCTGCCCGCGGTGCACGATGGTGCAGCTGGTGGAGCGGGTCGACCCGACGAAGATGTTCCACGAGAACTACGCCTTCTTCTCGTCCACCTCGTCGCGGATGGCGGTCCATTTCCGGGAGATGGCCGACGACGTGCGCGCGCGCTACCTCGGCGGGCCCGATCCATTCGTGGTGGAGATCGGGAGCAACGACGGGATCCTTCTGCACCACTTCGCAGAAGCGAAGATCCGGCACCTCGGGATCGAGCCTTCGAAGAACGTCGCGGAGGTCGCCGCCGCCAAGGGGATCCGCACCGTCTGCCGCTTCTTCGACGCCGGCGTCGCCCGCGAGATCGTGGCGGAAAACGGCCAGGCCGACGCGTTCCTCGGCGCCAACGTGATGTGCCACCTGCCGGACATCCACTCGGTCGCCGAGGGGATCCGGATCCTGCTCAAGCCGACCGGGGTACTGGTGTTCGAGGACCCCTACGTCGGCGACATCGTGGAGAAGACCTCCTACGACCAGATCTACGACGAGCACGTCTTCTACTTCTCGCTCGCGTCGGTCTCGCAGTTGTTCGGACGGCACGGGATGGAGCTGGTCGACGCCATCCCCCAGGGGACGCACGGCGGCTCGATGCGCTACGTCGTCGCGCCGAAAGGCTCCCGGCCGGTGTCGCCAGACGTTCCTCGCCTCCTGGCCCGGGAGAAGGAGCTCGGACTCGACCGCCTCGAGACCTTCCGGCGGTTGAGCGAACGGATCGAGCGCTCGCGTGACGAGCTCAAAGCCCTGCTCCGGCGGTTGAAGGCGGAAGGGAAGAGCGTCGTCGGCTACGGCGCCACCTCGAAGAGCACCACCGTCCTCAACTACGGCGGCATCGGACCGGAGCTGGTGTCCTACATCAGCGACACCACCCCGGTGAAGCAGGGGAAGCTGACCCCGGGGAGTCACATCCCGGTGCGGCCGTACTCGGAGTTCGCGGCCTCTCCGCCCAGCCACGCGCTGCTGTTCGCCTGGAACCACGCCGCCGAGATCCTGGAGAAGGAGCGGGGGTTCGTCGCCGGCGGCGGACGGTTCATCGTCTACGTCCCCACGGTGAAGGTGCTGGCGTGATCCCGGAGGTGCGCGCGAACGAGGGCGGTCCGTGATCCCGGTCGCCGATCCGAAGGCCCAGTTCCTCGCCCACCGCGCCGGGATCGAGGAGGCGATGCGGCGGGTGCTGGAGAAGGGGCGCTACATCCTGGGCGAGGAGGTGCGCGCCTTCGAGTCGGAGTTCGCCGCCTACGTCGGCGTCGGGGACGCGGTCGGCGTCGGGAGCGGCACCGACGCCCTGCACCTCGCCGTCCGCGCGCTCGGGCTGGGGCCGGGCGACGAGGTCGTCACCGTGGCCCACACCGCGGTGGCCACGGTCGCGGCGATCGAGCTGGCCGGGGCGGCGCCGGTGATGGTCGACGTCGATCCGGAGACCTTCACCCTCGACCCTGCGAAGCTCGACGCGGCGGTCGGTCCTCGTACCCGGGCGGTGATCGCCGTCCACCTCTACGGCCGACCGGCCGCGCTCGACGAGATTCTCGCCGTCGCCGGCCGGCGGGGGCTGCGCGTGATCGAGGACTGCGCGCAGGCCCACGGCGCGCGCCACCGCGGCCGCCGGGTCGGCTCGTTCGGCGATCTCGCCGCCTTCAGCTTCTACCCCACGAAGAATCTCGGCGCGATCGGCGATGGAGGGATGGTGGTCGGCGCCGACCGCGCAACGGTCGAGCGCGTGCGCCTGCTCCGGGAGTACGGCTGGGAGGAGCGCTACGTCAGCCGGTTCGCCGGGACCAACTCGCGGCTCGACGAGCTGCAGGCCGCGGTGCTGCGCGTCAAGCTCCGCACCCTCGACGCCGACAACGCTTCGCGCGCCCGCCTCGCGCGCCGCTACGACGAGGCGTTCGCGGGGCTGCCCCTCCGCACCCCTCCCGCCGCCGACGGACACGCCTACCACCTGTACGTGGTGCGGACGGTGGAACGGGAGGCGTTGATGAAGGCGCTCCACGACCGCGGCGTCGGGACGCTGGTCCACTACCCGGTGCCGGTCCATCTCCAGGCGGCCTACCGCGATCGCCTCCGCGGCGCCGATCGCCTCGCGGAGACCGAGCGCGCGGCGCGAGAAGTCCTTTCGCTTCCCCTCTATCCGGAGCTCCCCGAGTCCGATCAGGATCGGGTGATCGAGGCGGTGCGCTCCTTCTTCGCCCGCCCGACGGCATGACCACGATGCTGCGCAGGTTCCTCGGGCGTCTGAGGCGTACCCGGCCTGCGACGGCGCCAGCGCCAGCACCGATCTGGGAGGGGGTCTACCCGCGTTTGTGCGATGTTCCGGCGAGGGGCGAGGGTTTCGCCGGAAACACCTGGCTGGAGATGACGCGCGCCTATACACGCGGAGCGCTCGAGGCTTCGACGGGTCTGCTTCCGGAGCCCGCGGGTGAAGAGCACACTTGGCTGGTGGCGTTGGTGGCGACGCTTCTCGCCGGGAAGGAGAACCTTCGCGTGCTCGACTTCGGCGGCGGGATGGGGATCTCCTATGCCGCGCTCCGTGCCGGCGTCGTTCGCTCCGACCGGATCGACTACCACGTCGTCGAAGGGCCGGAGGTATGCGACGCCGGTCGAGCGCTGTTCGGTGCCGAAGCGGGAATCCATTTTCATACCGAAATCCCCGAGATCGAAAAGGTCGACCTCCTCTTTTCGTGCAGTGCGCTCCAGTACGTGGAGGACTATCGCGGACTGATTCGTCGACTCTGCATGCTCAGGCCGCGCTACGTCTTCCTCGCCAAGCTCCCCGCCGGTGAGGTGAGGACCTTCGCCACCGCACAACAGAACGTGCCAGGATCAACGATTCCGTATTGGTTCCTCGACGTGCGGGAGATCGTCGAGGTCCTGGCGAGCGAGGGATACACGCTCGAGGCCAAGGGACGATTCGCCCAGGCGTACGACCAGACCAGCCTCCCTGCGGAGCGGCGGATCCCGCGGATGTGCAACCTGCTCTTCAGGACGCGATGATTCCCGGATTCGAGACGGCGCACTGCCCGCGCTGTGGAGGTACCGAAGGACACGTCATCGCCCGCGGGCCCGATCGCCTGCACCGGCTGCCGGGAATCTTCTCAGCGGCCGAATGCCGGATGTGCGGCCTCTGGTTTCAGAACCCGAGGCCGACGGTCGAACGTCTCGCCGAGCTCTATCCGGACGGCTACGTCCCGCACGGTGCGCCGGAAGGGCAGGATGGCGGCCGCGCGATGGTCGCCCGGCACGTCGCGCCCTCGGATCCGGAGGCGGCGCCGGTTCCGGCTCCGCAACCGCGCCGTTGGGTGCCGGAATCCTATTTGCAACGACGGCTCGGGTATCCCGAAGACGGCCTCGGGCGAGTGGTTCGACGGCTTCCGCTGTTCGATCCGTGGGAGCGCCGCCGGCACGGTGTGGCGCTCACTCCGCGGTTCGTTCCCGGCGGCCGGCTCCTCGAGATCGGCTGCGCCGACGGTGCGCGGTTGCGCCTCCTGCGACACATGGGCTGGCGCGATCTACACGGCATCGAGCTTGTGCCTGCCGCCGCGGAACGTGCCCGGAACTCCGGATTCTCCGTCGAGACCGGCCGCGCGGAGGAGGCGCTCGGGCGAACTCCCGACGGCGCCTACGATGCGGTCGTCTGCAGCATGGTGCTGGAGCACCTGCACGACCCGTTCGGGTTCCTCCCGTCGATCTCCGCCAAGCTGAAGCCGGGCGGTGAGCTGCTCTTTTCGACCGTCGTTCGCGATGCGATCGACGCATGGGTATTCGGCGAGTACTGGAGCGGTTTCGACTTCCCGCGGCACATGGTGTTCTTTCGTACTGCCGACCTCCGCTCGGCTCTGGCGCCGTCGTTCGACCGCGTGGAGACCTTCCACCAGAACGAGCCGATCGACGTCGTCCGGTCGGCCGGGTGGCGACGGGGCCCTCTCGACGGACTGCTGGCGACCGTGGCGGCGTCGGCGCCGGGGCGGGTCATCGGAGAGGTCTTGGCGTGGGCACGACTCACCGGTCGCGTGTCGTTCCGCTGCCGCCGACGGACCGGCGGATCGGCGCGACGTCTGCCCGCAGGTTTTGGCGGGGACGAACGGTCGGATATTGTTCGCCGGGACGATGACCGATGGTAACGACACGCCGCCGTTTTACCGCGGCCGCCGCATCCTGATCAGCGGCGGCGGAGGTTACATCGGCGCGTCGATCACGCGCCGTCTGGCGCCGATCGAGTGCGAGATCGTGCGGCTCGGTCGCGGCGCGTCCTCCTATCCGTCCATACCGGGTCGGGCGACGGTTCGCGATGTCCCGGGCGACGTCGTCGACCCGGACCTGTGGGATCGGGCGCTCGACGGGGTCGACGTGGTATTCCACCTCGCCGCGCAGACCAGCGTCTACGTCGCCGACCGAGATCCGGCGGCCGACGCCGCATTGAACGTCCTGCCGATGGTTCGTCTCCTCGAGACCTGCCGGCGCCGTGGAACGCGGCCGCGGATCCTATTCGCCGGCACGGCCACCGAAGTTGGACTGCCCGATCGGCTTCCGGTCGACGAGACCGCCGACGACCGGCCGGTGACGGCGTACGACCGGCACAAGCTGGTGGCGGAGTCGTGCCTGAAGTGCTACGTGCGGCAGCGGATCGTGCAAGGCGCGACGCTTCGCCTGGCGAACGTCTACGGACCGGGACCGGGGAGCGGGAGCGCCGACCGAGGGATCTTGAACCGGATGGTCGTTCGTGCGTTACGGGGCGAACCGCTCACCGTCTACGGGACGGGCGAGTTCCTGCGCGACTACGTCTTCGTCGATGACGTTGCGCGCGCGTTCCTCACCGCGGGTGAGAAGATCGAGGCCGTCGACGGCGGGCACTTCCTGGTCGGATCGGGAATCGGTCACACCGTCGTCGATGCGATCCGCACCGTGGCGGATCGGGTATTCCTTCGCACCGGACGCCGGGCGGACGTGGCGCAGGTCGACGAGCCGTCCGACCTGTCGCCGATCGAGCGCCGGAACTTCGTTGCCGACATCTCGCGCCTCTCCGAATCGACCGGCTGGCAGCCAACCGTGACGCTCGCCGACGGCATCGACCGGACCATCGAAGCGGTTCTCGGGCGAGGAGTGGTGGCGTGAACGTACTGGTGATCGGCGGAGCTGGATTTCTCGGCGCGAACCTGGTGCGGCGCTGCCTTCAGCGTCCGGGGACCGACGTCACGGTCCTCGATTCGCTCGAGCCGCGCCTTCGTGCCACCACCGACACGCTGCGCGGAGTGATGGAGAGGATCCGCTTCGTACATGGGAGCATGCTCGACGAGCGCGCCATCGCGGACGCCGTTCGGGGACGGGACCTGATCGTCAACTGCGCCGCTCAAACCTCGCACCCGCTCTCGCTGCAGCACCCGCTCTTCGACGCGGAGATCAACTGCCTCGGAAACCTCCGTCTGCTCGAGGCCATCCGGCTCCATGCCCGTGACGCGGTGGTGGTTTACACCTCGAGCGCGACGGTGGTGGGGCGGGCGGCGGGCGAGGTGATCGACGAGGACCACGGCGAGAAACCGCTCGACGTCTACTCGGCGAACAAGGGGGTCGCCGAGAAGTACTATCGGATCTACCACCGGGTGCACGACCTGAAGACGGTGGTGCTGCGGTTTGCCAACCTCTACGGACCGTACGGGAAGGGGTTTCCGGAGTTCGGGTTCGTGAACTACTTCATCCACCTGGCGCACACCGGACAGGAGATCAAGGTGTTCGGAAGCGGGGAGCAGACACGAAACGTCCTCCACGCCGACGACGCCTGCGACGTCCTGCTGCGCGCGGCGGAGGAGCCGCGTCTGTGGGGTGAGGCCTACTTCGCGACGCACGACGAGCATGTCTCGGTGCTGGAGATTGCACGTCGAATCGTCGGTGTCTTCGGGCGGGGGAGGGTCGCCCACGTCGAGTGGCCGGAGGAGCGGCGTCGCATCGAGGTCGATCGGGTACAGATCTCGTCGGCCCGGCTGCGCGCCGCCATCGGTTGGCGTCCGAGCCTCTCCTTCGACGAGGGGCTGCGTCGAACCAAGGCGGTGCTGGAGGAGGGTGGCGGATGAGGATCGTCGTCACCGGCGGACTCGGCCACATCGGTTCGCGGTTGATCCGCGAGCTTCCGGCCGTCGCCGGTCGGGACGAGATCGTGGTCGTCGACGACCTGTCGACACAGCGTTTCGCGTCGCTGTTCGATCTCCCCGTCGCGGGTCGCTATCGCTTCGTCGAAGCCGACGTCCTCGCCGCCGACCTGACGGCGCTGTTTCAGGGAGCGGAGGCCGTGATTCACCTCGCGGCGATCACCGACGCTCCGAGCAGCGTCGGGAACCGCGACAAGGTCGACCGTCTCAATGCGGGGGGGACGGAGCGTGTCGCGCGTGCCTGTCTCGCCAGCGGCTGCCGCCTGCTGTTCGCATCGACGACCAGCGTCTACGGGCCGCGAACCGAGGTCGTCGACGAGCGCTGCCCGCCGGAGGATCTGAACCCATCGAGCCCCTATGCCGAGAGCAAGCTTCGCGCCGAGCGCATTCTGGTCGAGCTCGGGGAGCGGGGCTTGCGATTCGTGACCTGCCGGTTCGGGACGATCTTCGGCACGTCGCCCGGAATGCGGTTCCATACCGCCGTGAACAAGTTCGTCTGGCAAGCCTGCCTCGGACTCCCACTCACCATCTGGCGCACGGCGCTCGACCAGAAGCGTCCGTACCTCGATCTTGCCGATTGTGTTCGGTCGATCCATTTCCTCCTTGCGTCCGACCGGTTCGACCGCGAGACCTACAACGTGCTCACGCTGAACGCGACGGTGCGTGAGATCGTCGAGGCGATTCGGGCGTCGGTCCCCGACGTGCGAACGGAGCTGGTCGATGCGGAGATCATGAACCAGCTCTCCTATGTCGTCGACCGGCGCAAGTTCGAGGCGCTCGGATTCCGATTCGAGGGGGATCTCGCGGCCGGAATCGCCGAGACCGTCCGCCTCCTGCGCAACGCCCGGTCCGAACGTGGCTAAGGGACGGCTCCTCTTTGTCCTCGATCCGGTTCTCGGCCACGCCACGGTGCGGGTGAGGGGCCTCATCTTCCAGGAGCCGCTCGAGCGGCTCGGCTGGTCGACGGAGTTCGTCTACCTGCGCGAACGGGGCGCCGCGGACGATCCGACCGCATTGCGGCGACGCGAGGACGAGATCGTCGGGCGCGCGTCGGAGGCCGATGCCGTTTACCTGCTCAAGGTGGCGTCGCTCCGCCTGGTCCGCGAGCTGAAAGCGCGATCCGACGCGAAGGTGGTCTTCGACCTGACCGATGCGCTCTGGCTCCCGGTCCACCAGCGGGCGGGGTGGCGCGATCTGAACAAGATCCTTCGCCTATCGGATGCGGTGTTCAGCGAGAACGAATGGGTATGCGCCTACGGGCGGCGTTTCAACCGTCGGGTCGTCCCGATTCCGCCGTGCACGCAGGTAGAGCGCTTCGACGAGCTGCGCGCCGACGTCCGGCGCGGAGACCGGTCGACCACCGTCGTGGGATGGATCGGCAGCTCGGGGACGATGCAGGCGCTGGGCGCGATCCGGGAACCGCTGGAACGGGTTCTTCGCCGGCACCCCGAGGTCGAGCTACGGGTGGTCGGCGGCAACGATCCGAGCCGGGTGCCGCGCGTCGACGGCGCCCGGATCTCCTACCGAGCCGACTACGACGAAACGGCGATGATTCACGAGATCCTGTCGATGGACGTCGGGCTGTTTCCGCCCCCCTTCGACGTCGAGGAGTACGAGCTTCGGGGACCGCTCAAAGCGCTCCTCTACATGACCGGTGGCGTGCCGCCGGTCTGCCTCCGCGCGGGCGACTGCGCGCGTATCGTGCGCCACGGCGTGAACGGCATGTTGGCTTCGACACCGGACGAGTGGACCGACGCGATCGAGCGCCTGGTGTCGTCGCCGGAGGAGCGCCGGGGGATGGGGCGACAGGCGCTCGAATCGGTGCGGAAGGCACACTCCCGCGAAGCGGTGGCGGCCATACTCGATCGGGCCTTCCTCGATCTCCTGTGACCCCCGTTCTCTCGATCGTCGTCTGCACCTTCAATCGCGCGCCGCGGCTCAAGGCGGCGCTCGAGGCGTTGTTGGCGCAGACGGCCGACCGATCGCGTTGGGAGGTGGTGGTCGTCGACAACCGATCCACCGACGGAACGCGCGAGGTGGTGCGCGCGTTCGAGACGCGGGGGGAGGGGGCGGCGGCCCACGCGAACGGGGGCCGCGCGCCGGTCGTCCGCTACGCCTTCGAGGAGAGGCAGGGGCTTTCGCACGCGCGCAACCGGGGGTGGCGGGAGGCGCGCGGGCGGTGGGTGGGATACACCGACGACGACTGCCTTTGCCCGCCGGGATGGGTGCAGGCCGCGTTGGAGGTGTGCGACGCGAAGAGCCCCGGGGTCTTCGGCGGGCCCTACCACCCCTTCTACGAGACGCCGAAGCCGCCTTGGTTCCGGGACGCGTACGGCGCGCATGACCTGGGTCCGGAGTCGAAGGCGCTCGACTTGGACTACCTCACCGGCGGGAACATCTTCTTCCGCCGCGATCTGCTGCAGGAGGTCGGCGAGTTCGATCCGGATCTGGGGATGAAAGGGGGGGCGCTCGCCTACGGGGAGGAGTCGGCGCTTCTCAAGCGGGTGCGCGCGGCAAGGCCCTCGGAGCTGGTGTGGTACGAACCGCGCCTCGCCGTGCGCCACCTCGTCCCCGCGACGAAGATGACGGCGCGCTTCGCGGCGCGATCGCAGTTCGCCGCCGGCCGGTCGGGGCACCGCCTCTTCGGATTCGGGAGCCGGCCGACGCGCCTCCACCTCCTCGTCGACGCCCTCCGCGAGGGGGTCGGTCTCGGACGGGACCTGGTGCACGCGCTCCTCCTTCGCGATCGCGCGCGCTTTCCGCACCCGATGAACCACTTCTGGGAGCGGGGGGCCGGACGCTTCCGCCGCTTCGGCGAAGTGTGGGAGGCGCTCTTCCATCCGTCGCCCGGCGGGATGAGGTTCGACCGATGAGGTTCCTCGTCGTCGACACCTACTACCCGCCCTTCCTCGAGGCGCATTACCGAGACCGGCCGGGCCTCGCGCGCCAGCCCTACGAGGTACAACGCGACGGCCTCCTCGGCCGCTGCTTCGGCACCAGCGACTACTACGCGCGCAACCTCCGTGCGCTCGGCCACGAGGCGGAGGAGGTGATCGCGAACAGCCTTCCGCTGCAGCGGGCGTGGGCGCGGGAGAACGGACTCCCGAGTCTCCCCACCGCCGGCAAGCGCACGCTGCTCCGGATCCTGGCGGCGCAGATCGAAAAGATCCGTCCCGACGTCCTCTACGTGCAGGACCTGAACTGGATCGACGCCGGACTCCTGCACGAGGTGCGGGCGCGCGTTCCGGCGATCGTCGGCCAGACCTCGTACGCGCTCTCGCCGGACGTCGACCTCGGTCCCTACGACCGCCTGCTGACGAGCTTTCCCCATTACGTCTCGATGCTCCGGCGCCGCGGACTCCCCGCCGCCTTTCTCCCGCTCGCGTTCGAACCGGCGGTGCTGGAGAAGGTCGGTTCGCGGGAGCGCGTGCACGGCGCCGTCTTCGTCGGCGGCTACGCCGGGCCGCAGCACGAGCCGGGGGCGCGCTTCCTGGAGGAGGTCGCGGCCCGGGTGAAGGTCGACTTCTGGGGCTACGGCGAGGAGTCGCTTCGCGCGGACTACCCGATCCGGCGCCGCTTCCACGGACCGGCGTGGGGACTCGACATGTACCGCGTCCTCGCCGACGCGAAGATCGCCGTCAATCGACACGGCCCGGTCGCCGGTCGTTTCTGCAACAACATGCGCCTGTTCGAGGCGACGGGGATGGGTTGCGCGCTGGTGACCGACCGCAAGGACAACCTCGCCGACCTGTTCCGGCCGGACGAGGAGGTGGTCGCCTACGACTCGGCGGCCGATTGCGCCGAGCGGATCGCCTGGTTGCTGGGCCACGAGCGCGAACGCGCGGCGCTCGCCGCCGCCGGACAACGTCGCACGCTCACCGACCACACCTACGCCAAGCGGATGGAAGCGGTCGCCGACCACGCGGCCGGGATCGTCCGCGGTCCGCGCGCGGCGGCCGGCGGCCCCAGGCGCCTCGGCCGGCCGGTTTCGCGGGGCCCGGTGCGCGCCGCGCTCCGTCGCGCGCGGCCGATCGTCGAGGAGCTCCCCGGCGGAAGGCTCGCCATCGCCACCGCGGCGCTCGCGCTCCGGACGCGCGCGCGGCTGCGTGGACCGTCGGACGGGTATCTCCTCTTCGAGCCGGGACGGGACCCGCGCTCCCTGGACCGGAGCTGGCAGGACCCGTCGATCCCCGAGCAGCAACGGGCGGTGGTCGAGGACGAGCTTTTGGAGATGTACCGCGGCCACGACGTACCGGTGCTGCGGACCGCCGCCGAGGCGGTGCGGGCGACCGGCTGCGAAGCGGGCTCGATCCTGGAGGTCGGTTGCGCCAGCGGCTACTACCAGGAGGTTCTGGAGTACTACGCCGGCCGCCGGCCCGACTACCTCGGGGTCGACTATTCGCTCCCACTCTTGCGGATGGCGCTCCGCGCGAACCCCGGGACACCGTTCGCCGCCGCCGACGCGACGAGCCTCCCGTTCGCCGACGGCGCCTTCGAGTTGGTCATCTCCGGCTGCGTGCTGCTTCATCTGGCGGACTACGACCGCGCAATCGCCGAGACGGCACGCGTGGCGAGGGTCGCCGCCATCTTCCATCGCACGCCGGTGATGCGGACCGCGCCGACGATGTGGCTCCGGAAGCGCGCCTACGGTGTCGAGATGGCGGAGGTGGTCTTCGAGGAGTCGCACCTGCTGGAGCAGTTCCGGCACCACGGACTCGAGACGGTCGAGAAGCGCGAGATCCAGACGCACGCCATCGCCTGTCTCCCGGAGCCGGTGACGGTGACGACCTACGTCTGCCGCAAGGGGGGATCGTGACGGAGGTCGGTTCCGCGCGGGCCGTGGAGGCGACGCTCGACGAGCTCGTCCACGCCGTCGATCCGCCGCCGGTCTTGGTTGACGTCGGCGCGTCGGGTGCGCCGCCGCGCATCTGGCAGAAGCTTGCGCGGCACGCCGTCTACGTCGGCTTCGACCCCGACCGGCGCGACCTCCACGAGACGGGGGAAGGGGCGTTCCGTCGGTCGATCGTTCTCCCCGAGGCGGTGACCGACGACCCGGCGAAAGGGGAGGTGCTTCTCCATCTCACCCGCTCGCCGCACTGCTCCAGCACGCTCGAGCCCGACAGTCAGGCGCTCGCCGAACATCTCTTTGCCGACCTGTTCCAGGTGGAGCGGACGGCGACGGTGCGCGCCACGACGCTTTCGGCGGCCCTGTCGAAGGCGCGACTCGACCGGATCGACTGGCTCAAGCTCGATACTCAGGGGACCGACATGCGCTTGGTGACGAGCCTCCCGGAGGCGCCGCGGCGGACGCTGCTGGCGGTCGACGTCGAGCCCGGATTGATCGACGCCTATCGGGGCGAGGACCAGTTCGCAGACACGCACCGGTGGCTCACGCGAGAGGGGTTCTTCCTTTCCCGGTTGGAAGTCCGGGGCACGGCGCGGATGCGGCCGGCGACGCTCGCCGCGCTCACCGGGAGCGGCGTCGACCGCCGTCTCGTCGAGCGGTTCCAGCGACCGTCGCCCGGATGGTGCGAGGCGCGGTACCTGCGCACCCTCCCTGCTCTCGACGGCCTTCCGCCGCGAGCCTTCGACCTGCTCGCCGCTTTCGCCCACGTCGACGGACAGCACGGGTTCTGCCTCGACCTGGCCGCGGCGCGCGAGGCCCGTTTCGGCGCCGACGGCCGCTCGGCGGCGATCCGCCGGCTCGCGGTCGGTGCGCTGGCCCGAGCGGCGCGCTTCGGCACGCTGCGCGGGGTCGCCGCGCGAGTGAAGCGGTGGGTGCGACGCGTCGGTGGAGGCCGACGGTGACCGCGCAGGGAAGGAACGGGAACGCCCCGGGGCCGAGGGCGACCGCGCTGACGTCGGTGGCGATCGCGCCGGTCCGTCACCTCTGCACCTATTTCGACCGGAACTACCTCTTCCGGGGGCTCGCGCTCTACCGGTCGCTGGAACGGCATTCTCCTGCGTTCGTCCTATGGATCCTCTGCTTCGACGACGAGACGTTCGACCTCCTGTCGGCGCTCCGTCTCCCCCGCGCGCGTCTGGTCCGCCGGGCAGAGGTGGAGGCGTTCGACCCGGCCTTCGCCGCCACGCGCCACGACCGGTCGTTGGTAGAGCACTACTGGACGACGAGTCCTGTGCTCCCGCGCTTCGTCCTCGCGCAGGAGCCTTCCGCCGACGCCGTCGCCTACCTCGACGGCGATCTCTACTTCTTCGGTCCCGTCGAGGCGCTCTTCGACGAGCTCGGAGGGCGTTCGATCCTTGCCGTCGAGCACGGCTTCGCGCCCGAGGACGCGCACCAGCTCAAATGGGGGCGCTTCAACGTCGGTTCGCTCCTCTTCCGTCGCGACGCCGCCGGCGAACGGTGTTTGGCGCGCTGGCGCGAGCAGTGCCTGGCCTGGTGCCGCGCGACGCTCGAGGACGGAAAGTACGGCGATCAGCTCTACCTCGACGAGTGGCCGGCGCTTTACGGCGACGCCCTCGCCGTGCCGCGCCGAACGGGGATCGGCGTCGCCCCCTGGAACCTCCGCCGGCGCCGCATCGAGGCGGGCGACCCGCCGACCGCCGACGGCGATCCGATCGTCTTCGTCCACTTCCACGCGCTGGAGCTGCTCACGCCGAGGGTGGCCTGGATCAAGGACGCCTATCCGATTCCGCGGCGGTCAAAGGGGATTCTTTACCGGCCGTACCTCGATGCGATCCGCGGCGCCGTCGGTGAGGTTCGCGCCGTGGAGCCTGGGTTCTCCCACGGCTTGCGGGGGCTCGCTCCCAGGTTGGTTCTTTCGGGTATTCGCCGAGGACGGCTCGTCCTGTAGCAGGAAGCGCGTCCGCGGCCGCCGGAACGGCCTCCGCCGCGACGGCAACCGCGGGACGCGACGCAGCCGTCGCGCGTGACGACACGATTGACATGTCAATCAATCTGTCGCAGTCTACGCGGTCCCAGGGAGGCCCCGATGATCACCCGTCGACTCCGCGAAAGCCTGATAGCCGGGGCCCTCCTCGCCGTCGCCGGTTGCAACGACAGCGATCTCCACCGCGACCCGGCCCCCGTCCCGGAACCCGAGCCGTCGCCGGCCCCGACCGCGCCGCCGGGTTACTCCCCGATCGTCGAGTTCCTCGCCGTCGATCTCGACAACATCAACGGCTCGTCGACCGCCCCCTTCGGAGTCACCGTCTCGAACCTCGATCCGACCTACGCCGCGACGGTCGCGGTGCTCGACCGCGCCGGCGCGACGGTCGCCACCGCCACCGTCCAGCCGAAGAGCGCCGCGAGCGTGGCGCTCCCCTCCGCCAACCTGGAGGGGACGATGGTCGGGGAGGCGTTCCGGGTCCGGAGCGATCTGCCGGTCACGGTCCACCAGCACAACCCGCTCGGGAACATGGGCTACTACACGAACGACGGGAGCCGGCTGACGGCCGTTTCGCGGCTCGGAACCGACCACCTCGTCCTCGCCTGGCCGCAATCGGCGGCCTGGACGCAGCGCGGTTACCTCACCGTCGCGGCCGACGACGGGCCGACGAAGGTCGAGGTCACCGTCGCCGCCCCGACGATCGCGTCGAACGGCGGCGTCCCGGTGCCGGCGTTGGAGGCGGGCGAGACGCTGGTCTTCACCCTCGAACGACAGCAGGCGCTCAACCTCGTGACGCGGAACTTCGCCGACGACCTCACCGGCACCCGCGTCGTCTCCGACCGCCCGGTCGCCGTCTTTGGCGGGAACGAGTGCGCCTTCGTGCCGCTCGAGGTCGGGACCTGCGATCACCTCGAAGAGCAGCTTCCTCCGGTCGGTCGCTGGGGGACCTCCTTCCTGGCCGCCAAGAGCCCGCCGCGGGGCGCCGTCCCCGACGTGTGGCGCGTGCTGGCGCGGGAGGACGGGACGGTCGTCTCCGCAGATCCCCCGCAGCCAGGCCTTCCGGCGGTGCTGGCTGCGGGGGAGATGCTTCAGCTCATGAGCTTCCAGAGCTTTCGCCTGGAGACGACCGCCCCGGCGCTCGTCGGACAGTTCCTGGTCGGCCAGTCCTGGGGGGATGCGCAGGATGGATCGTTGACCGAGAACCAGGGGGATCCGACCTTCGTTCTCGTCCCGCCGCTCGACCGCCTCCGCTCGGAATACGTCTTCTTCGTCCCGCCGGGCTACTGGCGCACCGCGATCGTGGTCGGCGCGCCGGACGCGACCGCCGTCCGCCTCGACGGCGAGCCGATCCCCGGATTCGCGCCGGTGGCCGGCGGCTGGAGCGCGGCGACCGCCGACCTCGCCTGGGGTCCGCACCGCGTCGACGCCGACGGACCGGTCCAGGTCTCGATCTTCGGTCTCGACTTCACCGTCGCCTTCGGCCTCTCCGCGGGCGAGCTCGAGGAGGCGCCATGACGGGACGGCAGCGTACGCGACGTGCGTTGGGATTCGGCGGCCTCGCGCTCGCCATCGCCGGTGCGGGCCTCTCCGCCTGCGGGAACGTGGAGACGGGACGAGGCCCCGCGTCCGGCGAGGACGGCGGCGCGCCGATGCTCGTCATCCGCCCGGTGCAGTTCCTGGGTGATCGGGTCGTGGAGGGGACGGTCGAGCTCGCGTCGACCGAGCCCGGACTGACGGTGACGATGGAGATCCGCTCGCCAACGCCCTTCGGCGATCGGATCGAGCGGTCGGAGGAGATCGACACCACCGACGCGGGGATCGTCCAGTTCCGCATCGAGGGGATCTCCGACGGGATGTACGTCCTGGAGCTGAAGGTCGACGCGACGAGCGACGGATTCTTCGACCTTCCCGGCGATCTGCGCGGCTACTACGAAGGGACGGCCGAGCATCCGATCCAGGAGCGGGAGGAGGCGACGCTCTACCGCATCGCGGGGGAGCCCGAGGAACCGGTGACGTTCGGAGCAGGAGTGATCGAGCCATGACGAGGATCGACGTGACGAGCGGTTGGGCGGTGGTGTTGGCGGCGTGGGTGTCGGTGGCGGCGATCGGCGCCGGCTGCGGGACGGTCGAGACCGACCGGGGCGCGGCGAGCGACGACGCCGACGACGCGACCGGGGACGACGACGACGACGGCGCGCCGGGCGACGACGACGACGACGGCGGTGGCCCCGAGCCGGTCTCTCCGGAGATCGTCTTCGTCTCCAACTTCGACGGTCCCTACGAGCTATTGGGGACCGTGACGCTCCCCGAAGGGACGCCGGCCGGTTCGGGGGCGCGTCTCGAGTTCGGATTCCCGACTCCGTTCGGCATCAGTTTCCAGCAGTCGGCGGAGGTCGAAACCAACCTGGCCGGCGAGGTGCGCTTCCGCGTCCTCGACGTCGACAACGGCAACTTCGTGATCGGCCTCGCCGTCGACACCGGCGACGGCGGCGTCTTCAATCAGCCGAACGGCATCTACAACGAGACGGGCGACCTGCGCGGCTACTACAACGGGACGACGGCCAGCCCCGTGATGAACGCCGGCGACGCCCCGCTGGTCCAGGTCGCAGGCAGCAACCTCGCCGACCTCGACTTCGGCGTCGGCGCCGTTCCGTAGCCGGAAAAGCGCTTGACGCGCCTACACCGTCCCGCTACAGTCCCGCGAACTTGCCGCCCTCCATGGGCCGTAAGTCATTGAACCAACTGGGGTTTTGACGAACGATGCCGACGATTGCGCAGCTGGTCCGTGGGGGACGCGAGGCGAAGCACCAGAAGACGAAGGCTCCGGCGTTGAAGAACTGCCCGCAGAAGCGGGGGGTCTGCGTCCGCGTCTACACCACCACGCCGAAGAAGCCGAACTCGGCGCTGCGCAAGGTCGCGCGCGTGCGGCTGACGAACGGGATCGAGGTCACCTCCTACATTCCCGGCGTCGGCCACAACCTGCAGGAGCACTCGGTCGTCATGATCCGCGGCGGCCGCGTCAAGGACCTCCCCGGGGTTCGCTACCACATCATCCGCGGGACGCTCGACTCGACCGGGGTCGCCGACCGCAAGCAGGGGCGCTCCAAGTACGGCGCCAAGAAGCCCTCGTAAGGAGCGTTCGACATGCCTCGTCGCCGTGAAATCCCGAAGCGCGAAGTCCTCCCCGATCCGAAGTTCAACGATCGTCTGGTGACCAAGTTCATCAACGGCATCATGAAGGACGGCAAGAAGCAGGTCGCCGAGGGGATCTTCTACGGCGCGTGCGACATCATCGAGCGGAAGGCGAAGCAGGAGCCGCTCAAGGTCTTCGCCACCGCGATGGAGAACGTGAAGCCGTTGGTCGAGGTCAAGGCGCGCCGCGTCGGCGGATCGACCTACCAGGTTCCCGTCGAGGTCCGTCCCGAGCGCCGCACGGCGCTGGCGATGCGCTGGCTGATCACCTTCTCGCGGGAGCGCGGCGAGAAGACGATGCAGGAGAAGCTCGCGGCCGAGATGCTCGACGCCGCCGCCAACCGCGGCAACGCGGTCAAGAAGAAGGAAGACATCCACCGCATGGCGGAGGCGAACAAGGCGTTCGCGCACTACCGCTGGTAGTCGTCCTCCAGTAGGTCTTCCCCCGGACATCGCCGGACGTTTCGTTCCGGAGGATCCGCATGGCCAAGCCGGTCACATTACAGCGCACCCGGAACATCGGGATCATGGCGCACATCGACGCCGGCAAGACGACCACGACCGAGCGGATCCTCTACTACACCGGCCGGGCCCACAAGATGGGGGAGGTGCACGAAGGCACCGCCACCATGGACTGGATGGAGCAGGAGCAGGAGCGGGGGATCACCATCACCTCCGCCGCGACCACCTGCTTCTGGCGCGATCACCGCATCAACATCATCGACACGCCGGGTCACGTCGACTTCACGATCGAGGTCGAGCGAAGCCTTCGGGTGCTCGACGGGGCGATCGCCGTCTTCACCGCCGTCGAGGGGGTCGAGCCGCAGTCGGAGACGGTCTGGCGCCAGGCCGACCGCTACAAGGTTCCGCGGCTGGCCTTCGTCAACAAGATCGACCGCGTCGGGTCGAACTACTTCGACGTCATCGACCAGATGGTGAAGAAGCTGCAGGCGGCGCCCGTGGCGCTGCAGATCCCCTACGGCGAAGGGGACGAGTTCAAGGGGATCGTCGACCTCGTCACCCGCGAGCTCGTCGTCTGGGACGAGGCGAGCCAGGGGCAGACCTTCTCCCGCGGTCCGGTTCCGGCCGAGCTCGCGGAGAAGACGCGGGAGTACCGCGAGAAGCTGATCGAGGCGGTGGTCGAGCAGGACGAAGCGCTGATGGCGCGCTACCTCGAAGGGAACGAGCTGACCGCCGACGAGATCCGCTCGCTCGTGCGCCGCGCGACGATCGCGTTGAAGGTCACGCCGGTGATCCTCGGTACGGCGTTCAAGAACAAGGGGGTGCAGCCGCTGCTCGACGGTGTCGTCGACTACCTGCCGTCGCCGCTCGACATCCCGCCCAAGACGGGCCACCGACCGGAAAACGAGACGACGACGGAGGCGCGCGAGGCCGATCCGGGCGGCCCTTTCTGCGCGCTCGCCTTCAAGCTGATGACCGACCCGTTCGTGGGCAGTCTCACCTACATCCGCGTCTACTCCGGAACGATCGAAGCCGGGACCTCCGCCTTCAATGCGACGCGCGGCAAGCGTGAGCGGATCGGGCGGCTGATGCTGATGCACGCCAACAAGCGCGAAGAGGTGAAGTCGGCCTCGGCCGGCGACATCGTGGCGGTCGGGGGACTGCGCGATACGCGCACCGGCGACACGCTCTGCGACGAGAAGCACCCGATCGTGCTGGAGTCGATCCGCGTCCCGACGCCGGTGATCGACATCGCCATCGAGCCGAAGTCGAAGGCCGATCAGGACAAGCTGGGGATCGCCCTCCAGAAGCTGGCGCTGGAGGACCCCTCGTTCGTGGTGAAGACCGACGAGGAGACGGGGCAGACGATCATCTCCGGGATGGGGGAGCTGCACCTGGAGGTGCTGGTCGAGCGCGCTCGGCGCGAGTTCAAGGTCGAGGCGAACATCGGCAAGCCGCAGGTCGCCTACCGCGAGACGGTCACCCAGGCGGTGACCGGCGAGGGGAAGTACATCCGCCAGACCGGCGGCAAAGGGCAGTACGGCCACGTCGTGTTGCGCGTCGAGCCGAAGAAGCCGGGATCGGGGTTCCTCTTCGAGAGCGAGATCGTCGGCGGCGCCGTCCCGCGCGAGTTCGTCCCGGCGATCAGGAAGGGGATCGAGGAGGCGCTCGATTCGGGGATCCAGGCGGGCTTTCCGGTCACCGACGTCGCGGTCTTCCTCGTCGACGGCAGCTACCACGAGGTCGACTCCAGCGAGATGGCGTTCAAGATCGCCGGATCGATCGGCTTCAAGGAGTGCTGCAAGAAGGCGGGGCCGATCCTCTTGGAGCCGATGATGGCGGTGCAGGTGGTCGTCCCGGAGGAGTTCCAGGGGGCGGTGATTGGCGACCTGAACTCGCGTCGCGGCCGGATCTCCGGCACCGAGGTGCGGGCCGGGAGCGTGGCGATCGACGCCGCCGTTCCGCTGGCCCACATGTTCGGCTACTCCACCGACCTGCGCAGCCGGACGCAGGGCCGGGCGAACTACACCATGCAGTTCTCCCACTACGCCCCGGTGCCGACCCAGATCTCGAACGAGATCATCGCCAAGATGCAGGGAACGTGACGAGGATCGACCGATTCGTGTATAGCCTCCGCCGCGCCGCGATATCTTGCGGCGGATGACTCGAACTCCAGAGGACCCATGGCCAAGGAAAAGTTCCAGCGCACGAAGCCCCACGTCAACATCGGCACGATCG